>DATHBB010000317.1:0-5875 GCA_035296385.1 Pyrinomonadaceae bacterium | reverse complement strand
AAGCCGATTGCGCCGTGCGTCGTCGGCGTGTTGACGACGACGCGCGAGGCGGGCATCTCCATGCCGTAAGCCTTCGCCACGTCGCGCGAGCGCGTGTGGATGCCGGCCGTGTGCCCCATCCCGCCGTAACTCAAAATCTCGAAGCAGCGCGCCGCGCCGCGCTCCACGCCGTCCTCGACATAAAAGGCGAGTATCGGCGACAGCTTCTCCATCGAGAGCGGGTGCTCGCGGCCGACGCCGCCCACGTCCGCCATCAAACAGCGCGTCCCCTTCGGCACGCTCAAGCCCGCCATCCGCGCGATCACTTCGACCGACTTGCCGACGATGCCCGGATTCAAAGTCCTCTGCGGCGTGGCGACGACTTTAGCGAGTTGGTCGGCTTCGGCCGCGCTCAAAAAATGGCCGCCCTGCCGCTCAAATTCCGCGCGCACCGCTTTCGCCACGGGCGCGTCGGCGACCACCGCCTGCTCCGAGGCGCAGATCGTCCCGTTGTCGAAAGTCTTCCCCGTCAGAATATTCTGCACGGCGAGGGCTACGTCCGCCGTGCGCTCGACGAAGACCGGCACGTTGCCGGGGCCGACGCCGAAAGCGGGCTTGCCCGACGAATAAGCCGCGCGGACGAGGCCGATGCCGCCGGTCGCCAGGATCACGGCGGTCAGGCGATTCTTCATCAAGGCTTCCGTGCCTTCGATGGTGGCGGTTGACATGCAGCCGATGGCGTCTGTGGGCAAGCCTTCCTTGACCGCCACTTCGCGCATGATGTGCGCCGTCTCGTTGATGCACTTGGCGGCCGACGGGTGGGGCGACAGGACGATGGCGTTGCGGGATTTTATCGAGATGAGGATTTTGAAGATCGCCGTGGAGGTGGGGTTCGTCGAAGGGATGATGCCGCAGACGACGCCGCGCGGGCTGGCGATCTCGACCACGTCTTTCGATTCGGAGACGACGCCGACCGTGCGTAAGCTTCGGAACGCGTTCCACACGTCTTCGGCCGCGAAGCGATTCTTCTCGCGCTTATCGTCGGGGATGCCGAAGCCCGTCTCCTCGACGGCCATCGCGCCGAGCCGCGTCGCCTCGCGCAAAGCGGCCTGCGCCATCGCCTCGCAGATGCGGTCAACCCGCGCCTGGTCGAATCGCGCCAGTTCGATCTGCGCCCGGTGCGCCGCCTCGACCAGATCGCGCGCCTGCTGCACCGACACCAGGTCTTTGTCAACTGACATGACAAACCTCCAAAAGCAGAGGTTAGAGATCAGAGGTCAGAGACTAGTAAAAACAGTTTTCACCGACCTCTGATCTCCAACCTCTGACCTCTATTTACTTCTTTCCTTGTTGTTCTCGCGCGAGCCGGCGGGGAGAGAGCGTCCCTGGTCGCCTTCGCCGAGTTGGCCGCCGCCGCCTCCGCCCTGGATGGCGCGCTCGTCCGGGCTATAGCCGGTGCGCCCGTTCTTGGGCAGCACGCGCTCGACCTCGCCGTGCGGGCGCGGGATGACGTGGACGCTGATCAGTTCGCCGACGCGTCGCGCGGCCGCCGCGCCCGCGTCCGTCGCGGCCTTCACCGCGCCCACGTCGCCGCGCACGAAGATCGTCACGTAGCCCGCGCCGATATACTCTTTCCCCAATAGTTGAACGTTGGCGGCCTTGACCATCGCGTCCGCCGCTTCGACCGCGCCGACAAAACCTTTCGTCTCGACCATTCCAAGTGCTTCGAGAGGCATGAGTCGTCTCCTCGCTTTGCTGTGATTGTAAAAGTTAAAAACGATTTTAGTTTGGCTGCCTGAACGCGTCAACGTAGCACCCCGCGCGGCAAGAATCAAGGCACGCGCCCGCGCGCCCGAAAAAACTTGAGTTTGACACGCTCGCGCACCGCAAGTTATATTCGCGCCAAAAGTTGCGGCCTGTGCGGAGACGCCGCACGTTGCCGACGAACCGTAAGCGCGCTGGCATTAACTCAAGCGACCGTTGAGCTACTAACGAACAAGCGACCAAGTGAACTCTAAGACGCCCGACCAGAACTCTGAAGAACACGCAAGAGCTGGCGGTGCTGAGTCGTCTCTCGGCGCGCGCTTGCGTGCGGCGCGCGAGGCGCGCGGCGTCTCCCTGCGCGAACTATCAGACCACACGCGCATCGCCCGCCGCTACCTCGAAGCCATCGAACAGGACGACTACAAGGAACTCCCCGGCGGCATCTTCAACCGCTCCTTTATCAAAGCCTACGCCAAGGCCGTCGGCTTCAACGAGGCCGAAGCCGTCAGCGCCTACACGGAAGTCGCGCGCGCGCATGGCGAAGAACCCGACGAACTCCCGACCTCGCGCCAGTCTTCGCGCATCTACATGGACGGCGACACGGCGCGCTCGCCCATCGTCACCGGCATCTTGAGCCTCGTCATCCTCTCCATCATCTCGCTCGGCATCTACGCGGGGCTGCACTACTACCAGCGCCGCAATAATCCGGACAACAACGCCTCGCCAACGGCTCAGACGGGAACGACCAATCCGGGCACGAACGATCAAACGCTGCCCGCGCAAACGCCCGGCGCGCCCGATCCGTCGTCCGCCTCCACGAATCCGGCGGCAAGCGGCTTGAACGTACAGATCAAGGCGAAGGGCGAGGACGTTTGGTTGCGCACGCGCGTTGATGAGGAATCGAACAGCGACGGGATTCTCGCGGCGGATCAAGTCAAGGACTTCAAGCCGTCGGAGCGTCTGAGCGTGCAATTCTCCAAGAGCAAAGCGACGGCCATCGAAGTCTTGATCAACGGACGCCCCGCGAACATCCCGACGGACGCGAAAGGCAAGCCGCTCGTCGAGCTCGTGATCACAAAGGACGGTTACGAACAACTGCTGCAAAGACCCTAAGCCCCGCCCGACGAGCACAACGCGCGCGACCCGCGCCGCCCGCTCGGCTCTCGCCTTGCGCGCGCCTCTGCGCTTTGTTACGCTCGCCTTTAGTCCAAACTTCAACGCTCAAATTTTCATCCCAGACCGTGAGCCGCCTCGGCGCTCCATTCGAGTTTTTGGAAGGGAGTTTTTTTAACCCATTATGATCACACACGATCTCACAGAAGGCCTGACCTTCGACGACGTTCTCCTAGTGCCCGGTCGCTCCGACGTTTTGCCGAACGAAACCGACACCTCCACGCAATTCACGCGCGGCATCTCCCTGCGCATCCCGCTCTGCTCCGCCGCGATGGACACCGTCACCGAAGCCGGACTCGCCATCGCCATCGCGCAACAGGGCGGCATCGGCGTCGTACACAAAAATCTGCCCATCGAACGACAGGCCGAAGAAGTTGACAAGGTGAAGCGCTCCGAGTCCGGCATGATCGTTGACCCCGTGACGATTCGTTACGACCGCCCCGTCCGTGAGGCGCTCGCCGTGATGGAGCGCTACAAGATTTCCGGCGTGCCCGTCGTAGACGAAGACGGCCACCTCGTCGGCATCATCACCAACCGCGACCTGCGCTTCGAGACGCGCTTCGACATCCCCGTCAGCGAAGTGATGACGAAGCAGCCGAACCTCGTTACCGTCCCCGTCGGCACAACGCTCGAACAGGCCAAGTCCGTGCTGCAAAAGCACCGCATCGAAAAACTCCTCGTCATCGACGACGACAAGCGCCTCAAAGGTTTGATCACCGTCAAGGACATACAGAAGGCGATCAAATACCCGTCCGCCGCGAAAGACGATCTCGGACGTTTGCGCGTGGCCGCCGCCATCGGCGCGACCGGCGACTTCAAAGAACGCGCCGACGCGCTCGTCTCCGCGCGCGTTGACTGTCTCGTCGTGGACACCGCGCACGGGCACTCGACGCGCGTGATAGAAGCCGTGCGCGAGATGCGCCGCCGCCATCCCGACACGCAACTCATCGCCGGAAACGTCGCCACCGGCGAAGCGACGCGCGAACTCATAGAAGCGGGCGTTGACGCCATCAAAGTCGGCATCGGCCCCGGCTCAATTTGCACGACGCGCGTGGTGACGGGCGCGGGCGTGCCGCAGATCAGCGCCATCACGAACTGCGTGCAGGCGGCGCGCGGCTCGGGCGTGCCGGTCATCGCCGACGGCGGCGTGAAATTTTCGGGCGACGTGGCGAAGGCGATTGCGGCGGGCGCGGACGTGGTGATGATCGGTTCTCTGTTCGCGGGCACGGAAGAGTCGCCGGGTGAGTTGATCTTGTTTCAGGGTCGCTCGTTCAAAGCCTATCGCGGCATGGGTTCAATCGGCGCGATGCGCGAAGGCTCGCGCGACCGCTACGCGCAGGAAGCGACCGAGATCGAATCCAAACTCGTCCCTGAAGGCATCGAGGGGCGCGTCCCCTACAAGGGCACGCTCTCCGACATGGTGACGCAACTCGTCGGCGGCCTGCGCGCCGGAATGGGCTACACGGGCTGTCGCAACATCCGCGAATTTCAAGAGAACACGCGCTTCGTACGCATCAGCGCCGCGGGTCTGCGCGAGTCGCACGTCCACGACGTGGTCATCACGAAGGAAGCGCCGAATTATCGTCTGGAGTAAGTCGAGATTTATGGTGCTTTGCGATTGCGGGAGACATAAAAAACCTTCACCGCAGAGGCGCAGAGTGGAGCGCAGAGTGGGCGCAGAGAAAGATTCAACACTTTCTCTGCGCCCACTCTGCGTTAACTCTGCGCCTCTGCGGTGAAGGTTTGATTTCCTGTTGGGCGCTTACTTTTTGCCTTTTTTCGAGAGGCTGTTGAAGACGGTTTCGATCCAGCGGTCGGTGCTGATGAAGCCCGTGCCCCACGTCTTCCATTCTTCGGGGAGTCCGGCGGCTTTGAGTTGGGCGACCGTTTTGCCTTTGCCCATGCCTTTGCGGATGATGGCCGTCGTCTCGTTTAACATGCGGTGGTAGCGTTTGAGATCGTCGAGCGTGGACAGGGGGCCGTGGCCGGGGATGATCTTTATGTCGGCGGGTATGCGCGCGATCATAGCGCCGATGTTTTTCGTCAAGCCTTCGACGCTGCCGCCGTGATCTATATCAACGAACGGGAAGCGGTTGGCGAAGAAATGGTCGCCCATGTGGACGACGTTCGAGTTGTGAAAGAAGATGACGCTGTCGCCGTCCGTGTGGCCTGCGGGGAAATGTATGACGCGAATCTCCTCGCCGTTGAAATGGATGGAGACGGATTGCGCGTAGGTGATGACGGGCAGAGCCTCTTTCGACGCGGCGGGAATTTTTTGACCGAGCACCGTCTGCTCTGTGGCGAGTCGGGCGCGGACGTTGTCGTGCGCGATGATGGTCGCCTCTTTGCCGAACACGACGTTCGAGCCTGTGTGGTCGCCGTGATAATGTGTGTTGAGGACGAAGCGAAGTTGGCCGGGGTTGATCTCTTTGAGCGCGGCGCGAATCTTGTCCGCGAGCGGCGCGAATTGATCGTCAACGATGAGTATGCCGTCCGCGCCTGCGGAGACGCCGATGTTGCCGCCCGCGCCTTCGAGCATGTAGATGTTGCCCGCCACTTTCGTCGCCTTCATCTGCACCTTCGAGAAGTCCTGTTGTGCGCGGGCGTGTGTGATGGTGAGACAGACAAGGATGAGAGCGTAAACGTACGGGCGTGGGCGCATAAAATTTCCTCCGTGAATTTTCCTGTCTTTGGCTATATAACGCGCCGGACGACACGGACGCCCACGCGCTTTTGACGTGCGAAAGCGTTTGCCACACGGCGAAGCCGCACAGTAACCTTTCCGACCGTCGAGCGTCAACAAACGACGCGTGCGGGCGGGAGTGACTAAACAGCAGTAGTTGGGTTATAAGGCTCGGATGAGTCAATGTACCTACTGCCAATCAACACACCAACAGATTAAGAGCGGCCTCAATGCCTCCGGCAGCCAACGGTTTCGCTGCCGCCTGTGTGACCGCAT
>DATHBB010000316.1:0-11780 GCA_035296385.1 Pyrinomonadaceae bacterium | reverse complement strand
TTCATCATTCTCAAAACGCGCTTGCCGCTCTACCTTGCCCGCACGATCCCAATATGTCCAGAGACCTTCTTGCTGGCCGTGATGATACTGCCCCCGCAGGCACAGAATCGGGCCGCTCTCCCAGTAAACGGTGTAAGAACCGTGGAACACCCCATCAGGGCGCTCCGTCCACACCTGTCGGAAGCCATTAAACTGCTGGTCTTTGTGCATCAACTCCATGCTCACAATTGCCGCCTAACGCCCCGCTTCAGCCGCCCCGCGCGAATAGCATCCAACCTGAGCGCGAGGAAGCATCTTGAGAGCCACGCTATCGCGGGGTCGGCTGCAAGCGGTTGTTGGATTGCGCCGCCGGGCGATAGCTCAATCGCCATCTACCTCCGTGATTATCTTGCCACCCCGGACGACAAAGATCATATTCACGCCGCTGCCGTTTCTGATGTGCAAGCTCACGCTATACGGGCCGCCTTCACAAATCGGAGGTGGCTCTCCCCTCGCGGGCGTGACTTGCCTGAAGCCAGCGGGGACTCTGCCGTAAACAATCGGCCCCAGCTCCGCGAAACGGCTCACATCAAAATCCCCAACGGGAGCAATCTCCCAATACTTCTCCGTGGCAGGCAGCCTATCCTGATCCCACGTTGCCTCGCAACGACGAACCGGGCCGGATATATCAAAGACATCCAAGATACCCTTGCCGGAGACAACGAACCTTTGAGGATCGGCCTGCTCGATGGCAACCGAAGTCTGTCGCTGAGCTGATCCGCAAGAGATGGCAGCGCCGAGAGCGGCAATAAGCAGAACAACCAAGATGAGGCGCATAGGTAAGCTTCCTGCCTTCGCTCAATACTCAAAGCAATCCAACGCCCGAATTAACCGGCGCGCATGAACCGCCGCAAGGGACAAGTTCTCGATGAAAGACTCGCTAATTGCGCGTCCGGTTGAATGAGTTGTTAGGTGGCGCGCGGCGTTGTTGCATAAATAGTCACGGAGGCGATACGTTTGCTAAGTTCGGTGCGTGACTACTCAGAACAAACAGCAGTATCGCATCCGCAACTGGCACGACTATAACAAAGCTCTCGTCTCGCGCGGAAGTCTGACGCTCTGGATTGATACGCACTCGACTGACACTTGGCTCAATGTAGATCGCCCTGCTCGGCGTGGCCGTTCCCGCACCTACACCGATGTTGCCATCCTCTGCTCGCTGATGCTGCGAGAGGTCTATCACTTGCCTTTGCGTGCGACAGAAGGCTTAGTCAGTTCACTGCTCAGCCTGCTCAAAGTTGATCTCCCGGCTCCAAACTACTCGACGCTCTCGCGTCGCGCTCGACATCTCCAACTTACTCTCTCTCCTCAAAGCAAGCAGCAGATTAAACACTTGGTTATTGACTCGACTGGACTAAAACTCTACGGCGAGGGCGAGTGGCGGGTCAGACAGCACGGGTGGGCAAAACATAGAACATGGAGAAAGCTGCACCTCTGCATCGATGCTGACTCACACCAAGTCGCCGCCGCTCTGATCACCAATAAAGATGTAGTTGACCCGCGCGGGCTGCCCAAACTCCTCAAGCAGGTGGAGACTCCGGTTGAGAGAGTTTATGCCGATGGTGCGTATGATAGTCGGGAGTGCTATCAGGCTCTGTCTCAACGTGGAGCACGTGCCATCATCCCACCGCGTAAAGGGTCGGTAGTCTGGGCTGACGAGTATCTTCGTGACCGGAACAGCAACCTCCAACAGGTTGAAAGACTTGGAGCCAAAGGCTGGAAGCGCAAAGTGAAGTATCACCGCCGCTCGCTGGTCGAGTGTGCCATCTTCCGCTTGAAGACGCTCTTTTACGGATCGCTTGCGAGCCAGAGCAGTTGACAGGCAAAGAACAGAAGTGATGGTCAGATGTCTGGCCTTGAATCGGATGACAGAACTTGGGATGCCGAAGAGTTCTGCACTATGAGACCAGCTTGCTCAGCGACAGCCTGTTCGTTTACCTCATTTATGCAACAACGCCCGGCAGTTTCATGACGTTGACTCCTCAAACACCTGTATTGAACTGCCGTAAAGATGATTGCCGTAATACTCTTTCTCCCGCTCTTGTGGGTGACGCTCGAAATCAATGAACGATTCTCGGCAATGTGGACATCGCAACGGATTCATGTAACGAAAGGAGCCTCCGCATTCTTTGCACTGAGGGAGACGACGTTCAAAACGGGCGACGGATGCCATGTCCGCTTTACCCAATATTGGCGGCGCGTCTTCGATGTGGCTGCTGGCGACTAAGGTGTGCGGGCCACCAGAGCAGTAAAGATATGTCAAATCGGCGAAGCCCGCGTGGAACGACTGCAACCGAAAGCTCTTGTTGCAATAATCGCACAGGCAGAGCATTGAGACATTTCCGGGTGTGATTGATCCAGAGAAATGCAGACCTCTATAGAACAGCCCCTTGCCTACGAGTTCCCTCGTATCGCCTGTGAACTCGGGGAGCATGAACGGCTGGAAGCGGACGCCTATAGTAGCGCCACTCTGATAGGCTTCTTGCGGGTTCTCATCTTCGCTCCCGGTGACGATGCAGTCTGCTTGAACGGCAAAGGTCGGCCCAACGCGGACGGACATATGCAGGAACCTGCCGCCCTCCGCGAAGACTGACGACAGATCAAAGGAGCGAGCATTGCCGGCACTGTCAACAAAATGAAGAAGGTGCTGCCCGCCTTTCAGCTCCGCGACGGGCTTCTTTTCCCCGGGCAGTTCCGAGGAGGTAAGCGAACACAACTCCTGCGTATCCAGTAACACTCGCAGGACGGTCTCATCGTGGCCGCCCGCTTGGGTTTTATCCTTTCGGCGAAAAGGCCACATCAAAACCTCCGTGACGCCCAACGCATATTGTGCCGCGGGGTGCGGCCTAACTACGGTATAGAGCGTGAAAAGCCGCAGCGTGCGGCCTAACTCCGTAATGAGGCGGCAAAAGCCGCACGGTGCGGCCTAACACGCTCGTATGCGTGTATAATGCCGCTCCCACGCCTGATAGCTTATCAGAACCCCTACGCCTGATGATCATGAATAAACCTAAATTCTTAGAGCGGGTGCGTACACGCGGGAGGGGTGGGACATCAACCTTGCCGTGCCTGTTCTGTAGTTGAGAAGGTGGGAATAGTCTTAAGGGGGTTCGCGCCAGGTATCAGGGCTATTCGCGCCGCGCGCCGTCTTTGGGGTGCTCCCTGCGATACTGGCGCACGAACACACAGACGGCTGCCACGCTGAGTATGAGAAAGAAGAGCATCGCGATGCCGATGACGCTCAGTTCTAAAGTCTGTGAATTCATTTCTCTCGTTGCCTCCCTCGCGCGCACAGTGTGATCCAGGTGTCTATTAAACTCAAGGTGCCGGTTGCTGCTGCGACAGGCAGTGGATGGTGCCCATGCCCCAGACCAGCGATTCGGCGTTGATGGGGACGACGCGACGTGTAGGCATCAGATGCTGCAAAGTGTCTGCGGCGCGCAGGTCGTTCGGGTGACCGAAGATGGGCAACAACAAGACGTTGTTGGCGATGTAGAAGTTTGCGTAAGACGCGGGCAAGCGGTCGTCTCTGCCGCCGACGAGGCCGGGCATCGGAAGCGTGTGAATGTTGTAAGCCGCGCCGCGCGCGTCCCGTTCGAGTTGCAGGCGGCGGTAGTTGTCCCGGAGCAGTTCGTAGTTGGGATCGGCGGGGTCGTCTTCGACGACGCAGACGATTGTATCGGGCGCGATGAAACGCGCGATGTCGTCTATGTGGCCGTCCGTGTCGTCGCCGACGATGCCTTCGCCGAGCCAGAGCACCTTTTCGACGCCGAGATAATCACGCAGATATTTCTCCACACCATTGCGGTCGAGTTGCGGATTGCGGTTCGGGTTGAGCAGGCATTGCTCGGTCGTCATCACGACGCCCGCGCCGTTGACCTCAATCGAGCCGCCTTCCAGGACGACGCCCGGCTCGAAGCGCGGCACGCCGAGCACGCTTTCCAGCTGCTTCGGAATACCGTCGTCGCGTTCCAACTCGCCGTACTTGTTGCCCCATGCGTTGAAAATCCAATCGTTATAAGCGAGTTCGCCCTCGTCGCTGAGGAGGAAGTTCGGGCCGTAGTCGCGTATCCATGAGTCAACTGTGGGGATGCGTCGAAAGCGCACGCGTTCGCGTCCCTCGAAGTTGCAGCGCGCGCTGACGCTCGCCTCCGTCGCTTCGTCGTCAACCAGCAGGTTGATCGCCTCGTGCGGCGCGAGCGCGGCCATGATCTCCAGATAGGCTTCCTCCACCTGCGGCACGCGCTCAGGCCACGTGAGCGGGTCTTTCGGCCACGTGAGCCACGTCGCGGCGTGCGTGTGCCATTCGGGCGGCATGCGAAAGCCGAGTTCGGCGGGAGTTTTTTGCGAGTTCATTTCGTCGGAGGCGGCTCAAGGAAGCGGTAGCCCAGGCCCTGATAAGATTCGATGCGGCGGTCGCGCAGGAAAGGCCAGTTCTGTCTGGTGCGCTCGATGTTGTCGAGGCTGCATTCGACGATGAGCACTTCCTCTTTATCCGCAGACCCTTTCGCCACGATGCGACCGAACGGATCGACGACGAACGACTGACCCCAGAACTTCAACTTGCCTTCCGCGCCCACGCGGTTGACGACGACGACATAGACGCCGTTCGCAATCGCGTGCCCGCGCTGAATCGTTTCCCAGGCCTGATGCTGCGCCGTGTTCATCTCCTCGTCTTCGTAGGGCAGCCAGCCGATGGCGGTGGGGTAGAAGAGAAACTGCGCGCCGGAGAGCGCGGTCAGACGCGCGGCTTCGGGAAACCATTGATCCCAACAGACGAGCGTGCCGATCCTGCCGAACTCCGTGTCGTGGCTCGCAAAACCGAGGTCGCCGGGCGTGAAGTAAAATTTTTCGTAGTAGAGCGGATCATCGGGTATGTGCATCTTGCGATACTTGCCCGCCACCTGTCCGTCCGAGTTGATGATGACCGCCGTGTTGTGATAGAGACCGGCGGTGCGCTTCTCGAACAGGGAGGCCACGATGACGACCTTGTGCTTGCGCGCCACTTTGCTCAAGGCTTCGGTCGAAGGGCCGGGAATCGTCTCCGCCAGTTTGAACAACTCGATGTCTTCGGTCTGACAAAAATACTGCGAGCGGAAAAGCTCTTGCAGGCAGACGACCTGCGCGCCGCGCGCCGCAGCCTCGCCGATGCGCGCAATCGCCTTCTTCATATTCACTTCCGGCTCGGGCGCGCAGGTCATCTGCACCAGCCCCACCGTGACGCTGTTCGGAGAATTCTTTTTCGGCATGCGGGCGAGTATAGCAAAGCCGCCCGCGAAACATTAATATGCAAGAGCGTTTTGGTAATCAACCAAGAAATAGTTACGGTGATACCCGTTATCTAATTTGCCATTTAATTCTTACATGAAAAAGCAAGAAAATAACCGTATGCTTGCGATTGTCGAGGAATTGATGAAGAAGGGCGACAACCTGACGGCAGAAGAAGGAGAGTTGTTAGAATTACTGTCTAATCTCATCTCTAACTTTGAAGATAAGCATTATCCGATCAAAGAGCCGTCGCCGCTTGAGATGTTGCAACATCTGATGGAGTCGCGCGGGCTGACTGCAAAAGACCTGTGGGACGTATTCGGCTCAAAAGGTGTGACATCGGAAGTCCTGAGCGGCAAAAGGGGAATCAGCAAGACACACATTAAGAAGCTGGCAACTTTTTTTAATGTTTCGCCGGAACTGTTTATCTAGGCAAACTGTTTGCGCGCGAACTTTAACCGACGCATGTTCGTTTGAGTGGGAAGCCTCCCACGCGCCGTTGAAAGTTTTGCGGTTCAAAAGTATCTTAAGACCGTCAAACGAATCACGGGCGGGTGGAGATAAGTTCGGCGAACCCTTTAGCGGAGACGACCATCATGTCGAAACGTGGCATCCCTTTCATCGCGCTCGGAACGGCCTTTCTCGGAATCGGCATCGCCAGCCAGCGAACTTTTATCTACGTCGGCATCGTTTTTCTCATACTCGGGATAGTTCTCATGCGCCGCACGCGCTCGTAAGCACGCGAAGTTTTGCCGTCCGAAACGCTATCCGATAACCCGCGCTCCGCCGTAAATCGTGTGACCGAAATTCGACTACGGCGCGCTCGAAGGGAGTTGCATATGGTGACTGAGATGAAGAGAGTTAAGCCCGACATACGACTGATCACGCGGCTCGTGCCGCCGGACGGCAATCTGGTGCAGGGGCAGTCGGAGTTAGCGATTGACCCGGGACTCGCGCGCGCGGCGGGCGAGATCATCTCCGCCAGCCAGAACCATTACAGCCCAGCCGAAGGCGCGAAGGAGTTGCGTCGCGCGGTCGCCGAGAAGATCAGGGCGTTCAATCGCATCGAGGTTGACCCGGACGCCAGCCCGTTCGAACTCATCATCACGCCGGGCGCGACGGGCGGCCTCGTCGCCCTCGCCGACGCGTACCTGAAAAACGCGTCCGCGCTCATCTTCGAGCCTTACTACCCTTATCACCGGCGCATCATCGAAGAACTCGGCGGGCGCGCAGAGGTCTTGCAGTTGTCGGGCGAGACGCTGCAATTTGAGAAAGACGAGTTGCGCGCGCGCGTGCGCGAGTTGAAAGCGCGTCGAGAGTTTCCTTTGCGCGCGATGATCGTCTGCACGCCCGTCAACCCGACGGGCAAAGTCTTCACGCGCGACGAACTCACGACGATTGCGGAAGTCTGTCAGGAATTCGACCTGCTCTGCATCGCGGACGAAGTTTATGAGCACTACGTCACGGGCGCGGGCGCGCCGCACATCTCTATCGCCACGCTCGCGGGAATGCGCGAGCGCACCGTGACGGTCAACTCCTTCTCGAAGTCCTGGAACATTTCCGGCTGGCGACTCGGCTACGCTTACGGCGACGCGAAACTCGTCGCGCCGCTCAACAACGCCAACAACGTCTTTTACGTCTGCTCACCGACGCCGCTGCAAAAAGCGCTCGCCGAAGTGTTGATGACCGACGCGGATTACTACGCGCGTCTCGGCGAGCGCTTCGCGGGCAAGCGCGTGCGCACCGCCGCCGTGCTCGAAGAGTTAGGCTTCCGCATCTACGATTCCGGCTCGACCTTCTACGTCTGGGCGCGCATCCCCGAAGGCTTCGGCGACGCGATGCAACTCAACGAGCGTCTGATCGCGGAGGCGGGCGTCGCCGCCGTGCCGGGCAGCGCCTTCACCGACAGCGACCGTTGGGATAACTACATGCGCCTCTGCATCGCGCGCGAAGACCACATACTCGACGCCGCGCTCGGCAAACTGCGCGACGCGCTCACGGGCGGGCTGAAACACTAAACACGACACACGGCAGAGGCTAAACGCGACTTATACAAGGGGGAACCGGCATGCGTAAATTGGAAGAACTGCAATTCGACAACACCTATGCGCGCCTGCCCGACGCCTTTTATTCGAGAGTCGCGCCCACCGCGCTCCCCGATCCTTATCTCGTCAGTTTCAACGCGGCGGCGGCGGAGTTGATCGATCTCGCTCCGCAAGAGGCCGCGCGTCCTGAGTTCGCAGAATATTTCAGCGGAGGCCGCACGCTTCCCGGCGCGGAGCCGCTTGCGATGCTGTACGCGGGACATCAGTTCGGCAGCTACGTGCCGCAACTCGGCGACGGGCGCGCGATCCTTCTGGGCGAAGTGAGAAACGCGCGCGGCGCGAAGTGGGATTTACATTTGAAGGGCGCGGGGCCGACGCCCTACTCGCGCGGCTTCGACGGGCGCGCCGTCCTGCGTTCGTCTATTCGCGAATATTTGTGCGGCGAGGCGATGCACGCGCTCGGCATCCCTTCGAGCCGCGCGCTCTGCATCGTCGGGAGCGACGCGCCCATCCGGCGCGAGACTGTGGAGACGGCGGCGACGCTCGTGCGCATGTCGGAGAGTCACGTCCGCTTCGGCACGTTTGAAGTCTTCTATTATCGCAAACAGCACGAGCGCGTGCGCGAGTTGGCCGACTACTGCATCGCGAATCATTTTCCCGAACTCGCCGAAGCCGAAGACAAGTATCAACAGTTTCTACTCGAAGCGACGCGGCGGACGGCGCGGCTCATCGCGCGCTGGCAGGCGTTCGGCTTCGCGCACGGCGTGATGAACACGGATAACATGTCCGTGCTCGGCTTCACGCTCGACTACGGGCCGTTCGGCTTCCTGGACGATTACAACGCCGGATTCATCTGCAACCACTCCGACTATTCAGGCCGTTACGCCTTCGACCAGCAGCCCGCCGTCGGCCTCTGGAACGTCAGTCGTCTGGCGCAAACGCTCGTCAGCCTGATGACGGTGGAGGAGGCGATGGCCGCGCTGGAGGTTTACCAGCCGGAGTTCGCCGCGCACTACGGCGAACTGATGCGCGCGAAGTTGGGACTCGTCGAAGAATTTGAAGGCGATGCCGAATTGCTCTTGAGTCTGCTCGGCCTGCTCGAAGCGAGCGCGGTTGACTACACGAACTTCTTTCGTCGTCTCGGCAACTTCCGGACGGCGGGTGACGCGCCGCACGACGAACTGCGCGACATGTTCGTAGAGCCTCAAGCCTTCGACGCGTGGGCGGCGCGCTACCGCGCACGCTTACACAAGGAGGCGTCGGACGACGCGGCGCGAAAGAGCCGCATGGACGGCGTCAATCCGAAGTACATCTTGCGCAACTATCTTGCGCAGAACGCCATCAGCGCGGCGGTCGAGCGGCGCGACTACACGGAGATCGAACGCCTGCACGCGCTCCTCAGCACGCCTTTCGCCGAGCAGCCCGAAATGGACGACTACGCCGCGCCGCCGCCCGATTGGGGCAAGCGCCTCTCCGTCAGTTGTTCGTCATAAACTGAGCTTCCGCAACGCGCGCCTTCGTCAATCTCCCGACCCGTTTCTCGCACGCACACGATACCGTCGGCGGCGCGCTCTTTTCGTGCAGGAAAAACCGCCCCTCCCGCCTTTCGAGTCTAATCATTTCAACATTTAGACGCACGACACGCGCGGCACGCCGCTTGTAAACATAGCTTCGCGTCGGCGCATCAATGTGCTGCCTTTCGAGACTGCGGGACGCGTGGATTTCCAGTTGCGACGAGGAGTGAGAATGAAAGCGATACTTAAAAGAAACTTGTCGGCAAAGTTGAGTGTGGCGCGCGCCTTCGCAGTGGCGTTGCCGTTCGCGTTCGTGTTCGCGTTTGCCGTGAACGCGCAGGCGCAACGCTCTACGGATCGTTTGGGCAACGATCTGGTGAGCATGAGATTGAGCGAAATCACGCTCGAAGCCATAGACTTCCGCGACCAGACGGCGCGCCTGAATCTGGGCCTGGACATCTCGACGCCGGTTCCCGTCAGCCTCAAAGATTTCGACTATCGCCTGAGCCTCTTCAACGAAGACGTGATCGCGGGCAACTACGATGGAGCGATGAAACTCGGCGGGCGGCGCGGCGCTCAATTCAACTTGCCGGTCGTCGTCAACCTGCGCTCGATCCCGAACGTGGTCTGGTCGGCATTCAGCAATCGCGGTCAGGTGCAATACGAACTCGACACGGCCTTCACGCTTCCGCTTTACGTCTTCGAGCGACGCTTCGACAAAAGTTTCTCCGGCGAAGTGCCTCTGCGTTCGCTCGTTGACGCCGCTTCAATTCTGCGCGCGCAACGCGGCGGCGCGGGCGTGCGCGGCACGACGGGCGGCAACAGCCCGCGCTGGGGCGACATCATCCCGCGCTGGTAAGAACAGAAAGGCAAGTAGAGCGGCGGCTCGCGCGCGGCTCGAACTTCTACGGCACACGCCGCACGCGCTAATCAAAGCGCGTGCGGCGTGTGCCTTTGCATTTCGGGCGCGAGGCTCGTAGAGTTCGGGTTATACATCGTCGGACATCCGTAGTCGAAACGGCGCGCGTATCTTCTGTGAACGAAGCCGTTGAAAGTCTGTCGAGGGGAGTTTTTTTTGACGGAGCATTACCGCAGATGTTGATAAAGAAGCCGGACGACATCAAGAGCAGCGAGATCACGGACAAGAAATTGTACCTGACGCGCCGCAACTTCATGCGCGGGGCGGCGCTCGCCGCGACGACCGCCGCCACCGGACTCGTCTATAGACGCTTCGCAGTCCCCGCGCCGCCGCCCGTCAAAGGCGAGAAGATCGAGGGCGTGCAAACTGCGCAGGCGGGCGCTGCCAACGTGCCCCCGCCACCGGCGGGCGAGGCTCTGACCTCTTACGAAGAGATCACGAACTACAACAACTTCTACGAATTCTCTACGGGCAAAACGGAAGTCGCGGGCGCAGCGCGCGGATTCATCACGCGCCCCTGGACGGTCGAAGTAAAGGGCCTGGTGCAGAAGCCGCGCGTCTTCGACCTCGACGACTTGTTGAAGATCGCGCCGCTTGAGGAGCGCGTCTATCGTATGCGCTGCGTGGAGCGCTGGTCTATGGTCATCCCGTGGGTGGGGTTTCCGCTCCAGAAATTGTTGCAGCAGGTCGAGCCGCTCGGTCAGGCGAAGTACGTCGCCTTCCAGACGCTACTCGATCCGCAGCGAATGCCGAATCAACGCGGCGACGTGCTGGACTGGCCTTACGTCGAGGGCTTGCGTCTGGACGAGGCCATGCACCCGCTCACCATTCTCGCCAGCGGACTCTACGGCGAGACGCTGCCGCCGCAAAACGGCGCGCCGCTGCGTCTCGTCGTCCCTTGGAAATACGGCTTCAAAGGCATCAAGTCAATCGTCAGGATCACGCTCACCGAACGTCAGCCGCCCGCGACCTGGAACATCTCAGCGCCGGACGAGTACGGGTTTTACTCGAACGTGAACCCGAAAGTTCACCACCCGCGCTGGAGTCAGGCGAAGGAGCGGCGCATCGGCGAATTCGGCATGCGCGACACGCTGCCCTTCAACGGCTACGCAGATCAGGTGGCGCAGCTTTACGCGGGGATGGACTTGCGTGTTAATTTTTGACGCGGGAGACGAGTGAATGTTCGCGCCAGACATTAAATTCACGAGGTTCCTCCTCTTCATAAACGGCCTCGTGCCCGCCGTTCTGCTCGCGTGGGACGCCTATCGAGGGAAACTCGGCGCGAACCCCTTCGAGTTTGCGACGCGCGCAACAGGCGTCTTAACGCTCGTCTTCCTCTTCGTCACGCTCGCCGTCACCCCTCTGCGAAGACTGACGGGCGCGAACTGGCTCGTCAAACTCCGCCGACAGGTCGGCCTCTACGCGTTCTTCTACGGCTGCCTTCACCTCTTAACATACGTCTGGTTCGACAAGTTCTTCGCCGCGCGCGAGATCGTCGAGGACGTTTACGCGCGCCCGTTCATCACCATCGGCATGGCGAGCTTCCTACTACTCGTGCCTCTCGCCGCGACTTCGACCAACGGCATGATCAAACGGCTCGGCGGCAAGCGTTGGGCGAAACTGCACCGGCTCATTTACGTCGCGGCCATCGGCGGCGTCATACACTTCTACATGGGCGTCAAGGCCGACACGACGACCCCCATCCTCTTCGCCCTCGTGCTCGCGCTCCTGCTCGGCTATCGCTGGATAAAGTCGCGCACGGACGCGGCATCGAAAGGCGATGTGCTGGGCATCACTTCCCGCCGACTTTCTTAACTCTCTGTGCCCCTCCGCGAGTTCTCTGCGTCTCTGCGGTGAGTGCTTACTCAACTAAGACTCACCGCAGAGACGCAGAGTTTACGCAGAGGGGCACAGAGAAATTTAACTCTTAAGCTGAAAGTTCAGGATGATCGCGTCGTGATCCGAGAGCACGCCTTCGGCGTCGCGCAAGTCGCC
>DATHBB010000315.1:0-4156 GCA_035296385.1 Pyrinomonadaceae bacterium | reverse complement strand
GACGACGCCCCTTTGCGAGTTCATCATCGCCGCCGTGAGCGGCCTGTTGCCGCGCGCGTCGCGCACATCCGGACTCATCCCGGCGGCGAGGAACAGTTTGACCGCCCACACGTCGCCTTCGCCCGCGCGCATGACAAACTCTTCCTCTTTGAAGTTAATGCCGCGCAGAGCCAACTCGCGCCGCGCCGTCTCAGGTCTGACCCGCTCGCTCGGTTGTCGCAAACAAGCGACGCCGACCGCGCACAGAGAGAGCGCGGCAAATAAGCGCAATGGCTGTCGTAAATTATTCTTTAATCTGAACAACCCGACTTACCTTACATGCGTTTTGCGTGCTTGCCTAAACGAAGCCTCTCATTCACAGGCCGCGCTCGGCCAACTCGATTGCGCGGAGCATCGCGCGCGCCTTGTTGATCGTCTCCTCGTATTCGCGTGCGGGCACGGAGTCGGCCACTATCCCTGCGCCCGCCTGCACCTCCGCGCGCCCGCCGCTGATGCGAACGGTGCGTATGGCGATGCAGGAATCGAGGTTGCCCGCGTAGTCCAGATAGAGCACCGCGCCCGCGTAGAGCCCGCGCCGGTCGGGTTCGAGCGCGCCAATGATCTGCATCGCGCGAACTTTTGGCGCGCCCGTCACAGTGCCTGCGGGAAAACAGGCGGCGAGCGCGTCGAAGCAATCTGCGGAGTCGGTCAGGCGCGCGTGCAAACTCGTCACCAGATGTTGCACGTGCGAGTAGCGTTCGACGGTCATCAACTCGCGCACTTCGACCGAGCCATAAGCGGCGACGCGACCGAGATCGTTGCGACCGAGATCGACGAGCATGAGATGCTCCGCAACTTCCTTCGCGTCCGCGCGCAACTCCGCGCCGAGCCGCGCGTCCTCCGCTTCGTTCGCCCCGCGCGGGCGCGTGCCCGCAATCGGGCGATACTCAAGTTGCGCCCCGCGACAACGCACCAGCATCTCCGGCGACGCGCCGACTATAGACTCTTCGCCGAGACGCAGGAAATACATGTAGGGCGACGGGTTCGTCGCACGCAGCGCGCGGTAGATTTCCAGCGGCGACGCCGCCACATCCGTCGTGAACCGCTGCGAGAGCACGGCCTGATAACAGTCGCCCGCCGCGATATGTTCCTTGATCGTCTCCACCGCGCGCTCGAAATCTTCGCGCGTCCAATTCGAGACGAACTGCGGCGTAGCCGTTTCAGGTTGCGCCTGAGTCGTTTCCACACGCGACGCGTCGCGCCGCGTCGCCCCACGCACGGGCGCGCTCGCCAGCAAGTCTCCCTCGACGGCTTCCGTGCGCCGCACGGCCTGTTCGTAAAGCTCCCGCAGACGTTCGCGGCTTTCGCACGCCTCTTCCGTGAAGACGATTGAACTGATCTCGATCTGCTGGCGCACGCGATCAAAGGCGAGTACGGTGCGAAAAAACATCAGCACGGCTTCGTCGCTTTCAACACGCGCGCCCGCGTCCAACACAGGCTCGAACCAGCGCACCGCATCGTAGGCCAGATAACCGACCGCGCCGCCCGTGAACGGTGCGAGATGATCGCGCACGGCCAATTTGTGTCGCCGGAAATAGTCGCGCAAAAAATCGGTCGCGCGCACGCCCTGCAACGTCTCCGTCGCGCCTTTGCGCTCGACCAGAGTGTCATCCCCGCGACCGCGCACGATCATCTCCGGCTCGACGCCGAGAAACGAATAGCGCGCGACGCGCTCGCCGCCCTCCACCGATTCGAGCAGAAACGCGTGTCTCGCATCGTCGCCCGCCAGACGCAAAAACGCGCTCAGAGGCGTCTGCAAATCCGCCAGCACACGACGCACGACCGGCACGACGTTTCCTCGCCCCGCTTCACGCTCAAACTCCTCAAAAGTCGCGGGCTGTAGATCAAGCATAAAGTTGTGAACCGTAAATCGTGAATAGAAGAAGAACGTAAATCGTGAATCGTAAATCGTAAATAGAAGAAAGCAGTTTTTATCTATTCACGATTTACGATTCACGATTTACGTCTTTTCACGATTCACGAATTTCTACTCGCCCCCCAGGAGACTGCTCGCGGCGAGCCACTGGCCGCCGTCAACGACGATGATTGCGCCGTTGATAAAGGAGGCGGCGTCGGAGCAGAGGAAGACCGCCGGTTGCTCTATGTCTCGGATGCGACCGAAGCGCCCGACGGGAATGCGCCGCTTCAGTTTATCTTTGAGCGCGGGCGGGAGCAGACGCTTCATGCCTTCGGTGTCTTCGATGGGGCCGGGCGCGATGGCGTTTGTGCGTATGCCGTAACGCCCCCACTCGACGGCAAGGTTTTGCGTCAGCGCATCAACGCCCGCCTTCGCCGCAGAGACGTGCAACTGCATGGGCGTCCCCACGTAATGAAGCGTCGCGCTGATGTTCAAGATCGAGCCGCCGCGTTTTTTCAGTTCCGCAAATGCGGCGCGGCAGACGTTGAACGTGCCCTTCAAATCAATGTCAACGACCGTGCCGAAACCGTTCGGCGAAAGTTCCGACGCCGCGCAGAGGAAATTTCCCGCCGCCCCGTTGACCACGATGTCCAACTGCCCGAAGCGTTCGACCGCAGCGGCGACGGCGCGCTCAACCTCTTCCACCTGCCGCACATCGCACGCGACGGCCAGCGCCTCGCCCCCGCCGGCGCGAATCAACTCCGCCGCCGGTTCCAGGTGCTCCAACTTCCGGCTCACCAGCACGACCCGCGCCCCCGCCTCCGCCAGCGCACGCGCCACGCCCCCCGTAATCCCCGTCCCGCCGCCCGTCACAAACGCGACGCGCCCCGCCAGCACACCTTCAACAAACACGCTCTCCGTCATACATAACCTTTCAAAAGGATGAAGTAAAAGCTGTCCGTGGTCAGTAGTCCGTAGTCAGTTGTTCAATCCAAATCTTTAGCAACTTGCGTGGTTGTCACATGCAACTGACAACTGACAACGGACAACGGACAGCTTTTACTTCATCATTGATTTTCATTTGCTCCCGGCTTCGCCGGAACTGCGACGGGCTTGCCGTCTTCGGCGTGCGGTTCGGCTCCGATCTCCTGCGTGATCTGCGCGACGCGAAGATTCGCTTCCTCGTGATCGGGACTATACCGGAGCGCGCTCTGGTAATCGTGCAGGGCATCCGTCAGGCGGCGCGCTTCGTGTAGCGCGTGGCCGCGCCGCACGTAGGCGTCGGCCAGCGCGCCCAGTACGGAATCGTCGTCCGGGTTCTTCTCCGCCTGCTGTTCGAGCCGCGCGATCTCCGCGTCCAGCTTCGACGTGTCAAACGTTTGCCCGCCGCCTGTGGAGACATTACCCGGCGCGTTTCCGTTCGCATTACCCGAAGACGCGGCGGCGTTCGTCGCGCCGCTCTCGTTCGCGCCCGCCGGAGGCGCACTCTTGCCGCACGCGCCGCACAGCAGCGACGCGAACACCAAACACAACAGACACACGAAGGCTCGCATATTTTTTTAAGTGACGAGTGACGAGTGACAAGTGACGAGTTAAAAATAAGCAATTTCTTTTAACTCATCACTTGTCACTCGTCACTCGTCACTGCCCTTTCAGCTTCCGGCAATGTATGGCCGCGACTGCACGATGTAAACCTGGCCGCCGTAGAAGACCCATTCGATGTCTTGCTCGCGCCCGCCGAAGACGCGTTTGATGAGAGAGGCGGCGCGGGCGAGGCGGCGCACCGTCGCATCGGTCAGCACGGCGCGCTCGCCGCTGATGGGAATCTCTTTGACCCCGCCCTCCGCGTCGAACGTCAACAAGCTCTCTTCGTCCGAGCGCGTCAGCACGCGCACGGCCTGCGAACGCGGTCGAAAAATGATCTGCTCCGCGATCCTTTTGCCTTCAACCACCTTGATGCCGAGGCCGCGTTTCGCGCTGATGTAGATACCATCGCGGTTGGAATCGTCGTAAGGGTCGGTCGTGATCATGACGCCCGCACTGTCGGCGTTGATGCCTTCCTGAATCAAGACCGCCGGATACACTTTCGTGTGATCGATGGCGGCACGCTCGCGCGCTTCGTAGGCTTCAAAATTCCAGACCGACGCCCAGACCGTCTTGATCGCCTCGATCAGCTTCTCTTCTTCGCGCACGTTCGGCACGGTCGAATACAGCCCCGCGCCGTTGAAATTCGGCAAGTCCTCCGCGTTCGTCGAACTG
>DATHBB010000314.1:0-28001 GCA_035296385.1 Pyrinomonadaceae bacterium | reverse complement strand
GTACTCGCGTATGTTCTGCGGCTCGCCGCGCCACGAAGGGTAATTCTCCTCCCACTCCTGCTCGGCCAGAAATTGCAGGTAGGAATTCAGCCCCTCGTCCATCCACGTCCATTGTCTTTCGTCCGAGTTGACGATCATCGGGAAATAGTTGTGCCCGACTTCGTGGATGATGACCGAGATCAGCCCGTACTTCGTGCCCGCGGTATACGTCCCGTCTTCCTGCGGGCGCGGGCCGTTGAAGCAGATCATCGGGTACTCCATGCCGCCGACGGGGCCGTTCACGGAAATGGCAATCGGGTACGGGTACGCGAACGAGTAGCGCGAGTAGACGTTCAGGGTGTGGATGATCGAATGCGTCGAGTAGCGTTCCCACAGCGGGTTGCCTTCCTTCGGGTAATACGACATCGCCATCACGCGGTTGCCCTCGACGTTGTGCCCCTGCGCGTCCCAGATGAACTTGCGCGACGAGGCGAAGGCGAAATCGCGCACGTTGTCTGCGTGATAAATCCACGTTTTCTTGCCCGAAGGCTTGTGCAACTCGTTGGCGAGAGCTTCGGCGGGCGTGACGATGAGGACGGGGTTTTTCGCCGTGCGCGCCTGCTCGAAACGTTGGCGCTGTGTAGGCGTCAGCACGGCGTTCGGGTTTTGCAGGACGCCCGTGGAGGCGACGATGTGATCGTCGGGCACGGTGATGGAGACGCGGTAGTTGCCGAACTCTAAAGTGAACTCGCCAGCGCCGAGGAACTGTTTGTGTTGCCAGCCGGAAACGTCGTTGTAGGCGGCCATGCGCGGAAACCAGTGCGCGATCTCGTAGAGATAGTTGCCGTCTTTGGGGAAGAACTCGTAGCCGGTGCGCCCGCCGATTTTGCGCTGGTCGTTGATGTTGTAATTCCAATCGACGGAGAACGTGACCTGCGCGCCGGAGGCGAGCGGCTGCGGCAAGTCAACGCGCATCATCGTCTTGTTGATCGTGTGGCGGAGCGGCGCGCCTTTGGCGTCGCGCACCGCCGTGATGCGATAGCCGCCGTCGAAGACGCGCTGGGCGAGCATGTTTTCGATCTGAAAGAGCGGCACGCGCTCAAGGTTCGGCGCGGTCTGCGTCATGCGCGAATCGGAATCCTGCTTCCAGATGTTTTGATCGAGTTGCAGCCAGAGATAGGAAAGTGTGTCGGGCGACTGGTTGTAGTAGGTGATCGTCTCGGAGGCGACGATGCGTTGGTTCGCATCGTCGAGTTCGACGTTGATCTGGTAGTCGGCGCGCTGCTGCCAGTAGGAGCGACCGGGCGCGCCCGAGGCGGCGCGCTGCTCGTTCGGCGTCGGCAAAATTTCCTCAAGCTGCTTGAACTTATCGCTCGGAGTCGTCTTCGATTGCGCCCGCGCGGCGGCGGGGGCGAGGCACAGCAGCAGCAGTAGTAGTAGCGGCGCGGCGAGCGCGAATGAGCGCATGATTTTCGTCAACATAGATGTGAATGTCCTTTTCGCCAGAGAGAGCTTGAAAACTGTCAGCACGGGCACGATAGAGAGCGTCACCAACTTCCGAGAGAGACCGGAGGGGCTACTTGCTTTCGACAACTTTGACGGTGGGCGTTGAACTCAGCCGACAGTATATATACGAGGCGCGCGGCGAGAAAGTTAAAGCCCCGGGGCGGCGACGAAAAGAGGTTTTTCTTTTCCATTTTTTCGGATGCCGTCGCGCGAACCTATCTTTTCTTCGGCGGCCTGCGCGGTCGCGCGAGGCGTTCCTTCGGGGGGCGCTCGCGCTTCACGGGGGCGGCGGCGGGCGGGCGCGCGAAGTAGCCGTTGCGATAAGTGAGTTTCAATTTCTCTTTGCGCAGTTGGGGGTTGACGAGGTCAATTCTGAGTTGGCGAAACGTGTTGTCGCGCGCCTTGTTGGTCGGCGAGTAGGCGATGAGGTATTGCGTGCGCAACTCCTGTTGGATTTGCGCGAAGGCCGCGTTCAACTCCGCCTCGTCTTCGGGGAAGAAGGCGTGGCCGCCCGTGCGCTCGGAGACTTTCTTGAGCGCGCTTTCGTCGAAATCCGCGTCGCCGATGCCGATTGAATAGACGACGGCGTTGGCCGCGATGACCGCTTCAATCGCCTGCTCCTTCTTCAGGCGGCTCGTCGAATCCGCGCCGTCCGAGAGCAGTATGATGGCGCGGCGCGTGAGTTCGGGCGTTTGCGAGAGGAGGTCTGTGGCGGTGGCCCAGATGGCGTCCCAGATGGCGGTCGAGCCGCGCAGCCCCGCGTTGTCCGCGCCGGTTTGCGCGGAGATTTTTTCTTCCCGCTCGTAGATGAAGATTTCGCTCCGCGTCGCCGGCTCCGCGATCTCGACGCGGTCAATCGCGCTGTTGAGACTCGCGCGGTCGCCCGTCATATCCTGCTCGACGGTCGCGTCGCCCGTGAACGAAATGATGGCGGCCTTGTCTTTGTCGGGACGAATCACGGAGTCTATGAAGGTGTGCGCGGCCTCTTTTTCATCCGGCAGGGTGCGTTCCTGCGAACCGCTCACGTCGATGAGAATGGCGAGCGAGAGCGGCAGGTCCGTCTCGCGCTGAAAGAGGGTGATCGTCTGCAACTCGTTGTTCTCGTAAATTTGCACGTCCTCTTGCCGGAGCGTCGTGACGAAGCGGCGTTTTTTGTCGGCGGCGTTGAAGAAGACGTTGACGAGATTGGTTTCGACGCGCTCGACCGCATCGTCCTGCACATCAGTTTCGGCGTGCGGCGTCGGCGTCGGAGCGGGCGTCGGCTGTTGCTGCTGCGGGGAGGGCGAAGGCGCGGCGGGCGTCTGCGCCTGCGTGCCGAAGTTGAAAGCGAATGACGCGATGAGGAGAAGCGTCGCGGCGAGGGCAAGTGCGTTACGGCTCTGCTGGAAAAATCTCATAACGGTGTTCGGGCGATCTCCTCCTGGCGAAGTTTCTGTTAACGAATGAACGCACGCGCGCTTCCCTGTGCGGCCTTTGATGCGACCCGCGCGCCGGAGCGTTTCTCGTCACGGGGAGAGGTTTTACTTATTCTATAGCGGATCGCAGATGTATGAAACTCTCTGCGCCCCACCGCGCCAACTCTCCGCGTCTCTGCGGCGGTGAATGATTGATCAACCGGCATTCACCGCCGCAGCCGCAGAGAGACCCGCAGAGAGAGAGAATAAAAGCGGCGCGGCCAGTTGCCTGACCGCGCCGCTCTTGTCCCCCCGTGCTCGTTAACCCTTGTAACCTCTTGTGACCCGCTTGTTACTGCTTGTTGCTCTTGTCCACCACAGATTTCAGAGCCTGAAACGTGGGCGGCCAGAGTCCGACGAAAATTCCGGCCTGACGGTTGCCGCTGAAATAGAGCGCGAGCGATGCGCCGATTGAGCCGATGGTTAAAATATGAAACAGGCTGATCCCAGTCGATTGGACGGTCGTGTTATCAATGGTCTTCAAGACCGCCTCGGCCTTGTCCGTCTGTGTGGCCTCGCCGCCGCCCGTTCCCGTGTTGCCGAGAAGGTCGCTGGCCGTTGACGTTGATTTTCCTAATCCTTGTGCTGACATGTTTGTAATTCCCCTTTTCCCTTAAGTGTCATCTTTGACGCGCCCTTTGAGGGCGGCTATGCCGAAGAGCAGCGCGAGCGATGCTCCGGCGATGATGAAGCCCGCGACGGGGCGCGTTCGTTTCCGCGTCGTCGTCGCTGTTGCTGTCGCCGCCGTTTCGTGCGCCTGCTGTCTCTCCTGCGCCGGTCGCTTATCCGTGTCCTGCTTGGTCATTTCCCTTCGCCGTCGCCGAACGAACAGTAACTATAGACACACTTCGTCGCGCCTTTGTATCCAAACTCGTTCAATTGTGTGCGAAACGTGCTTTTACTTTGACTGTCCGTGACGAATAGAGATAGATTTGACTCACACGTTAATTCCGGCGGTCAATTTTTGCTCTAAAAATTTCAGTTAAAGCGGCGAGGAGCGAGCTATGAGTTTGATTGAGTCGATAAACGCGCGCGAGATTCTGGACTCGCGCGGCAACCCGACGGTCGAGGCCGAAGTGATCTTGATCGGCGGTGAACTGGGGCGCGCGGCTGTCCCTTCGGGCGCATCAACGGGCGAACACGAAGCCGTCGAACTGCGCGACGGAGACAAAGCGCGTTACGGCGGCAAGGGCACGCTCAAAGCCGTGGAGAACATCAACGAGACGATAGCCGAGTCGCTCGAAGGCTTCGACGCGCTCGATCAGGCGGAAGTTGACGCCGCGCTCATCGCGCTCGACGGCACGCCGACGAAATCCCGCCTCGGCGCGAACGCGCTCCTGGCCGTCTCGCTCGCCACGGCGCGCGCCGCCGCCGCCTATCTCGAAATCCCCCTCTACCGCTACCTCGGCGGCGCAAACGCGCGCACGCTCCCCGTCCCGATGATGAACATCGTCAACGGCGGCGCGCACGCAGACAACAACGTGGACTTTCAGGAGTTCATGGTGATGCCTGTGGGCGCCGGTAATTTCTCGGAGGCTTTGCGCATCGGCGCGGAAATCTTTCACGCGCTGAAAAGCGTCTTGAAGAAAGGCGGGCTTGCCACGAGCGTCGGCGACGAAGGCGGCTTCGCGCCGAATCTGCGCTCGAACGAAGAGGCCATCGAAACCATCCTCGAAGCGATTAATGTGGCGGGCTACAAGGCCGGGAGCGAAATTTTGCTCGCGCTCGATCCGGCGGCGAGCGAGTTTTACGACGGCAAGAACTACGTCTTCAAAAAATCGGACAAGCGGAAACTCACGAGCGACGAGATGGTGGCCTACTGGAAGTCCTGGGTCGATCAGTACCCGATCATCTCCATCGAAGACGGCATGGGCGAGAGCGACTGGGACGGCTGGAAGACGATGACGGACGAGATGGGCGCGCGCGTGCAACTCGTCGGCGACGATCTCTTTGTGACGAACACGGAGTTCCTGCGTCGCGGCATCGAGCGCGGCGTCGCCAACTCGATCCTGATCAAAGTCAACCAGATCGGCACGCTCACCGAAACGCTCGACTGCATCGAACTGGCGCGCACGCATCGCCGCACCGCCATCATCTCGCACCGTTCGGGCGAGACCGAAGACACCTTCATCGCAGACCTCGCCGTCGCCACCAACGCCGGACAAATCAAGACCGGCTCACTTTCGCGCACCGACCGCATCGCAAAGTACAACCAACTCCTGCGCATCGAAGAAGACCTGCGCACGGCGGCGCGCTTCCCCGGCATCGAAGCCTTTTACCAACTCGACACATCGGCGATGAAACCCGCGTCGAAGAACAAAAGCGCGAACGGCGGCGGCACGGCGAAGAAGGCACGCGCCGCGAAGAAATAGGTCGCGGTGTGGTTCGAGATGTTCAAAGCGAATAAGGCTCAGGGCTGAAGACGCGCGCCGTTCCGGTTGAACGCGGATTCGAGTTTTGCTTTCGGGAGAATTGAACAGTGACTGACAGACAAGGGCCGCTCGCGCTCATCGTCCTCGACGGCTTCGGCTACAGCCCCGCGCGCGAAGGCAACGCGATTGCGCTCGCGCAGATGCCGTTCTACAACGAAATCCTGGAGAAGTATCCGCACACGCTCTTGCAGGCGTCGGGCGAATGCGTGGGCTTGCCCTCCGGCGTGATGGGCAACTCCAACGTCGGCCACCTCTGCCTCGGCGCGGGGCGCGTCTTGCGCACGGACATCGAACGCATCAACTACGAGATCAAGTCGGGCGAGTTCGCGCAGAACACCGCGCTCAATCACGCGATGGACAATGCGCTCGCAAATAATCGCGCGCTGCATTTGATGGGCTTGCTCTCCGACGGACTCGTCCACTCGTCGCAGGAACACCTCTACGCGCTTCTGCGCATGGCGCACGACAAGGGTTTGCAGCGCGTCTACGTCCACGCTTTTCTCGACGGGCGCGACACGCCGCCGATGTCCGCCTATGGCTACGTCGAAGCGTTGCAGGTCAGGTGCGCGGAGATCGGCTGCGGGCGCATCGCGTCCGTCTGCGGGCGCTACTACGCGATGGATCGCGACACGCGCTGGGAGCGCACGGAGCGCGCCTACCGGATGTTGATTAACGCCGAAGGCCAGCGCGTGATCGATCCGGTCGAGGCGATCAAACAATCTTATGAGCGCAGCATCTCGGACGAGTTCGTCGAGCCGATGGTCGTCACGCGCGCGCGCGACGAAGGCGAACCCGTCGCCACGATAGAGGACGGCGACTCGGTCGTCTTCTTCAACTTCCGCGCCGACCGCGCGCGCCAGATCACGAGCGCGCTCACGCAAACCCCATTCGACGGCTTCGACGTAGCGGGTCGCCCTGCGGTCGAATACGTCTGCTTCGCCGAGTACGACAAGACGTTCAACCTGCCCGTGGCCTTCCCCAAAACGCAGCCTTACAACATCCTCGCGGACGTGTTCGCCTCGGTGGGCGTGCGCAACTACCGCATGGCCGAGACGGAGAAGTACGCGCACGTCACGTACTTTTTCAACGGCGGGACGGAGCGCGAATATCCGCACGAACGACGTCTGCTCATCCCCTCGCCCAAAGTGGCGACCTATGATCTCGCGCCGGAGATGTCCGCCTTCAAACTCACGGACAAAATCCTGCGCGCCATCGAAGAGAAGGAAACCGATGTCTTCATCGTCAACTACGCCAACCCCGACATGGTCGGCCACACCGGAAACCTTGAGAAGACCATCGAGGCCGTCCAGCACGTTGACACTTGCTTGGGGTGGATCATGAAGGCGCTCGCGACGGCGCGCGGTCGTTGTCTCATTACCGCCGACCACGGCAACTGCGAACAGATGATCGACCCGACGACCGGACAGCCGCACACCGCGCACACCATCAACCTTGTCCCCTTCCATCTCATAGACGAAGCCTCGCGCGGCCTCACGCTCCGCGAAGGCGGCGCGCTTGAAGACGTAGCCCCCACCATGCTCGGCCTGCTCGGTCTGGACAAACCCGCCGAGATGTCGGGGCGCGACCTGCGCGAAACTTAAACCAGGTCTTAAAGCATTCTGCCGGTAGCGTTATTTATAGTGCCGGCCGCGCAGATCATGTGTCGTTCCGTCAAAGGATCAAGTACATTGCAGGAATCATAGACATGGAAAATGTATTAGCGAAACGGCTGATCTTCCTGACCAAAATTTACATTGTGGCGCTGGCTCTGGCGGTTGTTTCTTTGTTGCACAATTATGATTCAAAGGATTTGGGGAGAGACCTGTTCGCCATCAATCTGATTGTGGACACCACTACCAAAGTTAATGTCCCGCTTCTCTATGCCGAAGGCGAAATCCAGAAGGGGGCGCGGGAGTGGCTCAATAAACGCGACGCGGCGCTCTGGGAATCAAACCGGAAAGTGAGGGAGGTGATAACCAATCACCTCATCAAAGAAGGAACGTCAATAGACGATCTGGAAAAAGCCAAAGGCGCGGGGCGTTATACCTCTGGGAAAATCACTTTCTCCTTAATAGATATTCCGGTGCCCGGTAACGCAGCCTCCGAGCAGAACGAGCAGAGCGAGGGCGACGATGATGAAAGCGAAGGCGTCGAGGTCAAAACCATAAATGATTTAATCAACAAGTTCACTTCTCTCTCCAAACCTGTAGAGGTTGTCGTGGCAACTTCGATAGCCCGGGAAGAGTTGAACAAGATAGAGCTTAAAAAAGAGCCTCGATTAGAAAAAAAGGATGAACAAGACAGCCCGCAAGCTTTTCTCAATCAAATAATGGGAGGGGGTGCGGATGAGGCCGAAGTTGGTGGAACTATTGGGGGCGTGAAATTCGGGTTAACCAGTGTCTTGCTCAAAGGCGATACGATAGAAGTGTTATTCACCGAAGTAATTTCGGGGGTTTCACAGAAACTACCGGCTGAGAAAAAATATCAACTGAGAGCGACAACTCAGAAGATTTCCGGCGATTCGCTGCTGGCTCTCATCGGGAGAAATAGCCAGTTTCAGGAACAACTTTATAATAATGCCAGCCAGATCAAAAGACTCTCATCACTCTATGGAAGTTTTTCTCCCGAGATATCCAAGAATATCGTGACCGAAGATTTACTTCGAGCTTACAAAGGCATAGAACTGCTCGGCTTCACCTTTTCGACGCGCAGATTCCCTTTCGGCATACTTCTGTTCAACCTGTTAGCTGCCCTCGGAATTTTTTGGACTATCAGAACGGCGCGACATAAATCCATAAAAGTCCTGTCTGAAGTGAATGATGAGGACATAACGGATGTATTGATAGATTCACCCTTGATGCGGATTGCTCTGTGGGTGATTGTTCCCGCGCTGACAGTCTGGCTGGCGCTTCCGGTCGTGCCTCTGGGTTCTGTTGAAAGTGCCAGTATCTACACGGGGATGAGCATACTTATCTTGCTGGGGCTTGCGTCTCTGTTTCAGAGTAAGAAGCTTTGAAATATAAACGCTGCTGCGTTGATTTAATTTGAAATTTGGTAATTATTAGAATCACGGCAGGTCTCCCATTCATGGCCGGACGCGACTTCGTGTGAACTCTAACGGCGAATTATCGTGCGTCGTGCGCGCCGTCGGCGGCGGGCGTGGCTACCGGCGGCGAACCTTTCCACGCGGCAAGGTCAACAGACATTGACAAACCTTTGCGACGGTAATATCGTCCCTCGCGCTCGCCAACTCTAATAAGCACTTCTGTCGTTGTCTCACTTTCAATGAACAGGAGCTAGAATCGATCCCAACAGAGCGGTAGCGCACTCGTCGCTGGTAGAACCTCGCGGGAAACTTTCCCGAAGCGGCTTTCAAGCTGCACGGTCAACGTTCCATCCAGCTGTCTGAACTTTTTGCAAACCGGAATTTTCTCACCACCCAAAGAAGGAGCAAAGAAATGGCTACAGAAACCAGCATCGTCGGTGACTGGCAACTCACCCCCGATTGGCACTGCGACGGGAGCAACCCGCCGGGACACTTCCAAATCACTTTCAATGCGGACGGATCGCTTTTGGCCGGCGGCTCAAACGGCGGCTGGCTTCAAGTCGGAGGCATGGCCTTTTGGAGCTTGAAAGACTCCCCCGAATTGATCTATACGGCGAACGTAAACCCCAACGCGCTCGTCGGCGTCATGGGTTACGCTTCTTCGTCTCGTAATGACACGGGCTGCTTCTACGCTAAGCGGATACCTTCGGGCGCAACTTCCTCCGTCGTATCGGGGGCGACGCCGGAAGAGGTCAAGATCAACATCTTCGGCCCTTCGCAGCCGGAGCAAGCGTAGATGCCGGTCAACGTTTCGCGTCGTGAAGCCCGAAGTTAAAAAAATCCCGACCGGAACGATTGACGCCGGTTCGTGATTTAGCAACGGATATCTAACCCGAACCGTTTTTCAAAACAGAACTTTCTCACCACTCAAAGAAGGAGCGTAACATGGCTACAGGAACCAGCGTCGTCGGAGCATGGAACCTCTTCCTCGACTGGGATTGCGACGGGAAGGCGCAACCCGGCGACGGCCCGATAATTTTCAGGGAGAACGGGAGTATGTCAGGCGGCGGATTCGGCAATTGGATTCAAGTCGAAGGCATGGTCGCGTGGAGTTTTTACCCCATCCAGCCCATTGGCTTGTTCTACACGGCGAACGTAACCCGCGACGCGATGATCGGAGTCATGGGTTTCGTAGGTTGGTCGCGTCGCGGTCAGGGCTGCTTCTACGCCACGCGTGCAAGTTCTGACGCGGACTCCGCCACGCGTGCAAGTTCGGACGCGGACTCCGCCGCCGCCGCATCGTTAGAAGCGACGCCGACGGAGCAGGACGCGTCCATCCTCTTCGGCCCCGAGGGGAAGGATTAAGCGGAGACGCCGATCTTCTTCCGGCGCATGGAGCTTGACGTTAAAAGGTCTGCGCGGAATGATTGACGGGCACGAGCGTGATTTAACGACGGGTGAGTGCTTAGGTGAATTGTTCTCGCGGGGGGCATGACCGTTAGGTTGAAGACGACAGCGGGGTTCGTTTCGGCAAACGCCGCTGTCGTCTTCGTGCGCTGTGAAAGAAGATGAGAAAGGTTCTGGTGATCGGTTCGGGCGGGGCGGGCAAAAGCACCTTCGCGCGTCGTCTCGGCAAACAACTCGATCTCGAAGTCATACATCTCGACGCGCTCTACTGGAACGCCGGATGGGTCGAGACGCCGAAGCCCGAATGGGCAAAACGGGTCGCGGAGTTGGCGGCGCGCGAGGCGTGGATCATGGACGGGAACTACTCCGGCACGTTCGACATCCGGCTCAAGGCTTGCGACACGGTGGTCTTCCTCGACATGCCGCGCCTCCTCTGCCTGTGGCGCGTGTTGAAGCGTTCCATGATCTATCGCAACCGGAACAGGCCGGACATGGGCGCGGGGTGCGCCGAAAAATTCGACAGGGACTTCCTCGACTTCCTCCTTTGGGTGTGGAATTACCCGAAGCGGTCGAGGCCGAAAATAGTTGATTGGATGCGCGAGAACTCTGCAAGCAAAAAAGTGATACGGCTGCGCTCGCCCGCCGAGGTGGAAAGGTATTTGAACGCAGTGCGTGACGCCTGACAATCGCTTGTGATTAAAGGGGACGCGACAATTTTATTGACCGGATTGGGCGAGAGTCCTACAATGCCCCTCCATATGTCCTTCATTCCCACCGGAGGGAACCTGCTCTTTCCAACACATCAACCTGAAACCCACTTGTTCTCACCGCCAGCCACAGGAGGAAAGTTGATATGCCTAAAATGATGCGCTTGAACCGCTGGACACTTTCAATCGCTTGTTGCTCCGTGCTCGCGCTCGCGGCGGCGGCGCTCGCCTTGAACGTAAGAACAGACAACCAACGCTCACACTCTTCCGGCAATAAAGACCGGCACGAAATCGTCAGGCAGGTGGAGGCGTCGCCGGATCAGTCTTTAAGAGTTCTCGGCAACGACGACTGCCCGCTGCGGCTCGTCGAAGCCAAAGTCAAAGAGATTCCCGGAACTCTCTTCACCAAGCTGACGGGAAAAGTGACCGGCCTTGCGACCGTTTCCAGCGTCCCGGAGGCCACCCTGGTAAACGCTTCAGGACAGACGGTGACGAGGTTCTTTTTGGCCGTCAGAGACCCGCGCTCGCAATCCACGCGTGGCATACTTCAGAGTAAACTCGCGCTCAAACCGGGGGAGACTTACAGAGTTTCGCGCGATCATTTCGCCGACCCGGAAAAGATGACGGTGACGGGCGAAGACGGGAAAACCCGTCACGAGATCGTCGTGCCGGGAATGGATTCGGAAAAAAAGTGGATTCAATTCGCATCGCGTTCGGCGCTTTTCATAACCGTTGCGCGGGTCGAGTTTGAAGACGGGAGTAGCTGGTCGGTAAAAGAAGAGGGGGAAATCAAATGAAAAAGAATCTGCCGACGTTGTTGCTGGCTTTGCTCTTCTCCGCGAGCAGTTAAGCGCTTTTCGCCGCCCGCACCACCTACGCGCAATGCGGCTGCTCTTGCTCATACGTGTGCTCCGGGACATGTAACGTTTCATGTTCGGGCTGCACCATCTCCGGCGCAGTGGATACGGCGCTGCAATGCTGTGAACAGGAAAGAAGGAATGTAGAGCCGCATTGTATCGCCGGCGGCCCTGAGAACTAAACATCAAAAGGAGAACAGGCGGCAGCCGGCCTGCCGCCTGTTCTACCCTAATCCGTACCTCCGGCTTAGACAACAACCCGCCCTCATCCCACTCTCTCGCACTTATCAAAATCCCGATGGTCTCCTGTTAAGCCCGCAATTCCGGCGTCATCGTTTATAATCGCCGGAAGATGAGCATCGCTAAAGCGGCACAGCAGTATTTGAAGCGTGTGGAGCACAGGCTGCAACGCGCGCGCGTGGCGGCGGGGCGGGATAGTTTTTCCAACTTCGGCGAGGAGCGGATTCTGCGGAGGTACATCGCGGAGTTGCTGCCGGAAGGTACGAGCCGCACGGTCGTGGACATCGGCGCGGGCGACGGCGTGAAAGGCTCGAACACTTACGCGTTGTTCCGCGAGGGGTGGCGCGGCGTGGGTTTCGAGGGGAGCAATCGTAAAGTTTGTAAACTTGCGGCGGCCTATAAGCATTATCCGCAGGTGTCGGCAGCGAACTGCGTGGTGACGCCTTTGAACGTCGTCGCGCTGCTCAAGGCTTACGACATCGAGCGCGAGTTCGGCGTCCTCAGCCTCGACATAGACAGCTATGATTACTGGGTGCTGGATGCCGTGCTCGCGGAGTTTCGCCCGCGCATCGTCGTGACGGAGATCAACGAGAAGATACCGCCGCCGATCAGGTTCGTCGTCAAGTACGACCCCGCGTTTCAGATGACGCACCACTTCTTCGGCTACAGCATCGCGAGCCTCGCGGAGTTGGCCGCGCGGCACGATTACGCCATCCTCGAAGTGGAATACAACAACGCGTTCCTCGCGCCGCGCGAGTTGGCGGGCACGCGTGCGCGCGATGCCGCAACGGCTTATCGCGAAGGCTACGCGGATCGCCCCGACCGCCGCGAGAAGTTTCGCGCGAACGCCAACATGGAGATATTGCACACGCTCAAGCCTCAGGAGGCGGTGAAATTTCTCGACGACTTTTACGCGCAGCACCGTGGCAAATATGAACTGAGCGCGGGCGAGACGACTCGCGACGCGGCGGAGCGCGAAGCGACCGAAGCGTCGTTCGCCGGTTGAAGAGTTTTGCGAAGCGGACGGACGCGCGCAAACGGGCGCGCTAGAGGCACGAGGGGAGGAGAGTTCAGAAGGTGTGGTTAATCCAGTGGGCCAAGTCGCGCTCGGAGAAGAACGCGTTCGGCGTGCCGATTCCTAATTTCGCGCAGGTCACGCGCAGCATTTACAGGGGCGCGCTGCCCGACGAGGCGGGCTATCGCGGCCTCATCGAGAAGGTGGGCGTCGAACGCGTGTGCAGCATCATCGAGCACGAGGTGCGCGCAGACCGCGAACGCGCGCTCTCCGCAGGCATCAAGGAATGGCGACACATCGCTTTCTCCGACCGGGACGCTCCCGAAGACGAGCGCGTCCACGAATGGCTCGACTACATTCGCACCTCCGAGACACACGGCGCGCTCTTCACACACTGTCGCGGCGGCAGGCATCGCACGGGGATGCTCGTCGGCGTCTATCGCGTGGCCGACTGCGGTTGGACTAAGGAACAGGCTTACGGCGAGATGCAGAAGTACGGCTGGTACAGCGCGCTCGGCCACCGCCCGCTGCTCGATTGGTTCTTCTACAAGTTCGATCCGAAAGACTATGAGAAGAAACGATGAAGTAGGAACGATGAACGATGAACGGAAAGATTGTTCTTTGTCAGTAGTCAGTTGTCCGTTGCATGTGGTTATCACGCAAGTTGCTAAAGATTGAATTGATCAACTGACTACGAACTACTGACGGCTTTAACTTCATCGTTCATCGTTCCTACTTCATCGTTCCTACTTCATCGTTCTTTTCGCCTATTCGCTTGAGCGTGTCGAGGCGTGCACGGATGGCTCTGGTGAAAGTTTCGAGCTCTTCGTCGGTTGCGCCGCTCGCGCGCAGGCCGTCGCGGAGTTGTGAGTCCGTGATGCGCCCGATGTAGTTGTAGAGCCAGCGCACGTCGTCAACTTTGATCTCGTCGCGCGCCTCGTTTGTGCGCTGGCCGATGTAGCTCCACTGCACGAGGCCGTTTTCTACGCCCGTCACAAACTCCGGCGTCTGCGCCTCGTACCCCGCGGCGTCCCACTTGCTGCGAAACAGATTGCTGCCCCACTTGCCCATCGAAGCGCCCCAGTCGATGATCAGGTAGCGCGCTTCGATGAGTCCGCCGCCGAGCGCGTACTCGAAGACCGCCGTGTTCGAGCCGCGCGCCACGTCGCGCACGTCCTTGTTGTCCCAGTTCGACGTGAGCATCAGCATGATCTTCAGGCCGTTCAGTTCGCGCGTGCCGACGAAAGGGTTGTCGTCCCAAGCCCAGCCGTGCTCGTCGAAGAGTTTCGTCACGCCTTCCTCGTCTAGTTCAAAGCGCGCGTCCGCAAATTTGCAGTCTTCACCGACGCATTCGCGCGCGCGCGTCAAATCCGCCGCGCCTTCGATGCGCCCTTCGGGGATGAAGTAGGCCACTTCGACGAAGTAACCGGCAGCCCACGCCATGCGCGTCGCGAAGGTTTCGGAGCGCACTTCGTCGCCCCACTTGACGCGCCACACACGACCGCGCGCGTCGCGCACTGACATGCAGGGGTTTGACCCCGTAGAATGTTCGGCCACAAACTCGAAGGGCGCGGCAGGCGCGCCTTCTGCGCCGCCGGGGCCTGCGTGGAAGTCCAGTTGTTCGACCGCGCCGGGGTCGCGCCAGAGCGCTTTGCGGTGCGCGCGTTGCGGCGGCGGCCCCGCGAGCTTGAGTTTATAGACGGACTTCGCGCGCCACACGAGATAGACGCACGCGATGACGACCGCCGTGCCGCCCGCGGCGATGTAGATGAACTTAATTAACGTTTCCATTGTTTAGCTGCCCGGTGCCTTCTTAAAATCTACTATAGCATCTGCTACTCTGAGCGGGCACAAGCGGCGAGACTTAAACATTAGCGCGGGGCGAAACCGAGATGAGCGTGAGTTGGCCGGAGCATTTACCAGTCGTGCAGGTGCGCGTCGCGCGCCCGACGCGCAGCCTCGGTGAGTTGTTGAAGTTCTACTGCGAAGGCATCGGCCTCGAAGTCGTCGGCTCCTTCACGGCGCACGCCGGATATTCCGGCGTCATGCTCGGACTACCAAACAGCACCTATCATCTTGAGTTCACCGAACACGAAGCGGCGCACAACGTGGATTATCCGCCGCCGAGCGCCGACAACCTGCTCGTCTTCTACATCCCCGACGGCGTGGCCGTCGAGCGCACGGCGGCGCGTCTCGCGGCGCTCGGATACGCAGCAGTTGCGCCGGAGAATCCCTACTGGGCAGAGCGCGGCGTGACGATTGAAGACCCCGACGGCTGGCGCGTCGTCTTGATGAACACGGCGGGAATCTGAACCGCGTGACGAATGCGACGGCGCGTGCGTCGCCTGAAATAAATTTCCTATGCCGGATTTCATCCCCGGACTCGAACTGAGCGAGGCGTTCTACCGCGAAGCGGCGCGGCCTATTCTCGACGCGCACTTTCCCGGCCTGCCGCACTCCGCCGCGCTCACGGGTTGGAGTTCCGAAGTGCTCGGCTATGACGACGCGCAATCAACCGATCACAGTTGGGGCGCGCGCTTCTACCTGTTTCTGTCGGAAGCTGACGTGGAGCAACACGTCGCCGCGATCAACCGCGCGCTCGCAGAGAATCTGCCGCGAGAGTTTCGCGGCTACCCCACGAACTTCGGCCAGCCCGACGAGATCGGCGTGCGGCTCGCAGCGCAGAGCGAGTCGGGCGCGATCTCGCACGCGATTGATTGCGAATCGGTCGAATCGTTCTTCGGCTGGTATCTCGGCTGCGACCCGCGCGCAGAGTTGACGACAGTTGACTGGCTCACCTTCTCCGAACACAAACTGCTCGGCGTGACGAGCGGCAGAGTCTTCCACGACGGCTTGAACACGCTCGAAGCCGCGCGCCGCAAGTTCTCGTATTACCCCGACCATGTGTGGACGTTTCTGCTCGCGCGCCAGTGGGGCAAACTCTCGGAGCAGGAGGCGTTCGTCGGCAGGTGCGGCGCGACGGGCGACGAACTCGGCTCCGCCGTCGTCGCCGCGCGGCAGGTGAAGATTTTGATGGAGTTGTGTTTCCTGTTGGAGCGACGCTACGCGCCTTACGGCAAATGGTTCGGGCGCGCGTTCGCGGAGTTGCGCTGCGCCGCCGAAATGACGCCCGCGCTCGAAGCCGCGCTCGCTTCGACTTCCTGGAAGGAGCGCGAGGCGCACCTCGCAGCCGCCTACGAGCAGGCGGCGCGCATGCACAACGCGCTCGGCATCACGAAGCATGTGCCCGAACAAGTCTCCGATTATCAGGGGCGCGGCTACCTCGTCATACATGCGGACGAGTTCATGCTCGCGCTCAGGGAAACGATCCGCAGCCCCGATATTTTCAAACTCAAACACCACGTCGGCTCGGTCAACCAGTTCGTCGATTCGACCGACCTGCTCTCAAAAGTTGAACTTTGCAAGACGCTCCGAACGTTATACGAATAGTCGTGCGCGCCGTCGGGTTGAACGCGCTTTTCTCTGTGCCCCCTCTGTGCTCTCTGTGTCTCTGTGGTGAGTGCCTTATCTAAAGCATTCACCACAGAGACACAGAGGACACGGAGGGGGCACAGAGAGTTGAGATCGGGACTTGTTGGATTGTAATCCGTATATTAACTTTCGCTGGATGAACTTCGAGCCGCAAAACATTCTCGTTATAGACTTCGGCCAACTCGGCGACGTGGTGTTGAGTCTGCCCGCGCTGCACGCCGTGCGTGCGAGGTTTCCGCGTGCGCGCGTGACGGTCGCGGTGGGGAAACCGGGCAAGCAGATCGTAGAGATGTCCGGCGCGGCGAACGACACGCTCGTCGTTGATCGCGTGAGCTTGCGCGACGGGTCGAAGCCCGTCTCCGTCTGGCGCATCGCGCGGCTCGTCAAAGAGGTACGCGCGCGCCGCTTCGATTTCGTCATAGATTTGCACAGTTTGTCGGAGACGAATCTGCTCGGCTTTCTTTCGGGCGCGGGGATGCGGCTCTACGGGCGTCGCCCGACGCGCTCGCTCGATTTCCTCTCGAACTTCCGCCCGCGCCCCGCCGTCGAAGACCGCGCGAAGCACGCCGTTGACCGTTATCTCGATGTCGTCGCGCCGCTCGGCGTGGGGCAAGTGTCGCGCGTGCCGCGCCTGCCGACTCCGGCGGAAGATGTCCGCGCGGTTGACGAGTTGCTGCGACGCGTAAAGGCCGGGCGCGATGCGCCGCTCGTGGGGATGTTTCCGGGCGCGGGGCACGCGAGCCGTTGCTGGCCGCTCACGCGCTTTGCCGAACTCTCGCGCTCTTTGGAGAACAACGACGGCGTGCGCACGGTCGTCTTCGCGGGGCCGGAGGAGCGCCCGCTCGTCAAAGCGATGCGCGCGGAGTTTCCGCGCTCGGCCATCATCTTCGACCGCCTCACGATCCCGCAACTGGCGGCGGCCTCGGCGCGCATGTCCGTCTTCGTCTCAAACGACACGGGGCCGATGCACGTCGCGGCGGCGGTCGGCACGCCCGTCGTCATACTGATGAGCGAGCACCCGATGCTCGAAGCCTACGTCCCGCCCGGCGAGCGCCACCACGTGCTCCACAAACAGAGCATCCACGAGATCACGACCGGCGAGGCTTACACGGCCACGCGCTCCGCGCTCACCGCCGAACGCGCCACGTCTCTCTTTGCCAGTTAAATTCTGACTGCCCCCACCCGCCGTCGGCACTTGCACTCAACGCAAACTGCTATAAATGCCGCATTTAGTTAATTCTACGCCCGCACGAAGTTTAGTCTGGACAAAGATTGTTTAACCGTGTAATACTGATTTCGCTGCTTCTCAAAGCAGCCGAGGCGGGCGGCTCAAACAAAATCCACGCCCCACGCGAGCCGTCCCGAACGACACCGGATAAAACTTGATTTCAAACAGTTTGCACGCGCCCCGTCGTGCTGTTTGTCGAAGGCTCTCTCCGTGTGAGTTGAAGTTTCTCCCGCGTTTGCTTTTGCGTGCAGCTACGGCAAACGGCTCGAAGTCGGAACTTCCCGGAAAATCCGCCTCGTCCGTATTCCTCCTCACCGAACACAAAAACTCCTGGAGTCTACTGTCATGCGCAAAAGAATCCCCCTCCTGTTGTCCGCACTGTTCCTCGTCTCGCTCGACGCCTCCGCCATAGCCGCCACCGGCACGCGTTCCATGCCCGCGCCGCTGCTCGTCTCTCGCGAGGGCGAAACCGACCGCACGCGCGACGGATTGCAAGGTCCGGTCCGGCGCGTCCGCACCGAGACCTCGAAATTGATGAGCAAGGGAGGGAAACTGACCGAAGGCGCGCGCACGGTGCTTGAGACGGCGACCTACGACGCGAAGGGCGCGAAGATTGACACCGCCTATTTTCTCGGCGCGGGCGGCGCGCTCACGGGCAAGGAAGTTTACACGTACGACGATAAAGGCAACATCGTCGAGATGACTCTGTTCAACACGGACGGCTCGGTCTTGAGCAAAGAGAAGTACGAATACGAGTTCGACGCGATGGGCAACTGGACGAAGATGACAACCTCCGTCGCCGTCATCGAAAACGGCCAGATGAGTTTCGAGCCGACCGAAGTGACCTACCGCATCATCGCCTACTACCTCGAAGACGCGACCGCCAGGAAACTCCAGACCACCAACAACAACACGCTGTCTTCTAACACGAACGCGGCGGCCAACGTCACGCCCGCCGTCATGGTTGAGAACAAACCCGCCGCGTCGTCCTCGTCACCCGCTCCCGCGAAGCCCGCCCCCGTGAAGCCCGAACCCGCCGCCAACACCGCCGCAGCGCAACCCAACAACACTTTGGCCGCGCCCGCCAACTCGAACGCGGCAGTTTCAAGCTCGAACACGGCGGCCAGCAACGCCGCTCCGGCGACGAACACGAAGCGCGTCAATAACGCGCCCGCGCTTCCCACGACCAACAACTCGGCACCCGTCGCTTCTCCGACGCTCACGCTCGGTATGCCCGCCGTCGCTTCCGCGACGAACGGCAACTCGCCCGTCGTCAAATCAACCGACGACTTGCCGCCGCCGCCCGTGAAGGCCGTCGCGAAAGCTCCCGTGCGCCCCGTCTCTGCGGGCGTGCTCAACGGCAAGGCTCTGGAGATGCCGAAACCACTCTACCCGGAAGCGGCCAGACGTGCGCGCCTGTCGGGCGTCGTCACGGTGGAAGTCGTGATTGACGCGTCGGGCAAGGTCATCGGCGCGCGCGCCGTGAGCGGGCCGGACATGCTGCGCGATGCTGCGGAGCGCGCCGCGCGCCAGGCGAAGTTCACGCCCGCGTTGGTCTCCGGACAGCCCGTGCGCGTCTCCGGCGTCATCAGTTACAACTTCTCACTTTAGAACGCACCCTTAGAGCCTCGACCCCGACCAAAGTTTAAGGAACAACACAGATGGCATTCACCGGACAACTCAACGACCTCGCCTTGAGCGAGTTGATCGAATTCTTCTGCAACCAGCGTAAGACCGGGCGTTTGAAAGTTGACTACGCGCTCGCGCCCGGCGTCTTCTTCATCAAAGACGGCGACCTCGTGGACGCCAAAGTCGGCGCTTTGAACGGCACGGAAGCGGTCTTCTTCGCGTTGACACTGCCGAGCGCGTCCTTCGATTTCAGCGCGGGGATGCAGTCTTCGCGCCGCACCATCACGGACTCCTGGGCGAGCGTCGTGCTCGAAGGCTTGCGCCGCATAGACGAGGGCATCATGCCCGACGCCTCGCAGGCGTTTGCCTCCGAAGAGGAGATTGACGAAGCTACCATCGAATACCTCAACTGCATCCAGACCGCGAAAGAAGAGGCGGCGAACGCCTCGCAGAAGAACGACTCGCAGAAGAACGCCGCGTCGGCTGCCAACGATTCGTTCCCGCTGCCCCTCTCGCAAACGCTCGAAGCCACGAGCGACGGCGGAGGCGGAAAGAAAAAGTTCATGGTCGCCGGAGTCAGCGTGGTAGTCGTCCTCGCCTGCGTCGTCGCCGCCGTCCCCTTGAGCAAACGCTTCTCGCGCACGAACGCGAACCCTCCCGCGCCCGCAGCCTCGCAGACGACGACCGACGCCACGGCACAAGGCGACAGCAACAGCAGCAGCGCGAACGCTGGAACGCCAACCGACTCTTCGACCGACCCGAACGCCGCGAACGCGACACCCGATCCGGCAGCAGCGGAAGCCGCCGCGCGCGACGCGCGACGCGAACGCGAGGCACGCATGGAGCGCGCGCGCAAACTTCAGGAAGCGAAGAAGGCCGGAGCCCTGCAAGCCGCAGGCGAAGCGACCGACGCCGCCCCCGCTAAACCGCCAACCGCGACCACAGGGCCGAAGACCGTCCGCGTCAGCATCACCTACGACGAAGCGGGGCGCGTCACGCAAACCTCCGTCGTCGGTTCAAGCCCCGGCGCGGAAGCCTACGCCTCGACCGCCGTACGCGTCGCGCGCGGACGCCGTTTCCCCACAGGCAAAGCCGGTTCAACGGTCGTCACGATCCCGATCAACTAAGACAGAGGGGAAAGGGCAAGGGGTAAAGGTTAAAGGAAAAGAAAAGCGGAGCGCAGCCGTTGCAAGCTGCCTCCGCTTTTTATCTTTGGTTTTGTATTTAACCTTTACCCCTTTCCCCGTCCCCCTTACTTCAATCCGGCCATTCCCAACACGACGAGCAGCGCGCGGTTGAGTGCGAGTTCGCGCCCGCGCGGGTCGTACCATTCGTCGAGGGTGTGCGCGTTGGCGGAGAGGCCGCCCGCGCCGACGGTGATGGCGGGCACACCGAGAGAGATGGCGATGTTGGAATCGGTTGAGGAGCAGTCGAGGCGCGTGTTCGAGCCGAGAGAGCGCGTCGCTTCCTCGGCGAGGCGCACGAGCGGGGCGTCCGCCGCCGTTTCGCCGCCGGGTCGGTCGCCGATGAGTTTCATTTCGAGTTCGAGCGGCGGGGTGGAGGCGCGGCGCGCGGTGTTCTCTTCGTCGGCTGCTTCGCGCGCGGCGCGACGGAAGTAGGCGTCGAGACGCTGGAGTTCGTCGGGTGATTCCGAGCGCAGGTCAACGTCCATCGAGGCGTCCTGCGCGATGCAGTTGACGCCCGCGCCGCCTTCGACGCGCCCGACGTTGAACGTGGTACGCGGCTGCTTCGGCGCGGGATACGAGATGAGCCGCGCGATTGTGCGACCGAGCGCGTGCACCGGATTCGGCACGCCGAAGTCGCCCCACGAATGGCCGCCCGCGCCCGCGAACCTCACGCGATAACGGCGCGACCCGACGGCGCGATGCGTGATGCCCTCCAGCCCCGGCCCGTCCAGACTGATAAACGCATCAATGTCTCGCGCCCACTCGCCTTCGGTCAGAAGGTAACGCGCGCCGCGCAAGTTGCCCTCGCCCTCCTCGCCCACCGTGCCGACGAACAGGATCGATCCTTCCGTCTCGATACGCGCGTCGGCCATCGCCGAGACGAGCGCGAGCAGCGCGACGAGGCCGCAACCGTCGTCCGCGATGCCGGGCGCGTAGAGCCGCGCGCCCTCGCGCCGGACGGTGAAGTTCGTGCCCTCCGGAAAGACCGTGTCGAGATGCGCGCTGATGCAGACGAGCGGGTGCAAATTCGCGCCGCGACGCAGCGCGACGCAGTTGCCCTCCGCGTCAATCGTCGTCTCCGCAAGCCCGCACTGGCGAAAACGCGCCGCCAGATATTCCGCACGCGCCTCTTCGCCGAACGGCGGCGCGGGTATCTCGCAAATCGCCGCCTGCTCGCGCGTGATGTCGCCCGCGCGCTCCGCAAAAAACTGAAACGCGCGCTGCACCCGCGACGAAGCGAGCAGGTCACGAACGATTTTGTCGGGAGCTACAACTGCTGTGGTCGGAAACATAAAAGTGCGAGTGACGAGTGACAGGTGACAAGTGACGAGTTAAAGCAAAAGCCTTGTCTTCAACTTGTCACCTGTCACCCGTCACTTAAACAAGCTGCATCAACTCTTCTTCCGCGAGCACGCCCGACGCGCTCTTGGCCTTGTCGTAGATGCGCGCGACGCGTTCGTCGGTCGCTTCGATGCCGCGCGATTCGAGCCAGTAGACGACGTTCGACTTGCCGCTCATCGGGCCGACTTCGATCACCTGCCGCATGCCGAATAACCCTGCGGGCACGCCCGAATAGATGAGGTCTGCGAGTTCCATGTCGCCCTTGCGGAAACTCTTGATGACCGCCGCCGCGTGCACGCCCGTCGCCGTGCGGAAGGCGTCGCGCCCGAAGACGGGATAGTTGACCGGAATCGTCCAGCCGCAACTCGATTCAGCCGCGTGGCAATAGTCGCCGAGTTTCGAGAGGTCGTTATCGATCCAGCCCATGAGTTTGAGGTTCACGAGCAGTTGATCCATCGGCGTGTTGCCGACGCGCTCGCCGACGCCGAGCGCCGAGCCGTGAACCTGATCCGCGCCCGCCTCAATCGCCGCGATGGAATTGATGACGCCCAAGCCCCGATCCTGATGACCGTGCCAGTCGAGACGTATGCCGCCGCCCTGTTCCTCGATGATTCGCTTGACGAAGCGCACGACGGCGCGCGTGCCGTCCGGCGTCGAATGTCCCACCGTGTCGCAGACGCAGACGGCGCGCGCGCCCGCGTGTATGGCCGCAGTGTAGAGAGCGCGTATGGTGTCGGGGTCGGCGCGCGTCGTGTCTTCGGTGACGTACATGACGGGCAAGCCTTCGCCGACGGCGAACTTGATGGCGTCTTCGCTTAGTTGCAGCAGCTTGTCGAGCGTCCAGTCTTCGGCGTAGAAGCGTACGGGGGAGGAGCCGATGAAGGTGCAGGCTTCGATGGCGATTCCGGCGCGCTGCGAGATTTCTGCGATGGGGCGTATGTCGTTCTGGTGCGTGCGCGCGGCGCAGTTCGGGCGAATATTCATGCGCTGTTCGACGATCTCGCGCGCGAGTCTCTCGACGCCCGCCGCGTGCGTGCCGCCCGCGCCGGGCAAGCCGATGTCCGCCGTGTCGATCTTGAGGTCGTCCATCAGGTGCAGGAGTTCCAACTTTTTCTCGACCGAAGGTTCGCACACCGAAGGCGATTGCAGCCCGTCGCGCAGCGTCTCGTCGTCGAAACTGATGCGCCGGTTGGGCGCGGGGTGCGACGGTTCAATCTGGTTCCAATCGTAGATCAATTCGCTTGCAGGCACTTCTAGCTCCCTCCGTTGTACGGGAAAATTTCGCGCGTTCGCGGGCTTGTTCAGGATGGGTGAATTACAACAAGGGGCGGGGTGAAAGTCAAGGAAGCGTCTCGTCCGCCGGCGGGTCTCAATTCACTTTGAGCCTCCTGATTTTCGCGTCACCCGCTGCGGCAGCAATATGCAGGAAATGTTTCGCCCCGAATTCTCATTATCATATAGAGACGCCTGTGAATGTGAGAGGCCGCAGAGAGCTACATTGGCCGTGTAAATGATCCGCTGCGTTTCGAGCGGCGGGCGTCGCCCGTCGGGCGCGGCAGGGCGCGCATAAAAACATTGACGACGCCGGTACGCCCGTTATAATGCGTCCCTCTTCAAGCAGGTCGCATCCTTATCGCGCCCATCAAACCTGTGCGTTAACCGCATGACTTCTCGACCGGCGCGCCTCGCCTCTTCATTCAGACGGCGTGAGCCGCGCGCAGCGATCTTCACGCCGACACCTCGGAAGGAGTTCCCCATGCCGGATGATACAAACTTAGAGTCCGTGGAGAACAACGAAGCGCCAGCTAAGCCGTCCGGTAGCGGCACAGCCGACGACGGCGGCAAGACCGAAACACAGTCGGACAGTTTGCCCAACCCGAAACCTTCCTTGACGACGCCCGAAGGCCGCCCCGTGATGCCGCCGCCCTCGCGCAGGCTGAAAAACGGGCTGGGATTTCTGCATCTCATCTTGCCCCTCCTGCTCATCTACATGCTGTTCAAGGTCTGGCCGCCGCACGAATGGCCGCGCGCCGCGCCGGTATCCCCAAGTCCGACGGCGACTCCGACTCCGACCCCGACGCCCACTCAGACCCCGGCTCAGGGCGCAGGCACAACCGCAACAGGAGCAACGGCGACTCCGACGCGTCAACCCGTTTCGACGACGACGCCAGCGACGACAACTCAGAATCAGCAAGGCGCGGGGGCGAACGAGCAGAATCCGGCGGATGTGCTCGTCAAACAAGCCGAGCAATTCGAGCGTGTGTCGAGCGCTCTGGCTAAGATTCAGCAGACTTCGCCGAACAACAACCAGTCCAAGTTGGACATGGATGAGATCGTGTTTTTTTCGTGGTTTGCTGATGACAACGAATGCACACCCAAGTCAACACCCACGCCCACACCCACGCCCGCGCCCGGCGCTACCCCGGCGCCTGCTGTCTCACCGACGCCCGAGAACACAACCCGAGGCCGCACGTGGAGGTGTGGCATCAGGATCAAGACTTCGATTGACGAGAGGTTTCTGCTCCTCGTGATCGTCTGCGGCGCGCTCGGCAGCTACATTCACGCCGCGACTTCCTACGCAGATTATCTCGGCAACCGTAAGTTCACGCCGAGTTGGACGTGGTGGTACCTCCTGCGCACTCTGATCGGGACGGGGCTGGCGCTCGTCGTCTACTTCGCCATTCGCGGCGGCTTCCTCCTGCTCGCCAACGATGTCGAGGCCGACAAGGTTAACCCCTACGGCATCGCCGCCATCGCCGCGCTCGTCGGGATGTTTTCCAAACAGGCCACAGACAAGCTCAACGAAGTCTTCTCCACACTCTTCCGCCCGAAAGAAGGCAGCGGCGATGCCTTGCGGAAGGATTCACTGGACGAGGTGGGAGCAGCCATTTCGCCGAAGCGCGCGGCCAAAGGCTCCGGCACGATCTCGCTCACCGTGACGGGCAACAACTTCGTCGGGCCGGACAAGTCGGTTGTGCGGTTTGCCCCGAAGCCGAAGACCGGCAAGCCCAAAGAGTTGAAGACCGACAAGCCCAAATACGATGCGCTGCGGACTCAGTTCAAGAGCGCCAATCAACTCATCGCCGATCTGGATATGAACAGGTATGACAAAGGTACTTACCTCGTCTGGGTTTTTACGCCCGAACCCGGCGGCGGGGAGACCGCGCCGGTCGAGTTCGAGGTGTTTGAAACAACGGAGACTTGAGTTTCGAGCCTCGTCGCTTCGCGCGCGACGAGTTGAAGAGTTAAACGAACGTCACGAACAACTCCGACCCGCTTGGTTAAAGCCCGCTATAATTTCACGGCGGGCTTTAACTTTGCGTAGAAGCGAGCCGTTATAACGTGCGTGCCCGCTGCCTGCTGCGCGCCTGCTGCTTTGACTCCGCCCTTGACTCTGTTATAGCCTTCCGCGCGCTTCTCGGTTGACGAATGACGAGGCCGCCCACACCCGTCCGACTCCCGCCCATGCGAAGTTGTTCTGCGTCGCGGCATTCAGGCTGCGACGAAGGTAGGCTTGCGGGCTAAGCGTGTTGGCGACCAATAATTTTCAAGGCAGGCAGGAATTTTTTACGGCATGGACGAATTTATCGCACAGGGTAACGACGAACACTTGAGCATTCTGCACCGCACGACGCCCGGCTGGATCGAGGTCATCGCCGGTTCGATGTTTTCCGGCAAGTCCGAAGAGTTGATCAGGCGTCTGCGCCGCGCCAAGATCGCGCGCCAGCGCGTGCAGGTCTTCAAGCCGCGCATCGACACGCGCTACTCGCACGACCACATCGTCTCGCATTCCGAGATGCGCCACGAGTCGGGCGTCGTCGAGAGCGCCGCCGAAATCCTCGCGCAGGTTGAGGAAGCGACCGACGTTGTCGGCATAGACGAAGGCCAGTTCTTCGACAACGAACTCGTCTCGGTCGTCAACGAACTCGCGCGCAGGGGCTTGCGCGTCATCGTCGCCGGACTCGATCAGGACTACACGGGGCGACCCTTCGAGCCGATGCCGCAACTCCTGGCCGTCGCCGAGTACATCACCAAGACGCACGCCATCTGCGTCCGCTGCGGCCAACCCGCCAACTACTCGCAGCGCATCGTCGAACTCGAAGGCCAGGTCGTCGTCGGCGCAGGCGACTCTTACGAAGCGCGCTGCCGCCGCTGCTTCGTCCCACACGCCGACGCTCCCACCTCTTACATCAACGAACAGTGACAAGTGACGGGTGACGAGTGACAAGTTAGAAAAGACGTGAATCGCCAATCGTGAATAGACGAAGACCGGTTTTTTTTCTATGTACGATTGGCGATTCACGTTTTTTTCTCGTCACTTGTCACTCGTCACTCATCACTGCTGTTGAATCACATGCAAGAACCTTCCGCCATCCTCGTTCAACGGAATGAACCCCAGAGGTGTTCGCTAGTTGTCTTCACATTGAAGTAACGAGGAGTATCGAGATGAAATCGCAAACGCTCGTCAAGGTCTTGAGGGTCTTCGTGCTGTTGTTCGGAGCAGCGCTCGTGTTGCTCGCCGCACGCACCACGCCGTCGCAGGCCAAAGGGCAAACGTCCAACAACAACGACGCCCCCACTGAATACAAAATCTCCGGCCCTTACACGCACAACAACCTCGCCGTTTTTCTCATTCACGGAAAAGACAAGCTCGCGGGCAAGACTTTTCTGACGCTGCAAGAGGCGCTCCGGCAGCGCAAGGTCGTCGTGTACGAGACGAAGAACGTCAACGAACTGGCGATTGAAAATTTGTCGCGTTACGAAGAGGTTTACGTACAGTCAGGCGACATCGTGAAGGGCGGGCAGCAGGATCGCATGCTCGGCGTTGATCTGATCGTGCCGCCGCGTTCGGGTAAAATTTCCATCGCGGCGTTTTGCGTCGAGCAGGGACGCTGGCAGAAGCGCGGCAACGAAGAGGTCACTCGTTTCAGTTCATCGGACGAGCGCGTGGCGACGAAGGAGTTGAAGCTCGCCGCGAACAAGACGAAATCGCAGGGCGAAGTGTGGAACAAAGTGGCGGAGGCGCAAAGCAAGTTGAGCGCGAACGTCGGCAGGAGCGTCAACGCCCCCATCTCGAATTCGAGTTTCCAGTTGACGCTTGAAAACCGGCAGGTGCAGGCGACCGCAGACGCCTACGTCAAAGCCCTCGCGCACATCGCGGCCAAACACACGGACGTTGTGGGCTACGCCTTCGCCATCAACGGCAAGCTCAACAGCGCGGACGTGTACGCCGCAGGCTCGCTGTTTCGTAAACTCTGGCCGAGTTTATTGAAGGCGAGCGCGGTCGAGGCGATTGCGGAGTTGCAGAAGGGGCAGAAGTTCGACACGGTCTCGCAGGCGGACGTGCGCGCGTTTCTCGCGGACGCCGAAGCGGGCGCGGCCACCGAGCAGAACGTGACGAGGCGCGTCCAGATGATCACGCGCGAATCGAAAGTCAATCTCCTCTTCGAGACGCGCGACCGCTCCGCGCGCGGCGCGTGGCTGCACCGCAGCTACATTAAAAAATGAAACGATGAACGCGGGACGATGAACGATGAATGAAAAGCTGTCCGTTGTCTATTGTCAGTTGTCAGTTGTTCAAGACCATCTTTAGCCAACTTGTGTGATAACCACATGCAACGGACAACGGACGACTGACAACGGACAGTTCTTCAGTTCATCGTTCATCATTCCTACTTCATCGTTTTTTTACTTTTTGTGCTATCCTTCCCGTCGCCAATTCCCCTGCAACAAAATCTAATGCTCGTGCGATTTTTACCCGGCACTTACAGGAGAAGACTTCTATGCGCGCACTGAAAATATCCGAAACTCTCGGCGGCGCTCTGCTGCTCTCGCTCGCGCTCGCGGGCGCGGCCTGCCAGCCGCCAGCCGCCAACACCAACGTCGCCAACACGAACTCGAACGCGTCGGCGTCGAACGCGAACGTCATCGCCACGCCCGTCCCTTCCGCCGCCAGCATCGAGACGAGCGAGCCTGAGCAGTACAAGGCCACGCTCGTCTTCAGCGCGACCGCAGAGGGCAAACAGCAAGCCCTCCAACTCCCGATTGAAGTGGCGCGCAGCGGCGACAACCGGCGCTACGCCTTCAACAACATTCCCGTCATCGGTCAAGTCGTCTTCCTCGACCGCGCAGACAAACGCTATCTCATCATCCCTTCGCGCAAGCAGTACGCCGAGATCACGCCGAGCTTGATCGGCTTCGACATTCGCTCGCTGACGCCCGGGCAGATGGTCGTCGTGCTGCAACAGCAAAAGGGCGTCGAGCGCGTCGGCGAAGAACAACGCGACGGTCGCGCGGTCGTCAAATACCGCTACGCAGCGACGGCCAAGACCGGCTCGCAGGCGGGCGACGTGGCAGCCGAGAGCTTCATCTACGTGGACAAGGAGACGGGGCTGCCCCTGCACGCAGACCTGACGGGGCAATCGACCGGCAACGTGCAGGGCGTCAACCGCGCGCGCCTCGTCGCAGACATGCGCGACAT
>DATHBB010000313.1:0-21638 GCA_035296385.1 Pyrinomonadaceae bacterium | reverse complement strand
CCTTTTTGAAGAGACGCCGCCGCAGATGTTCGGCGACGAAGGCGACGGGCGACGAAACGACGCCCGTGCGGTCGCCCGCGATCTTCGCCTCCGTCAAGATCACGTCGAACAACTCGCGCATGCTGGAGTAATCGCCGGGCTTCCCTTCCCTTCCCGACAACTCGCGCGCCAGTTCGTTGACGAACGAGCGGCAGACGGCGGCGGCCTCATCATCAGCATTTTCCGAAACAGTCTTAAAGATCGTCTGAGGCGCGCCGGAAGTGCCTGCATTTTCAGCGGCTTGAGTCTGACCACCTGACCCCGATCTCTGGTCTGACCCTCTGGCCGATCTTTGGTCTGACGCCTCAAGGGGTCCGACCACCACAGGGGGTCTGTCCCCCTGACCTATCTCTTCGGGCAAGAAGACCTCGAACTCGTAGCCCTCATTCTGTCCGGAACGCCACGCGCGACGGACGAGGCCGACCATGTCAAAGTAACGCAAGTGCGCGTCAATCGTCTTCCGGTTCTTGATGCCCGACCACACGCTCAAATCTTTCTTCGTCGCGCGCAGAGTCCGCGAAGGCTTAACGTGCCCGCGCGTGCGCAGGTAGAGCGCGTCGTAGAGTTTTTTACTGCCGCCCGGGAACATGCCCGAAGGCAACGCATCGCGCTCGATGCTGTTCGCGCGTTTGTTGTAATCGCGCGCCGGGGCAATCGGCGGGGGTGCGGGGGTCTGACCACGTAAGGGGGTCTGACCACCAGAGGGGGGATGAGCGGCGTGCGGCGGGTCGTCGTCGTAATCGGCGAGGCCGGTAGCGAGCGCCGGTCTGCGCTTCGGCGTCGGCGGGGCGAGGGCTTTATCTAGATTCTCTGAGATGGACCTGCGTTCCGATTTCTTCATTTCCTAAGACCTCTTTGACCTCTTTGACGAGTTGACGGAAAGCGAACGTCGCGGGCGATTCGGCGTGTGACTCGCCGACCGCTTTCAGGTTGGCCGTTGACTCTTCGACGGCGACGAGTTTCGGGATGGTCGTTTGAAAAACGTAGTCCTCGCCGAAGCGAGCCAGCACGCGCGCGCGCACGTCGCGATCCAGCTTCTGACGCGCCGTGTACTTAGTCGAGAGCGCGAGAATTTGCATCTGCGGCGAGTAGCGTTTCGAGATGTTCGTCACCTTGCGGAGCAGTTGCTTGATGCCGAGCAGGGCGAAGAGTCCGGTATCAATCGGAACGATGGTCAGATCAGACATGGCGAGCGCGTTCAGCGTCGGCGTGCCGAGGGACGGCGGCGTGTCTATCACGCAGTAATCGAAACTCGGGCGCGCGGCTTCGAGATGTTCGCGCAAAAGGAGTTCGCGCGAGTCGGCGGCTGTAATGATGGCCTCCGCTTCGTCGTCGAGGCAGCAGGGAATGATGCTCACGCGCGGGCGCGCCTTCGCGATGTACTCTGAGAAGTCGCCCGACGGGTCGAGCATCAGGCGCATGCTGGTGCGCCGCGACTCTTCGAGTTCTTCGAGGTCAACGCCGAAGACGGCAGAGAGATTGCCTTGCGGGTCGAGATCGACGGCCAGCACGCGCGAGCCTTGCGCGGCCAGCCCGACCGCGAGGTTGAGCGCCGTCGTTGTCTTCGCGCATCCGCCTTTGTGGTTTGCCAGTACGATTGTCTTCATGGTCAGCCTTTTATGTCGCCAATCGCTCGCGCGATTGCACCAGAGGCACGCAACGGAGTTTCCAGCGTTGACGCTGGCCGAGTAGCATCACGTCGAAAGATACGCTTGCCCCTCGTTGAGATTAGCCGCCAGAGCGCGGCAGGGAATCGCCCGCCCTCATTTTCCTTTTCCCATCGCTTGCCCTATGGCGGCAATGGACATGCATACGCCCGCGAGGACGAGTATGGCAGGAATCACGACCCGGCCAGTGTTGAAAAACACGACGGCCAACACGAATTGACCCACCGCGGCCAGCCCGAACAGTAACCACTTAGGCATAGGTAATCATCTCCTTTGCTGTCGCCTCACTCAGTGTCCCGCGACGATGTGCTGCTCGAACAGGCCGATCAACCTGTCCAGCTTCGCATCGGTGCGCGCCTGCGCTTCGGCGAGTCCGGTAATGCTCTCAGTCGCCGACCGGATGAACTCGCTTTGCGTCTGTGCATAGGTCGAAAGCTGCCGACCCGTTTCCGCAATCTGCGCTTCGAGGTTGGCCTGACTCTTCAACAGGAACTCGATTGCGCGCTCCATCTCTTCGCCGGTCATAACTCAATCTCAACTTTCACCAGACAAATTCATGCTTCGCATGGGCGCATCCGCGCCGCTACAGGTTCGGCATACGCCGATTACTTGGACAGACCGAAGCGGTCTGACAGAGGGAGCAGGCAATTCGATTAGCTTCGCCTCATTCGAGTCTCACGTCCACATCTGACAACAGCCTCCGGCGCTCAGTGGATGCGACGCGCGAGACGTTCGCCGCAGAGGAGTATCGCGCCCCGATGAGCCTACGAGGAAGGTGGTCAAGAGATGACGCGGCGGCGCGAGTTGAACGCCCACGACCTACAGACCCATTACCTCGCAACACCCACAAGCAGCAACACGATCATTACAAGGGAGAGAAGAATAGGCACGCTGGCGACGGCAACAGCGAAATTGCGTGCGCTCCTCGCTTTCTTGAAGTCTGGATCGTCAGACTTAATCTTTCTATACCGGAGATGCCAGCGAACGATCAGCACCGGCAGGACGGTTAAAGCAAACAGGTATGCGATAGTTCCCACCAAACGGAACTTGAGCAGCCCGAAGCCTATCCCGACCAAACATCCGTAGGCCAACTGCCGCAGCGTCAAAGCATCGCTGTACGCAGAGTTGACGGTTTGTTGCGTCGCCGCCGACCGGGCAGCTTCCGCAGCGTCAACAGGTGCTCCGCAAAAACGGCAGGACGCGGCATCGGCACTTATGTATTCCGAGCACTTGGGGCAACGGAAGAAAGTCGGCGCAGCAAGACCTAAAGCCACAAGATTATCTCCTTGCAGAAGTGCGACCGCGCGCTATTTCTTACCCTTCGCTTTCTTCGTCGCCGGTCTGCCGATTGTCGGCTTTTGGAAAGTCGCAAGCGCAGACTCAGGAACGACCCAATAAGAGCCGCGTGGACTTTCAACAAGCCGCGCACCCTTGAATCTACCTTCGCCGCACCACTGGCGCACCGTCACCGGAGCAGCACCTAGCCGCTCTGCAACTTGTTTCGTTGTGAGTTCAGTAGTAGCCATGCCGCGAATAGTAGCGCGCACGCTTCCCTTTTGTAAAGAGAAATTACAGCGCGTGAATTGTGATTTATTTACAAACTATGTCCACAAATTACAGCGCGCGGGATGGAATTATGTTGACAAAGGGCAGCGCATACGCTACACTTACAGGCAGTTAGTCAGCCATTCCGAAAGAGGGAACCAGCCATGCAATTCAATCCGACGAAGTTAGAGGAAGTCGCACAGGCAGCTTTCGACGCGGCCACCGAGCGCGGCGGTCGTGACGCGCGCCGCTGGCAGACGGCCATCGTGAAGGCAAAGCAGCAGCTTGAGAGCAACCCTTACATCCACGACGAAGGCGACGCGCTCTTGATCCTGTCGCCCTCAAACGAAATCTACCGCGCGAACGGGACGTGCCAGTGCCTCGCGCATAGCAAGTTCGGAACTCCGTGCTGGCATCGGGCAGCGTTTCGACTCGTCAAACGCTACGCCGAGACGAACCACTAAACGGAAGGGCTTAGGGATGCTGATACACCCCTAAGCCTCCACACGTCACCCGCAGCTAACCGACAAGTTAAGGAGCGAGAACGATGTCCACCCAACTTAACACGCCGACCCCGCAACCCGTCACACCGCAGCCGCAGCCGCAGGAAGAGAGCCGCGAGGAGCAATTAACGCGCGCCCGCGCGCTCGTCTCGTCCGCTTTCCGGCACGTTGACGACGACTCGATCATCACGCTCACCTGGACGGACAGGGACGAGATAGCCCGTCGCCTCAGTGAAGCGCTCCGCTTGATGCAGGAGCCGACCGGACAGGCCAACTAAACGACGAGGGAGCTATCCGATGCCACGCACCGGCTGGAAACTTACGACCGAGACTAAAGAACGGATGCGGCAGGCCGCGCGCCGCCGCTATGCCGAGCCGCCCGACGCCGACGAACTTCTCGCACGCATCGAGGCGAAGACGACGAAGACCGTCGGCGGCTGTTGGGAGTGGCAGGGGAAGCGGTCAAGAGGCGGCTACGGGAAAATCAAGATCAGGAACAAAGAGAAGTACGTCCACCGCGTAGCGTGGGAAATACTCAAGGGCGCGATCCCCGAAGGTCAACTACTCCGGCATCGCGTCTGCGACAACCCCGCGTGCTGGCGACCCGCGCACCTCAAGCCCGGCACGCAGCGCGAGAACATGCGCGACAAGTCCGAGCATGGACGGCACGCCAACACGCGCAAAACCCATTGCGCGCACGGCCACGCCTTCACCAAAGCCAACACCTACATTGACCCGCGCGGGCGACGAAACTGCCTGACATGCAGGCGACGCATTGATCGAGAACGGAGAAAGCAACGAAAGGAGATTAACTAGCAGCGTACACAGAAGCGCGCGGGCGTACCACCGTGGAAAGTTTCACGCCCGCGCTTCACTCACGATCACACCTTGAAGGGAAATGACGATGAGCAGCGAGAAAAATACCACGCCACGCGGAAAACTCCGCACATCAATTCGCACGGTCAGAGGATTGCCCCACGTTACGACCGAAACCTGTTACCTCGAAGTTATCAGCACAGAGGGCAACGGATTGTCGCGCGTCGGCATAACCAGAGAGCATCGCATGATCGCGCTCATGGGCGGCGCGAAACCACCGGACGGCTCGCTCGCCGTTGTCAGTCGCAGAGGACTATCCGACTTGATCGGCTTCGCCTATGAAGTCGAGGGAGGCGTCCGCGTGGACTGGCCGGATTGCGAGGGGCACGTATGGCCGAACGCACAGATCGTCGGCCAGATCATCGGCATCATCGGAGAGGCGCAGGGCGCGGCAAAGGACGAAGCCGACGCCGACGAGTGGAAAGGTTTTGAACTGATAGACGCATAACGTCAACGTAACCACAGAGAGCGACGGGCGTGTGTCCTTGCGAGTAGCACGCCCGTCGTCGGCATCCACCGCAGCTAACAACTACGAAGGGACACCATGAAAAACAATACTGGAAAGACGACCGAGAAGGGAACAGCGAAGAAGACGGCGCGGCGTATGTCAGCGTCCGACCATAACGAAAACTACGCGGAGTTGAAAGAGAACCAACCGCACGGAACTCCGGCCTATAACCTCTTCTACACTATCGGATCAATGCCCGCGTTCGTGCAGTCGGCGATTGCCGACGCTCTCTCACGCGCGGCAGCGGCGCTCAACCTACCCGACCCGAACGCCGACGGCCTCGACGAGCGCGAGGAATTTAAGCGCGTGGTCGAAATCTTCAAAGCGGCGGGCGACGAGTTGTTTTTGAACGACCCCCAGGGCGACGAGGGCACGCCCGAACAGGCCGCGCGCAACCTCGTGCGCTTCATGGCCTCGAACCAAACGCACGACTTCATCACCGACGCCTTAGTTGATGCCGTCATGGAAGCCGCGCACGCGCACAACATGGCCGCGCCCGACCTCAGCGCACCGGAGAGTGAGCAGATCAAGATCATGACCGACCTGTTCGCGGTCGTGCCGGGAATTTACTCACAGAGAGACGGGCGCGACGAGATCACGGCGCTCGCCTATCACTTGTCCGAAGCCCTGCGCATCGCGCGTCACTCGAAAGACGCGCCGACCGGACTCTTCGACGCATTAGGCGAGGCCAACAACGATCACATATCCAACTGCCTCGACATGGACTCGCGCGAAGCTATCGAACTTGCGCTCAGGCAGCGGATACAGCAGGCCGAGCGGGAATAGCAGAAGGGAAGCGCGCGGCGCGTGGGTTTTCATCGGCACACGCGCCGCGCATGTTCATTCACGACCTCGAAGGGAAGGAACAAACCAAATGACGTTAAAGAAAAAGACCACCACGCGCAAGGGAAGCGCGAAGAGATCGAAGCTGACCGAGCGCGCCGAGCGCATCATCAACAACTCGGACGCCTTCACCGATAGCACGCGCGCCGCCGTCAAGCACGCGCTCGACACCAACGCCGACGATCTTGCGGAACTCGTCAGGCGCGCGGAGAGCGGCGAGGAAATCGTTAACATCACGAGGGACGACGCCCGAGGGGATGCCAAGCACGCGGCGTGGCAAGCGGAGCGAGAGCGGACGCGCACCTACTCATACGAGGACAGTTCGCGCATGTACGAGGAAGATAACTACGCCGAACTCCTGAACAGCAGCGAGCGGATCGCTGGACTCGTCGCAGAACTGCTAACACACGGCGAGGATAACGAGGCGGTCGCGCTCCTGACTCTCGTTCACGCGGCGGCATCGTTTGAAAACAGCGACGACCGGCGGCACTTCTGCATCAGCGTCGCGCGGGCGTGCATGGACGACGTAGCCGACGTTTGGGGCGCGCTCGGCGCGAGACTCGTCAAACGCGCCGCCACTGACCAAAAGGCCGAATAACCGAGAGCGGGCGCGGCCTCATCCCTCGCCCCGCGCCCACCTTCACAGGAGAAGATCATCATGCCGAGAGCCAGAGGATCAGGAAAGGGAATCGTCGAGAAGCGCGTCACAGTCAAAGGCCGCACGCGCATCTACGTCTACGCCCGCGTGCGCTACACCGACGAGCGCGGCAAAAGCCGTGCGATGTGGCGGCGCGCGGCCAACCGCACCGACGCCGCCGACGTGCGGCAACGCATCCTTGCCGAGTTGAAGGAGCGCAAGGCGCGGAGCGAGCCGCAGCCGCGCGAGCGCGTCACGTTCGGCGAACTGGCGACGAGCTACGCCGCCGCGTCGCTCATCCCGGCAGAGTACAGAGACGGGCGAAAGATCGCAGGCCGACGCCGACCGGACGCGGCACGCGCCACGCTCGCGCGCCTGTGTGAGCATTTCGGAGCAACGGCACATCCGACCGAGCCGAACACATGGACGGGCGGCACGTTGATCGAACAGATCACCTTTGAAGATTTAGACGCGCTGCGGTTGAAGCTGCACGAGACGCCCGCGCGCGTGCGCCGCGTCGAACGAGGGCGCGGGCGCAAGATCGTGCGCGAATGGTACGAGGAACGCCCGCGCACCATCGCCACCGTCAACCGCGCGCTCGGCACGCTGCGCCACATGCTGAACATCGCAGCGCGGCGCGGCTGGATCACGGTCAACCCGTTCGCGCGCGGCGACCGCCCGCTTATCTCCACCGCCGACGAGGTTATCCGCAAACGCCTCCTGACCTTCGAGGAAGAGGCGAGGCTGTACGAACAATGCACGGGCAAGCGGGCGCACCTGCGCGCGATCATCATGTGCGCGCTCGACACCGCGATGCGCGAGGGCGAGATATTCAAGCTGAGAGTTTCCGACGTGCGCGACCGTCAGATCGTCGTCAGGCAGGAGAACACGAAGACCCTGCGCGAGCGCGTCGTGCCCGTCAGTCGTCGCTTGCAAAATGAAATTGACCGGCTACTCGAACGGAAACTTAACCGACCGGACGATCTCTTGTTCGGAGTGACGACCGTTAAGCGCAGTTTCGCCGGAGCGTGCAGGGATGCAGGCATTGAAGGCTTGCGCTTCCATGACTTGAGACGCACGGCAGCAACGCGCCTACATCGCGGCGTGCCGGAGTCGAACATTCAGGGGATGCCGATAGCCGAGATTGCGCGCCTCTTGGGACACGCTCAGATCACGACGACGTTTCGCTACCTCGCAGCCGACGACTCCACCATCACGCACGCCGCCGACTTGATCGACCAGATCAACGCCGTGCAGGAGCAGCGCAGCGGCAGCACCGGCCTTTCCAGTTTCGCCCGCCAGTGAGGAACGGGCGAAAGAGCAGCGGCGAAGATGTGAGACTTCGACCGTTGCACGCGGCGGGTAGTCTATCCACCTACCCGCTGCGCTTTCATCATTCAGCCCGGCGCGCTCGCGCCGAGGGAGAGCGGCAGGGATGGCCGACCGCACCGGAACCGGACCGCACGGCCACCCGTCGCAGACACCGCCACGCGTCGCCACGCTGCGCAGGACGCGCCGGATTGAGCCACGCAAGGCCGTGCCGCCCCGCGCAGCCCGACGCGCCAGAGGGCGAATAAACGCGAAGTTCGCGACCTCCTCATCCTTAGCAATTCTCAGCATTTCAAATGCTAGGATTTGCTAGGGTACTTACGCGCGGGCATCGCCACGAAACGCTAACTTTTGCAGGCGTTTAGACAACTTTCAGCCAATACGCCACAGGTGCGAAAATGCTAGGATTTTAGAGTGCGAAACCTTAGCATTTTTTCTTCGCGACAGCGCACGAGCAGCTTGTCACCCGTCACTTGTCACTCGTCAGTTGTCCGGTGTCAGGAGTCCGGTGTCAGGAGTCGAACCACACACGCGGAGTCTGATAATTAGGATTATGTTTTTCGAGCGGATAATGAAAAAGTGGCGAGCTTCGACGGGGCGAACCACAATTAGCGGGCGCGGCGACGCGCAGGCCCTATGCAGGAAGGACGCATAATCATCGCCTATTTGCATATTTCAAAATCACGCGCCCGTTTCCATATTTAGGAGTCTCAATTTTGAGATTATCCGACGCGCCTATTTCTCGCGCGCGTCTCGCTTCAGTCGGGCGACCGCCTTTCTAACTTCCCACTGTACGTTTACGCTGGCGACGGTTTCGAGCATGGTGCGCGGGCGTCGCTTCGTCATTCGATGCCCGCTTTGCCGAGCGGCGCGCCGTTCCATGTCGCGGAGTTTTGTTTGAAACTTGAAAACCATCGCGCGATCCTCCACGGCACAAAGACAGAAGCATTGACTTCACGAGCGCGCACCTAAAGTTGAAAGTGCATCTTGTCTTTCGACCCCGCGCCCATCCGATCAAGCCGCTGCTGGACTTTCTTCTCTTCGTCCTGCTGCATGAAACGAGCATCACGGCGCACGGGGTTATACATGCGCTTTTCCGTGTTGACGAGCACCACATCAAGACGCCGCGCGCGTTCCTCATTCGTCATCGTGTCCCAATCGGGAGAGTCAACTTCTTCATCAATGACTCGATTGAGTTCCGCGCTCAGTTCTTCGTTGAATTTTTCCGGCGACATTCCCATCCCGCCGTTGTACTTTTCAGTGTCGCCGTGCGGAGTGATGGAGTCGCCCGTAACGCCTTCGACGCTGCGGCCTGGGCGCACGGTCAAATTACGCTTGCCCTTTTTCCCCATGTGTTCGAGGTCAACCCCCAACGCGTCGAGCACCCGTTGATTGCGCTCGCTCAGGAGCGGCTCGCGCGGCTCGAAACTCTTATCCTTCGTGTGGACGCCGACGCCGACGAAGGTGGGCGCAGCTTTCACCGCGCCGACCACGCCCGCCTTGTGATAGGCGTCGCGAATCTCTTTGACGGCGAAAGGCATCAACCGATCCAACTCGCCGAAACGCATCTCGCCCGGCTTCCATTCCTTCGAGCCGAACGCATTGCCCTCAAAGTCTTCGCCCGTCAGATAGTCCGCGCTCAGTTGACCCGCCGGAGACAGGTAGGCGCGGAAAAACCTCTCGACGAGGACGGCGGGCTTGCGATTGTCTTTCACCGTCTCGCCCCGACGCTCTCTATTAAGCGAGTCCGCCAACTGCGCGGCAACTCTCAAGGCTCTAATTCTCCCGCCGCTCAGGTCGTAGCTTGTGCCGTCGGCTTCAATCGTGCCGAAGCCAGCCGAGAAAGGATCGAGATCAACGTCCGCGCCCGCCAGCTTCGCCAAGCCCATCGTGACGCCGAGCGAGCCGGTAGCGCGGAACATCTCACGCAGGGCGATCTTTCGCGCCGCAGGGTGCATACGGGCATAACGAACGGGTGAGATGATGTTGAACTTCGAGGCCAAGAGGCGCGGCGAGAACATCGGCAAGTTGAGAACGTCGGCGAGAGGTTCGAGGCGGCCTAACTCACCACGACCCGTCGCCACATTGATCCATCTGGCAACATCGCGAAAGGCTTTAGGGTCAGTCTCGAAAGTCAGCCCGGCACGTTTCAATTCGTCAAAGTAGAGATCGGCTGCGTTGCTTCTGAGTGAGTCCAAAGTCGCTTCGTATGCCCTTTGTGATGCCGCAACGCCCGGTATCCTGTCTGCGAAACGTGAACCGAATGTTTCCTCGCCTTGCCCGATGCTGGCGAGATACAAACCGGAATCCTCGCGGAGTTGTTGATCAGGATGCGTGACGAGATTTTTCTTGAAGGCTTCAAACTTCGTGCGCGACATGGCCGAGCGTGCGGAGTCGGCGACCGCCGAGGGGATGAGCGACGGACGCGCGCCGGAGATGATTGCGCCTTGCCCGAACAAGGCCGAGTTGTCGAAGCTGGCCGGAATCGCCTTTGTGACGTTCACAACATCGCGTATCTCGCGCGCAGCCCTCCGAACGAACTGCGGCGGCGTCAACGCCTCAAGCGCCGCGCCGAGACGACGCCGGCGGGGGTTCGGGTTGACGGGTATTGTTTCCGCTATGTTCGGGTCGTCCCGTACATCGCGCAGCAATTCGTCTATCTCATCGCCAGAGGCCGCGCCAGCTTTCGAGATTGCCTTGGCTCCGTCGTCCACGCCCGACGACGGAAAGCGCGCCGTCTCGATCAGAAGCTGTTGAATGGGAGCGTCGAGTTGAATCGCAGGGATCGGAGCGTCGGGCGCGTCATGCAGCGCCGAGAGCCATTGATGATGGCCGTCTAAAACGTGGCCGTCGGAACTGATGAGGATCGAGCGCGGCTTGCCCTCAAACCCTCGCGCCTTGTTCACTTTGGACGGCGAGAATTCAGCTTGCGAAGGTTTGAGCGCAGACGGCGCGATCTCCGTTTGCGTGTGCGAGATGCCGCGACCCTTCAAGAACTGGACGAGCGCCCCCCGGTGCTCGCCCTTAACTTGCGGCATCGTCGCGCGCGGGATGCCGAGCGTGCGGGTCTCGGGCGCGAACTGACGCCACTCGTCGTCGGGCGCGTCGGCGAGGTTCGAGAGGTCAGGCGTCGCGGCGGGCGTCGGCGTGACCTGTGCGGGCGTGATGTCAGCAAAAGGATCGTCGCCCGCGGGCGCGGCTGAAGCGGGCGCGGTAAACCGGCTGTAGCGATCCGTCGCATCATCGAACGCGCCCGCATCAAGCAGGCGCGCGTTGAGTTCCGCGCGCGGCACTTCTACGCCGTCGGGAAGATTCTGCGACTTGAGCCACTGGCCGATCTCTCTGTTTTCTTCCGTGCCGTAGCGATGCAGCGGGTGCGCCGTGTCGCTCAGTTCATCGCGGACATACGGGGCTTTGTTAAACCACCCGTCATATTCGCCGCCGTCCACCACGCCCCCGAAGGGAAACCACTCGCCGGGCTGTCCGCTGTTCTGACCACTCGAACGGTAGAACGCCTGCCGCGTGCCGTCCGCGCGCTCGACGATCACCACATCACGACCGAGCGACTTTTCAGGCCGCAGCACTTCATCGGACACGAGGCGCGCGGGCGCGTTGCCGCCTACCCGCTCATCAAGCACGCGCGCCGCGAGGTCTGCGCCGCCAGCTTCGATCTCCGCGTCCGGATACTGACGCCGGAACTCTTCGACCTGTGCGTCAACATTCTCAGGCGAGACGGCGCTCGATTGAACCTCGCCGCCCGTCCGAGCGTCGCGCGCGACGACGGCGTGAGTCGTCGCCCCGCTTTTTGGCTCGACGTGCCCGAGCAGTTCCCCAAGCGTGCCGTCATCCATGCGGCGAACAACATCGTCGCGATCTACGAGCGCGGGGTTGTAGATGATGCGCCCGCCTTCGGGCGTGCCGAACGAGCGCATGCCCTTCGGCACGATCACCTTTTGCGAAACGTCTCTCAGAGCGTCGGGCGTGACGACGACGACCGGACGACGGCCCGCGCGCATCGCTTCGACTTGAGCGGCGAGCGTTTCCGGCGTCTCAGGGATGGACTCGGGAGCAGCCGCAGGCTTGTAGCCACCGACAGGCGCGGCGCGCAACGTGCCGTCCGAGTCCATAACTAAATCCTGCGGTTTCCCGTCGAGATAAATGCGTCCCGTGTCGCCGTCGCGCTCCAGCCCGACGCCTTCAATGTCACGCCCCGCAGGGACGCTTTTCAGCTTCGGCTTTTGCCCGTTGGCGTAATAGGCCGACGTGTCAATCACATGCTCCGCGCCGTTCGCGTCTTTTAGCTTGACGAGATAGTGACCCCCATCATCGGCGGCGCGCTCAATGTCGAGCACGGTCAGGCCGGAAGGCTGAAATAACCGCCGACCGGCGTTCGTACCCTTCACGGCATCAACCGCCACGCCCGCCAGATTCAACGCGCCGTAGTTCATCGGGTCGCCGATGATCTCTAAAGCCATCCGACGCCACTCAGGGAGCGGCATCTTGTTTTTCTTCTGATAGAGAAGATCAAGCCCCTTGGCAATCGGCTGCTCAAACCCTTCCGGCACGTTCCCCGTTTTGAACCGCTCCCACGTCGCTTTGACGATGTTGACCGGCGAATAAATATCCGCGTCGAGAACCTTCTGCGATTCTTCGTCACCGGCCAGCGCGCCGATAGAGGTTGAAACGCTGCGTTGCAGGCCAGCCGCCGCCGTCGAGAGCGTGCCGAGCGGACGCAGCGCCGCGGACGCGGCAGAAGTCGCCTTTTCGCCCGCCGTCGTCGTGTCGTCCGTCGCCCAATCAACGAACCGCGAAGCCGTCGAGCGCCATGCTCGATAATCGCGCTCCAGATCAGACAGGCCGCCCAGGTTGAGCCGCACGGTATTGCCCCGCTCGTTATGCACGGATGAACCGAGTAAGTCGGCGGGCGTGTACTTCGTGGTGCTGTTCGGGTTCGAGTCAACGATTTGCAGATGGTCGGGGTGAGACTTTATCCAGTCTTCGACAAAGCCGGACGGAATGTTGAGCGACCGCGCGCCGTGCCGGTAGGCATCGGCCATCAGTTCGGACGCGTCGTTGTAATCGGCAAGCGAGCGAGCGAGGGGAAGCGTCACCGCGCGCACGCGCGCAGCAGCCGCCACGTCGCGCCGCTCTCTGTCTTCCGTCGAGTAAGGATCGAGAGGCGCGGAAGTCGGCAGCTTTTGCACGGCGGGAGCAACGCCACGAGACGCCGGAACAGAATTCACGCGCTCGACTTCATCATCAACCGGCGCGCCCTCCACACGCGACCGCTCGCGCGAGTGGCCGGTCTCTTCGTGCAGCACGTTCCCGACGCCGAGCGCGTCGAGTTGCGGCGACATTTGCGAAGCGAACTCGCCGACCTCCTCGCGCGTGCCGCGACGCCGAAGCTCGCGCGCGGGTTCAGCGTGGGCGCGGTTGGCGAGCGGCGCGTCGGGCGAGAGCGGATCGGGCGCGTCCGCGAACCGTTCGAGGTTCGGGAGCGAGGACGCGGGCGCGTCCTCATCCTCATCACCAAATTCAACATGCGCCGGATCGTAGAAGCTGGAAAAGTCGCCCCCCCATCTTTTCGCGCCGTGCGCTTTTGCCACTTCGCCGATCACGCGCCAGTGTGGATGCTTGGGATTCTTCCATTGATCTTTGCCGTTTTCATAAACGACGAAATCGGCAGCGTTCCCCGTCAGGTGCTTTGAGTTATAAGTTTTCGAGTAGCCGAGTCTGACCTTTTCCGCTTGCTCTTGTGGCGTCCGAAGCGAGCCGCTATCAAGCCGCACGTCTAACCCGCGTCCGGTAAGATCGGCGAGCATGGCGTCTATCTTCGATTGAACGCGGGGAGAGAACGAAGGGCGCGGCGCGGTTGACGAAGGCGCAGCAGGAGCGCGGGGAGTTTTCGGCGCGCGTGCGACCGGAGCGGGTTCGGCGAACGCGTCGAGGTTCGGCAAACCATCGGACGCCGGGCGCGTTTTCTTCGGCGGCGCGGGCGGGTCAGCGAACGCGTTCAAATCCGGCAACCTGTCTTGCGGCGTCGCCATCAGTAAACCACCCCGCCGTTTTGCGTGATGATGCGCTCGACCTCTGCGGCAGACTTCCCGCCGAAATCCGGACGCATCGCTTCGAGCTTGGAACGAGAGAACCGCTGGCCCCTGTACTTGCCGCCGGCAGCAGGCGCGGACGAACTCCCACCAGTGACCGCAGCGCCGTACTTCGAGCGCGCCGCCTCAACCTTCGTGGCGAGTTGTGCGGCTTCGGCGCGCAGCCTATCTACGTCCGCCTGCACATCGCTCGCCCGTAGCGTGCCCTCTCCAATTTGCCGCCTGATGTCGGCGAGTTGTTTCTCGATGTCCTTCGCGCGCTGGAAATCTCCCTTTGTCTCTACGTCAAAGGTGCGCTTCGCTTCACTCGTCAGGCCGTTCCGCAGGTTGCGCTCGTAGTTGGCGACTCCGAGGCCAAAAGTTTTCTCGAAGCGCGCGCGGGCTTCGTCGCGTGCGGCGTCACGATCCCCGTCCGCGCGCTCCTGGCTTTCAGTCATGCCCGACTTCTTCACCGGCTGCACGTAGCCCTTCTGTGCTACGTCCGTGATTTCGCCTGTGGCTTTGTTGTAGAACTGCTGCCGCGTCTGCGTCGGGTTGTTCGGATCAACTACCGTGATCGTCACCTGATTGCTGGCCGCGTTGTTCCACTCGTCGGGGTCGATGAAGTATCCAGCCCGTTCCGCCCGTTCCAAAAATCGCGCATGGCGTGGGTTCGACGGGTCGAGTTTTTGCCCCTTGAGCGAGCCGAGATTCGCTTTGATCAGCGTGCGCTCGCGCTGTTCGGCCTTCTGCTGCGCTTCGAGAGGCTTGAACTCTTCCGCGTATCTGGCGTTGGCGTTCGTCAGCCGGATGCCCGCGCGCTGTTGCTCGCGGTCAAGTCCGGCCTTCTCGTTCGCGCGCCCCTGATTAAGTTCCGTCTGCCACCTCTGGACGGCTTGCGCCTGCCCTGTGCGCTCGTCGCCGGACTTGTCCAGCATGTTGCCGATGCCGCGCGCCGCCGCGCCGAACACGCCGTTTTGCAGGAAGCCGAGCACCGCTTCGCGCGCAACACCCTTCCACCCGTTTTTGTCCTTTTCAGGGTTGAGTTGTTCGTGCGCGATCTGCTTTTCGAGTCGCCCATGAGGATCGGCGAAGCGCGGGCGCGAGGCCGGAGTATCGGACACGTCGATGTGAGGCGCGAGCGGCTTTTGCGACACTTCGCCGGATGGCACAGTCCGATCAGGCTCGACGGGCAGGCCGCCTCCCGCCTCCACTTCGCGGTTCATCACATGCGCAACAGGCTTTGCGATGCGCGGGCGCGCCGCGGGCGCGCCTATCGGCGCAGCCGACTTGTCGGCCTGCCTGCCGTTCACCTGAGCGACCAGCTCATCAACGCTCGCTCCGTTCGGCGTGCGCTCGTCCATCGGCGCGCGCGGAGATTTGCGGGCGACGTTCGCAGCCGGCGGCAGTTCATCATTAGGGACGACGTAGCCCGGCGAGTCCGGGGTAATGACCTCCGGCCCGTCCAAGCCGAGCGGCTTAACATCGCCGTCGTCTTCGACGAGCAACTCAGGCCCTTCCTCTCCGGTGAGCACCTTCTTTCCGATGTAAGGATCAACGCGGCCACCATCTTTGAGCATGGCCGCGATCTTCGCCGAGCCGATGGCCGAGCCAGCATAGCCAGTTGCCGCCCCGCTGCCGATCTGAGCGCCCGCAGTAAGAATTTTTTCAAACCACTTCGGACGCGACGCTATCTCGCGCTCCTGACCGAGCCGAGAGTTAGTCACGCCCAACACGCCTAGTTTCTTCGCGTCGGATGCAGCGTGCAGATCGCCCAACTCATCGTATGCCCCGCCGACGAGGTTAGCCGTCGTCTCCTGATACTGCCGCGCCGCATCGGTCGCGTTCACGTCGTCGCGGTGTTGCTTGTCCAAAGCTAACGCCGTCGGGTTCGCGCCCGCGCCGAGAGCCGAGACACCCAGGCCGCGCGTGTTGGCGTTCAAGTCGGACTGCCGCTTGCGCTCGGCAGGGTCGGCGAAGTTGTAAAAGACCTTCATCGCGGCGGTCGGGTTGCGATAGTCCTCTTTCTTCGACCAATCAATAATCCCTTCGCTGAACTCGCGCCGCTTCTTTTCATAAGGGCTTTCTGCCTTCGTCTCTGAGAGCGCGGTGTCGTAGTTGGTCTGCGCCGCCTTCCGTTCCTTATTGCCACCACCCATCGTTGTTGTCTCCCGTCGTTTTAATTCATCTCGAAAATAAGTTGCTGGCCGTCGAGGAACGGCAGGTTGACGTGAGCGGCCAGAGCCTTTGCCGCCTTGCGCGTCTCGTCAATGAGGCACGCTTCTAAAATCTTCTCGCGCGTAACGCGGAAAGGAAGCATCATGAGGGCGAACGGATCGGCGGCATCGAGCGCCAGCACGTCCGCTATTTGCCCCTCGATCCACCGGAGCGTTTGCGCGCTTTCAGGCGGCAGGCACGGTTTATCGGCAAAGGCTTTAAGCGCTTCGATTCGTTCGGCTTCCATCGCTCAACTCCCCGTTTGCAACTTCTCTATCTGCTGTTCCAACTCCGCGATCTCTTGTTGCCGCCGCTGGACCTCCGCAAGAGCCGACGCGCGCCGCGCTCGCAGCGAGTTCTTGTAGGCGGTTTCCGCCGAGTCAGCGTAGGCAAACGGGCGCAGTTCCGGCAACGTCGCAGGCTTGCCGAGGCGGTAGTCGAACGCGGCGATCTCCTTGCCGAAGTCGTTAATTTCGCGCTGCAATCGCCTGATAGAATCCCGACATAGCCTCTCTTCTTGCGATTGTTCAGGAGCGACACGCCCCCCAGTCATGCGGCTGTAGGATTCGCACACGTCGAGCGGGAAAGCCTCTAACACTTCCCGCAGCGCGGCCAACTCTGCCAGTTGACGGGCGCGGGTTTTGTAATCCGTGTCAATGGTGACGCAACTGACGGCGCGCTCTAGCTCCGCTTCCTCATTTTTCAGGCCAGCGTATTTGTCTCGCAGCTTCGTTAGCTGCGCTTCTTCGGCTGCTCGCGCCTGACGCGCAAGCGCCTCGGATTGACCGGGCGGCGGGTGAGAGAGGGGCAGGGGATGAAAAGCGGCGCGCTGAGCGGCGATGTTGATTTGTGGTTTATTCATTTCCGAAACGCGAAGCAGCCCGCCGTCCGATTCAGCGACATAAGCTGAATGAGACGACGGGCTGCGAAAGATGCCCTTGATGTTTTCAACGGTGCGCGCGGGTGCGCAACCACCGGCGCGATTATACGACAGGCGCGCCGGTTATTCCTACGACTTCGTTAAGAGCCAGCGCGCAGGGTTTCAAGCTGCCGCGTCAGTTCCGCCCGCCACGCTTTCAACTCGCCGAGTTCCCGCTCGACTTCGCCGAGGCGCGCGCGCATTTCTTCCACATCGGACGCGCCGCGCGCCTCCAACTGGCGCTTGAGCGCCGCGATGCGCGAGCCGGTTCCATGCTTCCAACCGCTCAGGGTGTTGGCAGGGATGCCGGTCTTCTTCGCCGTCCGCTGGACGTTCCCGAAGTTATCGCGCAGCACGAGAAGCGCGCGGAGTATTTGGGCGTTGGTGTAAATCTTGCTCCGTTTTTGCGATGAAGACATGCCGAATGAAACTCCCATCAAGAGGCGCGCGGCCTACTCAAGAATGCTTTTATGTCCCGAATACTCGGATCGATTTTGCCGATTTTCCTCGCTACTGATGCAGGCAATGAATTTACAGAGACAACAAAATCACTCATTTTTGCACCTTTCGGGCGTCACGCCCCAAAATCCCAGAATATCCCGCGAAAGCACACTAAACACGAGATTTACATGATCGAACGGCTCAAATCCGGCCATCACAGCCACCGCGCGAGATCGTGAAGGAGCGGTCTACTCCGGACGCGGCTCTCCTTCTGCGCCTCGCGCGAGGCACAGGCGACCGAGCGCCCACGCGCGCACGCTGCCGTCACCGCCTGCACGTCGGACTGTCTGACGTAGCGTTTGCGCTGGCGGCCACGCTCGCGATACATCAAATAGTGATACGGCCCATGCAAAGAGGCGCCCGATGCGCAACGACAGTTCGGCTTGCCGCACCGGACGAACTGCACGCAGACCGAGCCGCGCAGCATATCCGGCGACAGGTTGTAAGAGTTTGACTTGCTCATATCTTAGGTAGCAGAACCACGCAAACCGCGACAAAACCTGACAGATTAGATTTTGGTAGAGGTTCAAGCTACACCTTCCCTTTCGGCTGTGCCGCGATCTCTCGCAGCAAATTCTTTATCTCCGCTTGGGCGCGCTTCACTTTTGCGAGGTGGACGAAAGGCATCCCGACGGCCTGCACGGAATCATGTAGCAGGCTCAGATCAGTTTGGCTTCGCGCCGCCAGCGTGTGAACTCGCGCGAGTTCGCGCGGCGTCCTTTGTTGCTTCTCTTCGTCCGTCTCACTCATCACTCAGCCCGTTGGCGCGGGGTGGCAGGCGTCCATAACCCGCCAGAAAACTCCTGAAGCTCGCAGGCAGCCGCCCGCCCGACCTCTCATACAACTCTTGATACCTGCTCTGCCGCGCGACGAGCAGCGGCGCACAGTCGAAGCAGAGGCGAGGCGCATCCGGCGACCGCAGTTCCGCGTACACGGGCGCGCGGCAATCGGACACTTCGCACTCGCCGATTTGCGTCAGCGCGAGCTTGGGGCCGGAGCTATACCTTGGAGGGGAGTTATTCATGCAGCCCCCCTATTCAAAAGCGCATCGTGTTTGCACTTTGTTACGCCTTTGGAATAGTCACCCCGACCGGCGACGGGGCGCAGTGTCCGACCTTCACAGTCAGGGCAGGCCGACGTGTCGAGAGGCGCGGGCAGTTCCCCGCTCTCGACGCGCTCAGGTTCGAGCCGCGCCAAGAAGAGAGCGATCATCTCATCCTCAGAGCCGGAACCGTGAATTCTCCGAGCGAAGCCGCCCGGGTTGTTGATTCCCTGTCCGGTCGAGTGCAGGTGCTCCGCGTATCTGCGACATTCCGGAAGAGTGAATTTTGAACCACCCACAACAACAGCCGGAGCGCCAACGGCGCGAAGGCCGCTGTTTGTGTGTGTGGGATTTGTTTCATTTGTCCTTTGTGGACTCTGTTCTTTGTATGTGGACGGAATTTCAGGCGACGGAGAATCAGGCGACGGTGCGACCGTTGACGGAATTTCAGGCGACGGTGCGACCGTAGATTGCGCCTTTTCTGACGCTGGATTGCGTGTTTTATCGACGCTGGATTGCGTGTTTTCTACCGTAGATTGCGCCTTTTCAGGATCGCGGACTCTCTCAGGCGTCACGGCATCGCCACGGGAAAAAAACGGGTTGAGCGCGGGCGTTTCGTACACGGCGATCTCCGTCGGTCCGAAGCGTCCGCGCTCGCTTCGCTCTTGGCTGTCACGCCCGACGCCGGATGCGTAGCCGAAAGACTGTAGCTCGTGGAGAGTGCGGCGCAGGGCGTCGCGCCCCATGTCGCCCTGGTTAATCAGGTGAGAGACGCGAATCTCCCAATCCGTCGGCAGACTGAGCAGATAGACGAGCAGCCCGCGAGCCGCCCATGAGAGCCGCTTGTCCTGTGCGGTCGCGTTCTCGACTTGCACATAATTGCGCTCGTGTCTGTGAACGCGGCAGATAGTTTCAGGTTTGAAGGAGTCGCCGCCGAGAGTCGGCTGGCCGTCGGTGTTGTTTGGCATAGGCGAAACACGAAGGCTACAACCCCTCGCGCTAGCGAACACGAAAAGAGTTGTAGCCCTCTGCCTCTGCGGAGAGTTATACTCCCCGCTGCGAATTAAAAATGTTCGCGCGCGGTCGCTAGGCCGCATCGTTGCCCGGTCGCTGCTTCGTAGTGGTTGCTCGACCGGGCAATTAAATTTTGTGCCTTGTCATCAAGGCGGGCTTAAATTACAACAATGTGACTGATGAGTGTGGAACTGCTCAAAAATAATTTTGTTCCATATGGAACATTTTATCTTTGGCAAATGTTCCATCGCCGAAGACGCTCCGATGTCATAGCATCCTCTTCTCCCTCAGAACTCGCATGACGACATCGGCACGCTGCCCTTCATACCCGGCGCGGTTGAGCCTTTGAGCAACGGCCTTTGCGCCGATGTCTTTGCTCTCCTTACCCGAACGCTGAAGCCGCCGCGCGACCTCTTCGTAAGTTACCGCACCTAATTGCTTTTTCTCTTCAAGCCATAACGCGCAAACTTCGTCTATAACGTCATTGAGCTTTCGTTGCGGTTTTTGTTGTTTAATCCCGGCCTGCTCGTAGGCAATGAGTGCGGCCCCGAACTTCATAATCGCGGTGCTAATCTCAACTCGCGAGTGTGTCGGGCAGTAACCGGAAAAGTTTTCGCGCAGAGGCCCATCTTTATTAAAATCGTTCTTCTCCGCGCAACGCTTCTCTTCCGAGACGGGCAGCCCACAAAGCACCGGAAGCCATGTACCATGACGCTCTGAGTAGAGGCAGATCGAGCCAGTCTGTAATACTTGATTTTGAGTTTGCTTCCGCCAGTGGCCGCGCTCGGAGCGGCAGCCCTCGCAGAGACCAGACCAGTTGCCTCCCCGGATTGTGTGAGTCCACGCTGAACTCTCTTGTCCGCACCGTGCGCAGATGAAGGGCGTCTTATTCTGCTGCTTTTTTCTGCTGCTGGAGACGACGCGTGAATTGCGCCCGCGCTTAAGCCAGAGGATCGTTGCGCCGGTTAGGTGCTTTTGTTCCCCGATGCCCTCGCCACATTTTGAGCAAGGCCATCTATGATCTTCGACCTTTAGAGAGGGCGCACACTTTAGGAGTTGCGGTGTGGAACACTTTCCGCAAACCACTGGCACGCCGCGCTCGTCGCGTTCGAGCCAAAGAATCTGCGACCCGTCAGGTAAAGCTTGATTCGCACGGTATTCGAGAGAGAAACAAAATCGGCAGTATCCAACTAACGCGCCGCCAGTTAGCACAGTGTCGGCGGGAGTTAGTACGGTCAAGGCTGTCAATGATTTTATGATGAGCGCAGGCCGCTTGCCCAAACAGGAAGGCGATGCGCCGCTCCCGCAGGTGACGGGCACATACCACTGTCTTTTTTTTCCAGACGGGAAATTTCGCGGAACAGAATAAAGTTCCCTCCAGTGAAAGGTTGTGCCGTTAGGTAAAGTCTCATCCTTCATCCGAACCTTCAAGGAAGCTGCTCGGGTCAACTCTGCCCCAGTTCGCCGCGTTGCTTCTGTTACATTGGTCATATTTCACAGTTCCCTTTCCGTGTCCCTGATGTTGTATCCGGCCCGCCGCTCGCGCAGGGTTTCGCGATCTGTCCCCGCGATGATCAGTCACGGGTGAGGCGAGCCGAACCTTAAGATTGCTTCTCTTCTGTCAGGCGCGAGTGTTTACACTTCGCGACGCCCTTATCCAACCCGTTCGGATACGACCAACCCGTACCGTGACAGTCGGGGCACTTGCTCGCGTCCACGCTCGACGCAGGAGCGGGCGCGTCACGCGTCGCGGCCTCCATTTCGGCCTTGCCCTTTTTGAAGAGACGCCGCCGCAGATGTTCGGCGACGAAGGCGACGGGCGACGAAACGACGCCCGTGCGGTCGCCCGCGATCTTCGCCTCCGTCAAGATCACGTCGAACAACTCGCGCATGCTGGAGTAATCGCCGGGCT
>DATHBB010000312.1:0-40584 GCA_035296385.1 Pyrinomonadaceae bacterium | reverse complement strand
GCAACAGTTCACGAACGACCGCGCGGTGCTGCGCGCTGCCGTTGCGCGGATCAAGCCGGTGTCGCAGGCGGCGCTCGATGACGGACGCCCCCCGATGTCCGCCTATCAGGCGGAGATGATCGACCGCGGCGACCGCGACCTGTTCGAGTACGTGGTCAACCAGGCGTTGAGCGCCAACGGGGACAGGTACGACGATGCGACCGCGCGCCGGGTGGCGGAGTTGTTGGTGAGGAATCGCGCGCGGCGCGTCCGCCGGCAGGCGGCGCTGCTGAGCGGCGCAACGGTCGCCTCGCTCGAAAGCGTGGTGCGAGCACGCAGTCCCTACGGCGGGCGGCAGACGCTCTTCTTCATCTCCGAGGGCTTCTCGTTCGACACGCAGGAAGCCGACATCGACCGCAAATTGGAGCGTGTCACGAATATCGCCGCGCGCACGGGGACGGTTGTGTATACGCTCTACGCGCGCGGTCTGACCGTCGGCATGTTGGACGCGAGCAGCAGCGCGGGAGCCGATCTGGCAGACCTCAGTTCCGGCGGGGGCACTGGCGGCGCGGCCTATCGCGGCTACAGCCCTTCGGGCGAACTGAGCGCGACGCAGGAGGTCCTGCGCGGCCTGGCCGCCGACACGGGCGGGCGCGCTATCATCAACACCAACGCGCTCGACGACGCCATCGCCCGGACGCTCGATGAGACGGCCAACTACTACCTGCTCGCGTGGCGACCCGAAGGCGTCGAAGTAAAAGAAGGCGCGCCGCGTTTTCGCAAGATCGAGATCAGCGTTAAAGGCCGTCCCGATCTCACCGTGCGCCTCAGGCGCGGCTTTCTCGCCACGGCGCCCGCCGGTAGGGGGGAAGAGCGCGCCGCCGCGACCGTAATGCCGCCGCCCATTGCCACGCCGGTCTCGTCGAACGCCGCGCTAAACCGTGCGCTCAACACTTTAAATTCGCGCCGCGATCTGCCCGTTGACGCTTACGCCGTCTTCACGAACGACCCGCAGGCCGGCTCGGTCGTCAACGCCTCCGTGCAACTCTCGAACGACCGGCTCAGGTTCGCGCCCGCCGGAGGCGGCAAGTCGAAGGCGCAAATCGAGGTGGCCTGCGCCCTGCTCGACGAACGCGGGAAGTCTGTCTACAGCGACGGGCGCACGCTGACGCTCGATGCAGACGCCGCCACCGCGACGGGAGCGACGCGCGGCAAACTCGTCACAAACTTTTCGATCCCCGTCCCCGCGCCCGGCCTCTATCAGTTTCGCACCGCTGCGCGCGACGCTGCGAGCGGTCTCGTCGGCAGCGCGTTCGAGTGGGTTGAAGTCCCGGATGTGAAGGCGACCCGACTCGCCCTGAGCAGCCTGCTCATCACCGAGCGGCGACACGCCGCACGCGCGCAGACGGCCGGGACACCGACCACCGCCGCCGCCGGAACGCCGCAGACGCCCGACATCCTTCGCGTCGAACGCCGCTTCGCGCGGGCATCGCACCTCTTGCTGCAACTCTACATCTACAATGCCGCGCGCCGCGGGGCGGGCACGCCGGATGTCGAGTTGGAGATCAAAATCCTGCGCGACAACAAGGTGGTGACGAGCGCGCCGCCGCACCGAGTTTCAACCGCGCCGGGGAGCGACCCCGCGCGCATCTTCTACGCGGCCGAAGTGCCGCTCGCGGCTTTGACGCCGGGCGTCTACCTGCTGCAAGTCTCTGCCAGGGACACGGCCGGGCGCGCGACCGTCACGCGCGAACTCGACTTTTCGGTCGAATGAAAACGCTTTCCAGAGAACATGCACGTCACACGCGTCGAACTAGACAACATCAAATCCTACGAGCGCGCCGACTTCTCTTTCGAGCCCGGCACGACGGCCATCGTCGGCCCGAACGGCGCGGGCAAAACCACCATCCTCGAAGCCATCGCGTGGACGCTCTTCGACACGCTCGACTACAGCAAGGACGATTTTCTGCGGCGCGGCGCGAAGAAGGGTTCGGCGCGCGTCACCTTCGAGAGCGACGCCGACGGCAGGCGTTACACCGTCTATCGCGACACGGCGAACGGCTATTACATCTACGACCCCGAACTCAAACTCAAACTCGAAGAGAAGAAGGCGAACGTCGCGCCGATGCTCGCCAAACTGCTCGGCATCGAAGCGGGGACGGACCTGCCCGCGCTCTTCAAGTCGGCCATCGGCGTGCCGCAAGGCACACTGACGGCAGACTTCCTCAAAACGTCCAGCCAGCGCAAGGCCGCTTTTGATCGACTGCTCAAGGTCGAAGAATACCGCGAGAGCGCCGAGCGCCTGCGCGACACGGTGAACCTCATACGCGACCGCCATTCCGCGACGCGCGAGCGCATCGGACGCGCCGAAGGCACGCTCGCGCGCTACGAGGAGATGACGGCGGAACATAAATCGACGAGCGAGCGCGCACGAGAGTTGTCCGAAACGCTCGCTCGTTTGCGTCTTGAAGTCGCGGAGCGCAAGCGCAGGGTCGAGGCATTTGAAGAGGCCGAGCGTCGCGTCGCGGAATCGCGCACGCGTGCCGAGCGCGCGGACGTGGAGCGCCATGCAGCCGAACGCTCGCTTGCCGAACTCCGCAACAAACTCGACGAAGCCGAGCGCGCACGCAATCAACAACAGGCGTCCGAAGCCGACTACCACGCGCACCTCTCCGCGCTCGCCGCACTTGCACAACTCGAAACGGAACGCGCCGAGCGCGACCGTTTGACTGGTGAGATCAACCGCGTGGCGAACTTGTTAGCCGCAGCCGAATCGGACGTGCGCCGCCTGACGCTCGCGCTCGAAGCGGCGGCGCGTGCGCGCGAGTCGCTGGCGGAGATCGAGCGCGAGGTGGGTGCGCAGGAAGAGTTGGAGCGCGAGCGCGAACGCCTGCGCGAGTTGCGTTCGCACGCGCTGGCCGCGCGCGAGCAGCTAACACGCTTAGACTCCGAACTGAACAACCTCCGCGCGCAGCACGCGCAGACGCGCGAGTCTCTGAAGCAGGCCGAACGCGCGCAGGACGCGCCCGCGCGCGTCGCGCGCCTGGAGAGCGAACAACTCGGTTTGCACAACTCGCTCAGCCGTGCCGAGAAGGCGGCCACAGACCGCAAGCACCTCACCAACCAGCGACGCGACCTGACGCGCGAGATCAAACGCCTGCAAGCGGTCGCCTCCGCGCTCGAACGCAAAGTGAGCGATCTCGAATCTCGCTCGGCAGGTGCGGAGCGCGCCGCCGAACTCGAAACGAGCGGGCGCGCGCTCTCCGAACAGGCCGCGCACCTGCGCGCCGAGATCGCGCGCGACGAGAAGATGCGCGCCGAAGTCAAAGGCGGCCTGTGCCCCATTCTCTCCGAGCGCTGTTTGAACATCGGCGAAGGCCAGACGCTCGAAGGTTATTTCAAAGATCACCTGACGGCGAACCGCGCGCAGCTTCAAAGCGTGCAGGCGGAGTCAGCGCGCATCGAGCGGCAAGTTCACACGGCGCGCGAGGCCGTCGTGGCCGTCGTCCAACTGGAGCGCGAGCGCGCGCAACTCACGCACGAAAGCGAACTGCTCGACGCGCGCCAGTCTCTCCTCGCCACGCTCGACCACGAGTTGGCCGCGCTCCCTGCGGACGACCGCGAACTTGACGAGTTGCGAAGTAAGTTGCTCGGCGTTGACGCAGACCTGATCAGCGCGCGCGAGTCTCTGATGCGCTTCGCGGAGTTGGAACCTTTGCGCCAGCGCCTCGCGGAGATCGAAGAGGAAGGCAAACGCAAGAAGGAGGCGCGCGCCGAACTCGCCGCCGCTGCGAGCGCCATCGACGCGCTCGAACGCGACATCGGTGAGACGGACGCGCGCCTGCGCGCTTTGAACGACCCGCGCTCGCGCCTCGGCATACGCCGCGCCGAAGCCGAACAGGAAGAGACGCTGCAAAGGGAAGTTGCGGGCGCGCGCGACGCGTCGCTTGCGCTCGTCTCGGAGCGCGACGCGCTCACGTCTGAGTCGAAGCGTTTCGCGGACTTCGACGCCCGCTGGACGGCGACGCTCGCGGGGCGTGACGCGACCGCTCCGGCCTACCGCGTCTATCTCGAAAGCGCGTCGCTCGCGGCCACGGTCGGCGCGCGCGCTGCGGAAGTCGAACGCGCTGCGGAAGAGACGGCAGGTGCGGCGCGCGCTGCGGAAGAGGCTCAGGCGGCGCACGCGGAGGCCGTCGCCGCTTACGAACGCGCGGCGCATTCGGCGGAACGCGACGCGCTCGCGCTCGCGCTCGCGTCCGAAGCGAACACTTCGGCCAAGCTCGAACACGCGCGCGAGTCGGCGGAGAAACTCGCCTCGGAGATCGCGCGGCTCGACGAGGTGCGCCTGCGTTGGCAGGAGGAACTTCGCGCGCAGGAGCGCCTGAAGCGTCTGGACGAGGCGACCGAGTTCATGCGCGACATCTTGAAGAAGGCGGGGCCGGAAGTGACGCGCAGCTACGTCGCGCACATCTCGGTCGAGGCCAACCAGTTCTTCCGCGAGATCACGGGCGACGCCGAGCGCACGCTCCGCTGGTCGAGCGATTACGAGATCATTTTGGAAGAGGGCGGGCACGAACGCTCGTTCGTGAACTTGTCGGGCGGCGAGCAAATGGTCGCGGCGCTCTCGGTGCGTCTCGCGCTCTTGAAGCAACTCTCCGACATACGCATCGCCTTCTTCGACGAGCCGACGGTGAACATGGACGCCGAGCGGCGCGAAAACCTCGCGCGCCAGATCGGGCAGGTGCGCCACTTCAATCAACTCTTCGTCATCTCGCACGACGACACGTTCGAGGAAGCGGTTGATCACGTTCTCGTCCTCACAGGACGCGGCGAAGAGGCCGCGGCGTGAGCGCTCTGAAGGAAGTGACGATCTATTGCGACGGGTCGAGCCTCGGCAACGGTCAGGCTGAGACGCGCGCGGCGGCGGTCGCGCTGCTAAACTTCCGCGAACGCTGGCGCGCGTTCGGCTGCTACCTCGGCTCGGCGACGAACCAGCAGGCGGAGATCGCCGCCGCCGCCATCGGACTCGAACAACTGCGCGAGCCGTGCCGCGTGCGCGTGTTGACGGATTCGCGCTACGTGGTCGAGACGATGGCGGGACGCTTTCGTCGCAAGTCGAACCACGAATGGTGGGAGCGCCTGGATCGTGCGCGCGACGCGCACCGCATCGAGTGGGAATGGATCAAAGGCCACGCCGGACACAACGCGCAGGAGGCCGTAGATAAAGCCGCGCGCCGCATCGCCGCGCTCGGGCGCGTTGACGAAAGCGTGCTGCGCGAGGCGGCTCAGGCGTTCGGCGAGCCGGACGCCGCCGGTTGATGGCAACACGGCTTTGAGAGTAACTTAGACGACGCTAAATTTGAACGCCGCTTAAAATTTTCCTCCCCCGACGTTGATTCATGTCGCTTCTCCGCCACATCTTCAAACAACTGCGCGCCGGCGTCCTGCCGGCGCTCGCGCTCGTCGGCGTGCTCGCGGGCGTGGCGGCGGCACAGACGCGCGGGTGGCTGTGGCAGAACCCTCTGCCGCAGGGAAACGCGATTCACGCCTTGCGCTTTGCGCCCGACAAGCTGAACGGTTGGGCGACGGGCGCGGACGGCGCGATCCTGCACACGGACGACGGCGGCTTCGAGTGGGAGGCGCAGCGCGCGCCCGTCTCGACGACGCTCTACGGCCTCTTCGTCAAGGATAAGAACTCGGCGGTCGCCGTCGGCGCGCGCGGCGTCGTCATCATCACGGAGAACGGCGGCGAGCGTTGGCTCGCGCGCCCGACGGGCGTTAAAGATCATCTCTACAACGTCGCCTTCGCCGGAGACGACGCGCGGCGCGGCTGGGCGTGCGGCACTTACGGGCGCATCATCTCGACCGCCGACGGCGGGCGCACATGGCGCGCGCAAGAGTCGGGAACGACCTCGCACCTCTTCTCGATCTCTTTCGGAGACCGTCAGACGGGCGTTGCCGTCGGCGCAAACGGCACGATGCTCACGACCACGGACGGCGGCGAGACCTGGCGCAGCCAACCACAGGCGCGCGAGTTTCCTTTGACGGGCGTGGCCTTCGCGGGCGCGACGAAGCGCGCGGTCGCCGTCGGCTACGGCGGTTTAGTCTTGCAGACGGACGACGGTGGCGCGACGTGGTCGCGCGTCGAAGTCTACCAGCAGGCCGATCTCCTGTCGGTCTATTTTCTGGACGAGCAGCGCGGCTGGGCGGCGGGCAACGACGGCGTGGTTTTGGCGACGGAGAACGGCGGCGCGCTCTGGCTACCCGTCAGCGTGAAGACGCAGCCGCGCCTGACGACCATACACTTCGCAGACCGGACGACGGGCTGGGCGGCGGGCGGCGACGGCTTGATCCTGCGCACGGACGACGGCGGCCTCGAATGGCGGCGACTCTCCGAAGGCGGGCGCGAAGACCTCGCGGACATCTTCTTTCTGGACGGCTCGCGCGGCTGGGCTGTAGGCTCGCGCGGGCGCATTCTCTACACCTCTTCGGGCGGCAAGCGTTGGACCGTGAGGCCGTCGGGCGTGACAGTCAGGCTCACGCACGTTTTCTTCGTCAACGAGACGCACGGCTGGGCGGTGGGCGACGCGGGCACGATTCTGGTTTCCACGAACGGCGGCGTGACGTGGGCGAAGGCCGACTCGCCCGTCACGCACGAACTCTCCGGCGTCCACTTCGCGGACGAGAAGCGCGGCCTCGTCGTCGGCGCGCGCGGCACGATTCTGGCGACGGACGACGGCGGCGAGTCCTGGCGGCAGAAGCGTTCCGACACGATCACATGGCTCGAAGACGTGTCGTTTGCGGGCGCGAACGGCGTGGCCGTCGCCGTCGGCGCGCAGGGCATGATCCTGCGCACGGAGAACGGCGGCGAGACCTGGCGCTACGTCGAAACGAACAGCAAGGAGTGGCTCTACGGCGTGGCGTTTGCCTCGGCAGACACGCGGCGCGGCTTCATCGTCGGCGAGCGCGGCCTGATTTTGCACACGGACGACGCGGGCGTGCGCTGGCGGCAGCAGGAGAGCAAGGTCAAGCTCAACCTCTTCGCCGTCTCAATCGCCACACCCTTAGACGCGCTCATCGTCGGCGAACAGGGGCGCGTGATGCAGACCAAAGACGGCGGCGAGACATGGGACGCGCTCGCCAGCGCGACGAGCGTGCCGCTCTTTGCCGTCGCCTACAGGGGCGGCTCGGCGGCGTGGGTCGCGGGGCGCGGCGGCGCGATACTGCGTCGCACGGATTCGGTCGCCACCGTCAACATCCCCCGCCCGAAACTGCCGCCCGCGCTGCGCGGCAAAAAACCGAAGCCCGACGCCGAAGATAACTCCCCCACCATCAACGAACGCGACATCCCGCGCGCCCTCCCCGGCGACCGGAAACGCCCCCCTTCGAGTTGACGCCGCAAGCAGTTTATAGCTGTTGGAAATGATTACGAGCCGCTTATCTTTTCTCTGTGCCCCCTCTGTGTCCTCTGTGTCTCTGTGGTGAGTGTCTTAGAAGATCATTCACCACAGAGACACAGAGGACACAGAGGGGGCACAGAGAAAACCAATGGGCGCGTCTCGCGGTTGGCGAAAACCGCCCCGCTTCTGCGATACTGAGAGCGACGTGAAAACCGCGAAAAGAGTTGTCGAAGATAACGAGATGATGTCCTGTCCAGTTTGCGCACACGAAAACCCAGACGGCGTGCGGTTCTGCGTCAAGTGCGGCTGGCAACTCGTCCAGGCGGCGGCGGGCGGCGAGACGGTCGGCCTCTATCCCGTTCAGGCGTCAGCCGAGGCCGACGCCGCGCACCCGAACGAAGCCCCACCCACCAGCCCTCTGCACGCGGACGCGAACACGCAGGAGTTCACCCCGCAGGATTTCCTCGTCCTCGTCGTTGACGACACGGTTGACAACCTCGTGATCATCAGCCTGCACCTGCAACAATCGGGCTACCGCGTCGTCACGGCCACGGACGGCGAGGAGGCGATCAAAGTCGCCTCGCTCACGCACCCCGATCTGATTCTCATGGACATCAGCATGCCCGGACTCGACGGGCTCGGCGCGACGCGCAAAATCCGCGAGCACCCGGCCCTGCGCCCCGTGCCCGTCATCGCCGTCACGGCCTTCACCACCGAAGGCTTCCAGCGCGCCGCCTACGACGCCGGGATGGAAGGCTACCTCACCAAGCCCATAGACTTTGAACGCCTCAACGATCTCATACGCAGCCTCCTGCCCGTCAAGAAAACGGACAACCTCAATACGCTCGGCGATGAATAAAAGCTGTCCGTTGTCAGTTGTCCGTTGTCAGTTGTTCAAGACCGTCTTTAGCAACTTGTGTGATTCATCACATGCAACTGACAACTGACTACGGACAACTGACTACTTTCCTACTTCTCCACTTCCATGTCAGGCGAGATGAAGTCAACGGCGAGCAGGTCGCCGTCGAACTTGGCGCGCGTGGCCGCCGCCGTGTTCGGGCGGAAGGTGACGACGACTAAGCTCTCCGGTTTGCGTGCGCCGCAAGTGATCTCGTTTCCGGCGTCCTGAGTGTAAGCGACGAGTTCGAGCCGCCCCATCGCCTCCGCGCGGAGTTTATAGACGCGTTCACCCGCCTTGACGTGGAAGATGGCGCTCTCGCCGCCCGTGCATTCGATCCTCGTGAGCATCCCGCGCACCTGCTCGCCGTTCGTGCGCTTCTTGATGAGCGGCTTGCTCATCTCCAGGACCTCGCCTTCGCCCGAAGAAGGTGTGGACGTGGGCGCGGGTGAGTTGTCGAACACAACCGTGCCGCCCTGTCGCTTCACCTCCGCGATCTGCTCTTCGATTTTGTTGATTTGATTAATCATCCCTTGCGCGTTCGCGCGCTCGTGCTCCTCCGCGTTCGCGCTCTGCGCGACGCGTTCGAGCACTTTGCGCGCCTCCGCGAAGTTCTGCTTGCGCAGGTAGATTTGCGCGAGCAGGAGGCTGAAGTCGTGACGCGCAGGCGCGAGCGTCCGCCCGGCCATCAAATATCTCTGTGCGTCGGTGAGTTCGCTGTTCGTCACAAGGCTCACCACGCCGTACAGGTAATAGGGTTCAGGGAAACGCGGGTTCAGTTCGATGGCCTTTTTCAGTTCGGCGCGGATGGCCTCGACATCCTCCGCCGGAATGCGCGAGATGCGTCCGGGCGTGGTTGTGTCGCGGCTGAGCGCGTAGGCGTAGTAGTAATGGGTCAGGTAGTTTTGCGAGTTGGCGGCGACGGCCTTCCGCAAATGCTCGCGCGCGTCGGCGAGCCGATTTTGCCTGACGCGCAACATGCCGAGCGAGGCGTGAGCCATCGAGAGGTCGGGCGCGAGCGTGAGCGACTGCTGCAAGCGCGCCTCCGCGTCTTCGAGACGGTTGGTGTGCAGGAGCAGGTCGCCGAGGTAGGCCAACGCTTCGGCTTCCGTCAAAGCCGCGCTCTGCATCTCGCCTTCGAAGACGAGCGGCTTGGCGGCGGGGAAGACGTTCATGCGGTAGGTACTGTTGCGCACGTACTTTTGCAACTCCTGCTCCATCGTCTTGAAGTCTGTCTGGAAAGCTTGCTGGAAACTCTCTTCCAGAGACTTGCCATTGGCGAGCAGTTCGCTGAAACGACCGAGTTGCGGGATGCGCTGCCCCTGATTGCTCTGCAACAGATAGTGTACGAGCGCCCACGACTGCGCGTAGAAGACGCCCGTTTTATCACGCTCGTTATAGATGGGTGAGCGGCGCGTGACGCGCAGCAAATCTTCGAGCCGCATGAACCTCTCGCGCAGCAAAAGTATGTGGTTCGTAATCTGCTTGCCGAGCAGGACCTTGCGGTCGTCCTCGATCTCGAACGTGCTGTAATACTCGGCCAGCCCCTCGTTGAACCACGTCGGCGGGTCGCCCAGATTGTTGTCCACGATGAAGTGCACGTACTCGTGGAAGATGACGGCGTAGGGGCTTTCGGCGCGACGCTCGGTGGTGAGCGTGATGTAGTTCACGTCGGGGCCGGGTTGGAAATAGCCCGCGATGTGATCGGCCACCTTGCCGCCGTAGACGGGTTTGTAAGGGCGGTACGAACTGTCGTTTTTGAAGACGATGACCGTTGTGGGCACGGTCGAAGTCAAGTTGGCCTTCGGGAACAGTTGCGAGAAGACGAAGCGAAACTGTTCGAGGCGCGTCGCGACCTGCCGTATGTCTTTCTCGGAGGCGTTGCCGATGAGTTGAAAATTCTTCGAGCGCACGCTCATCCACACGTCTTTGGCGGGCGAGGGGTTGGCCGCCGTCGTCGCTACCGCGAGGCCGGGCGCGGGCAGGAGAAGGAGGAGAAGAAGGCACACCGGGAGGATGAGAAATAAGATACTGCGTTTCATCAAACCAAACTCCAACGTATCTGTGCAGGGAATGTAAGGGCGTTCGACCTTTTGATGACGACCGCGAGGGCTTTGAACGCTTGGGAGAATCTACCGCCGACTGTTCCGGCTTGCGGGCGCGAGCCGAGTATAAGAAGCGGCGCTTGCGACTGTCAAACGAAGCCAACGAGAGGCGATGACATCATTTGAGCTCTCTGTGCCCCCTCCGTGTCCTCTGTGTCTCTGTGGTGAGTGCTCATAAAAGGCATTCACCACAGAGACACAGAGGACACGGAGGGGGCACAGAGGAAAGCTACTAAAAGCAAGGCGCAGGCCGCGCAATCAAGTGCGCGGCCTGCGCCGACTTGCCTTTTTCGTCCTACTTCTCTGAAACGCCTACAGGCGCACGCGGTGTTCTTTCGCGTAGCTGTAAGCCGTGTAGGCGGCGACGACGTGGCACACCCAACCGAGCATGCCGCCCGTGCCGAGCCAGAAACCGGGCGTGAGGATCAGCCACAGGATGCCCGCCAGAATCCGCCCGTTATAAAGCTGCCCCAAACCGGGAATTATGAAACTCAACAAACCCGCCAAAAAAGGATCACGCATCGCTCTCAACCTCCGTGCAAACTATACGCGCACACGCCCGCCTTTGTTCAGGGGAAAAAAGCTGTCCGTAGTCAGTTGTCCGTCGTCAGTTGTTTTCGTGCCTGGGTAGTTGTCCGATTCAATCCTGGACACTTCCTCCGGTCAGCACATACAACGGACAACTGACTACGGACAACTGACAGCCTTTCACTGCTTCTGCCCGTTATCCACGCGGCTAACTTCAACGATCTCCGCGTGGAAGGCGCGCAGGACCTGTTGCACGGACGGGTGATTTTCGGCCAACTGGCGCAGGCGTCGCCGCTCGTCCGCTTCCGCGTCGTGTGTTGCTGACGACGGCGCATCGTCGTCGCTCTCGTTCTTATCTTTGACGACGATGCGCACGCCCATCTCGCGCCCGCACACGCTCGCGCACACCTCGCGCAGCAGTTTGACGCTCTCCGGCTTCGAGAGATTATCGCGCAGGTGCTTGGCCTCCGGCGCAAACTCCACGTACAACTCTTCGCCTTCGACCGCGACCTTGCGCGCGCCTTCGAGCGCGATAGCCAGAAAGGGCTTGCGCCTGTCTTCGAGTCCCGTCTTGATCTGCTCGACGACCCCGCCCGCGCTCGTATTCGTCCTGGCGGGCGCGTCGCTTAAAACTTGCTGCGCGGGCGTCGCGTTCGCCGCGCCTACGACGGCGGCTGGCTTGCCGTTGCTTTCAGGCGACGGCGGCACGAGTTTAAGCGGCGGCGGCGGGGTCGTTGCAGTCGTCGCAGATGTAGCAGCAGACGCCACTTCCCATGGCGCTTCTTCCCAGGGCGGCGCGTCCGCCGAAGCCTTCGACGAAAACGAATTGGCCGGCGGCTGTTGCGTGACGCCGCCGAAACTCTCGCCGCCGCTTGCTTGAGGCGTTGGAGCACTGTGAGGCGGCGACGACTCGTGTTTTGCTTCATGCGTCGGCGGCGCGGAAGCGCGCGAAGCGGGCGGCGTGCTCCTGCCGCCGCCGCTGCCGCTCGCGTAGCCGCTTCCCCCGCGCGGCGCGCTGCCGCCGCCGCCGCTACTACTGCCCGCGCCGCCCGTCGGCGCTGGAGGCGTTGCGGAAGTGGCGACGGGCGCTTTGCCCGTGCGTAGAGACTCTTCGAGCGCGTTGAGGCGTTCGAGCAGGAGTCCGAGCGGCGCGAGGCGACGCATCTCGATCAACTTGACGAGGCCGATTTCGAGTTGATAACGCGGGTGCGCGCCCTCGCGCAAAGTGCGCTCCGTCTCCGTCAGGCTGTGGAAGAAACGCACGAGGTCGGATTCCGAAAACTCATTCGCAACGCTCGCCAGTTCCCTGCGCTCCGCGTCGTTCGCGTCCACGCCTTCCGCCGCGTCGCCCGCCACCTTCACGACCAGCAGGTCGCGCACGTGCGACAACAGATCGCGGCAAAAGTTTCTCAGATCGTGGCCGCGCATCACGAGGTCGTCAACGACGGCGAGCGCGTCCTTCGGCGTCGCTTCGATAATCGAGCGCATGACGCGCGTGCGCAGTTCCGCCCCGGCGATTCCGAGCGCGGCTTCAACGTCGGCGACCGTGATCTCCGCGTCGCTGAAACTGATGACCTGATCGAAGGCCGACTGCGCATCGCGCATGGAGCCTTCGCCCGCGCGCGCGATCTCGCGCAGGGCTTCTTCGTGGACGTTGATCTTTTCGGCGTCGGCGATGAGGCGCAGGCGCGCGGCGATGCGCGCGGTGGCGATGGTGCGAAATTCGAACTGCTGGCTGCGCGAGAGGATCGTGTCGGGGATTTTGTGCGACTCGGTGGTCGCCATGATGAAGACGACGCGCGGCGGCGGCTCTTCCAGAGTCTTCAGAAGCGCGTTGAAGGCCGCGCCCGACAGCATGTGCACCTCGTCTATGATGAAGACCTTGTAGCGGTCGCGCGCGGGGCTGATGCCGACCGTGTTGATGATCGAGTCGCGCACGTTATCGACGCCCGTGTTCGAGGCGGCGTCGATTTCCAAAACGTCAATCGAACGCCCCTCGGCCACCTCGCGGCACGAAGCGCACTGATCGGCGTCGGTCGTCTTGCAGGGCGTGGGCGTCGGGCGCTTCGCCTTGTGACAGTTGAGCGCTTTGGCGAGCAGGCGCGCCGTCGTCGTCTTGCCGACGCCGCGCGCGCCGGAGAAGAGATATGCGTGGTGGAGGCGTTCGTGTTCGAGCGCGCCGCGCAGCGTCCGCGTGATCGGCTCCTGCCCCGTCACTTCCTCGAAAGTTTGCGGACGCCATTTGCGTGCGATGACCTGGTAAGCCATAAAGCTGTCGGTTGTCCGTTGTCCGTTGTTCGTTGTCAGTTGTTCGTGGTTGATTCTTCTTGGCCGTTCGTTTTTTCTAAAAGCTCGATGCGGTTGTCGAATGGATCGAAGAAGGAAAAGCGCTCGACGCCCGCGAGTGAAGTTTCGTCTTTGGTGCGCACGCCGTTCGCTTCGAGATAACTTCTGATGGCCTTGATGTCTTCTACTTCAAACGCCGGATGACGTTTCGACTTCGTCTGGTCGCGCTCGACGCCGATGTGCAGTTGAATGTCCGCGATCTCGAACCAGAGGCCGCCGTTCGCGCTGAGCGGCGCGGGCTTCTCGATTTCGCGCAGGCCGAGCAAGCCGCCGTAGAACTCCCGCGCACGTTCTTCCGCGCCGGGCGGCACGCAAAGCTGCACGTGGTCTAAACGCTTGATGTTGATTTTCATGCGTGGCTCAAAAATGAAAAAGAGTTGCCGCGCTTTTTTCGTGTGTGCGTCCGGCGTCTTAAAGCGGCGACGTTGGATTGTGCTCCAACCTTGCCCGCTTCGGCAACTCCCGTGCGCGCACGTCTTGCGGCAACTCTTTTTCCGATGTGGCCAGACTCCGGACTAACCCGCAACACACGCGGCCAACGCTACCGTTGCTCCATTCCTGGCCTGGCGGAGTTCGCGAGACGAGCGTTGTGCGGAGCCCGAAGTCTGATAAATTTTCAAAACCCGATGAACGCGCTCTCCAGCGGCGCAGACACCCTGTTCGATGTCGTTTACTTTAACCCGCACGCCGCACGAAGCGCAAACGGCGGGGTCGCCGAGCGACGTTCACGTGCCGTTAAAGCCGATGCTCATGCGGCGCACGTTTGCGCCCGCGAATTTGCCCGTGGCTTTGACGCGCGCCAGCATCGCGTTAGCTTCCGCGCGCGTGCGGCCTGCGTAAACGGCCATGAAGTGCGCGCTCGATAGCTTGCCCGTGTAAAAAGTCTCGCCGGGTTCGCCGCACCCGCGATCCGTGAAGACCTTGTTGCGCGGGAACAACGCCTGCGCCGCCAGCCGCTCATCTTCCGGCACGAATATCTGGCAGTCCTGTTCCGACGCCTTGATGCTTTTCAAAATGACGGCGTAGAACGCTTCGCTCTCCCAGATCACGGCGCGCGCGGGGAGTCGAAACGGCAGGTCGTGCGGCTCGAACGGCACTTCGCCCGTCTTGCAAGTCACAGTCGGGTCGCCGCAGACCGTGCCCTTCTGCTGTGGTCGCCGTGCGCGCCCTCGCTGCGCAGCATCCGTAGCTACGCCCGTCAACATCAGGCAGCCCAACACGCCGATCATCAGGATTCGTCTGTCCATGCGTTTCATCGGGTCGCCCTGTCGGGTCGCGGCGGCGACGTTGACGGCGGGCGCGTGCGCGACGCAATCAATCCCCTCAAATCTCCGTCTTGCGATGCGCGATGAGACGCAGCAACTTATTGATCCCCAGGTGCAGCACGGCGTACACGACGATGGCGAGTAAGATTGAGAGCGCGAAACGCGCGCCGCTCGCCGACGGCTCGGCCACGATGCCCTTGAAGGGCGCGTAAAACGGATCGCTGAGCGTGTAAATAAACTGCACGAACCCGGCGCTTGAGCGCGCGGCCAGAAGCGCGAGCAGAAATCTGATGGCGAGCAGCGCGTAAATCACCCAGAAGATGAAATCCACGACTTGCGAGATGCGCGCCGCCCCGCGCCCGCGTTCCACCTCGCGCTCCGTCTCGACCACTTCGTCAATCGCCTTGCCGCGAAACTCCCCCGCGACGTTCTCCATACGCTGGGCTTCGGGGCGCGTCGTCGGGCGGTCGGCGCGCGCGGCGATCTCCGCGTTCACGTCGCCTTCAACTCCGGCCTTCAGTGCCTCGTGCTGCGCGATGCGCCGCGCCTCGTCGGCGGCGAGTTTATCGTCTTGCATTAAGTTAGTCCTTTATTGAAACGAAGGCGGAGAGGGTGGGATTCGAACCCACGGTACGGTTCCCCGTACACAGCATTTCCAGTGCTGCCAATTCAACCACTCTTGCACCTCTCCGAAAAAGCTGTTAGCCGTCAGCCAAAACGTTTTGGCTAACAGCTAACAGCTAATCGCTAACAGCTTGAATATTGCTAATATTTCAAACAACGGTCAGCCGTCAGAGCATAGCCCATGACGGCAATTCCTGTCACGTCAGCACGCCGAGCCGACAACGTATTGCCCCTCCCCTCATAGCCTTCCGCGCGACAGTCCCAATAAACAGACGACGGCAATAATGGGCGAGAGAAATCTGCGCATGGACAACATGAAATTTGCGCCTTTCTCTTTCAACCCGTCTGCCACAGAGAAGTCAGTGCTTTTCATTTAAGACAGGGGCAGTCGTCCGGCAATGCGGGAGCGGCGAGCGGCGAAAGGCGTAGTTCGACTATGAAAGGAGAATTTGGGTCTTCCGTTAGATTAACGCAATTCCTAAATTCTTCGATCAGAGCTTCTTTATATTGTACTTCTATAATTTTATGCTCTTGCCAGATTAGCCGCAGCCCCTCGAAACAACGAATGTTCAGATATCTGCGGCTAAAGCTGGCATCCTTGACATCAAATTTACGACCGGCAGGAACAACATATAAATAATGGCTATTGTTTCCGACTACGTCGGTCATAGCGGAAACTAACACAGCTTCATATTTATTGTCAGGCGACTTGACCCGCCTGACCTCCTCGTAAGTCGTTTCATTACCCGACCTCATACAAGCACTTTGCAAACAGATGGGGATAAACAAGAACACTATGAGAAGTGTTGTAAATTTATTCCTACTCAAAACTTTTTACCTCCGACCATCTCACCTTACGCCATTAGCAGCGACGACGGTAGGCCGCCGTCGCTACACGGGCGTTTTGCTCTCCTCTGAAGCGGCACATATCAGAAGATCGGGGGACGTACTTGTTTGATGGGCATGCAGGCTTCGGAAATTTTGCTATATGTGCCGGGCGATAGACCGAAGTGCTTGTCAAGGACATCATGTAACCCCAGATCGGGCGCCCCCGCCGCGTGTACCAACTCATGTAGAACAAGGAAGTCTATAGCCCTCAGTCGGGACCCCGATTCCTGGAGATACTGGTTGAAAGGAAAATCAACGACGGCACCGAACGCTGTAAAATTATTCGAGCTGAAAACCGTTAATCTTCTTCCGCCGGAGATATGGTCAGGGCCGCTGGCGGTCACTGCCGCCTGCGCGCCGGGCCAGTTACTGCTGAGGTTTCGGCCTAAACGTCCGATCCCGTAAGAGTTGTTCGGGCCGAGTGCCGCTAAAGAATCCTTTGAAGCCAGAACGTACCCCGTGTTCAGGACTTTGTTCGGATCGTTAAGACCGGCATCCGTGAACGCCTTAACGCACTCTTTATTACCCACCAGGTCCGCGATGGTTTTATTAATATGTTTCTTGGTCTCCTCATCAGGGCCACCGGGCAGCCATATCGGACTTGCAGTGCTCTGCGGGAAGTATCCCGTCACGGTCGTCTCCAGCGTATAAGAATAGTTATACGCCTGATGGTGATTAGTGGTGACGTAATGGACATCGTCCTTCACTCCCTTTTCAAAAGTATGATCCCCGTAAACAGGCTCTTTATGTTCCACCAGGCGTCTTTGCGCCCCGATGCCCATCGCGAAGCCCGGCGGCGCGTTACGGCTGTTGACCTCGAACCACTCGACATAATGTGTCCGCGCGATGAAACCGATTGACTCACAACGGATCGGCGCACCGTTCCACTGACACCCGCTGTCGTCGCTGAACGGATTGCCGCCGTTCCGGTAGAACGACCCGCCCGCGAATGTCGCGTAGTCCGGCTCAGAATTATTCAGGTACGGGTCGGAGTCGCCCAACTCCCGCCCGAACGGATCGTACTCCTTCTTGTAAGTCTGCCCGTTCGCAGTGTTATGTTCTACCTGCGTCCCCGTGATGGAGTTGCGCTGCTTCCACGTCAACCACTGCTCGCCTCCGGCATACGCGTCCTGCTGGGCGATGACCTCGCCTCCGGCATAGACATATGTTTTCGCCTTCTGCCCCGCGCTGTTGAGTTCCGTAATCACCTCGCCTTTTAGCACCGAGGAGCGAACATAGTAATCCGTCCGCACCGTCGTTACCGGCTGGTAGAAAGGCGTGCTTGACACCCTCGTCTCCACACGCTTCGTGGTTTTGCCGTCCCCGTCGTAGCCTTGAGAGATGGTCAAGGTCGTCGTCGTCTCGTAGCCGCCCGGCGACATGTTGGCGTCGCCGCCACTCGCAGCCGCCGCCGAAGGCGCCGTCGCCTCTCCCGCCTCCACATCGCCCGGCGAATACAATAGCGCGCCCGCCTGTGATTTGCTCCGCTCGCTGCTCTGCACCTTGCGCCCCGCCGCGTCATACCTGTGGGTGCGCCCGCCTATGCCGTAGCCGTCGCGCGTCTCGTTGCCTTCTGCGTCGTAAGACGAACCCTGCTTCCGCTCGTTGACGAAAGTGGCCGTGAACGGCTCGCCCTGACTCCAGAAGCGGTTCACCGCACGCCCCGTCAAATTGTCCCACACGTCGTATTGATAAGTTTGACGGTAGATGCCGTCCGCCACGCCGCTCTGTGTGCCGAAGACAAAGTCGCGCGCCTCCGCTCCCGTCAGTCCTGCAGAGAGCCGCCCCACGTGGTCGTAATCGTAGGCACGATCCATGATCGGGTCAGTATTGTCTTTGGCGTAGCGAATCTGCCCGTCGGGTGCGTAATGGAATTCGGCGGACAGCGCCGACCCGACCTGCATGCTCGATAGTTGCAGCCGCGCATTGAAATTCTGCACGAGAGATTGGTTGTTGCCGTAAGCGACGGATTTGACCGCGCCGAAGGCACGGTACTGCATCCCCGTCGCGTATTGCGAGACGCCCCCGAAAGTCGTACCCGTCACCCCGCTCAACTGCCCCGCCCCGTCATAGGTGTAGTTGACGGCCACGCCCGCCGGGTCGGTGATGCTCGCCACCAGCCCGGTCAGATTATACGTGTAGCCGAGCGTGTAGCTGCCGGACAGACCCGCGAACTCTCTCGTCTCCGAAGTGAGTTGCGACAAGGCGTTGTACTGGTAATCCACACGCCCCGAGTCGTCGTCCATCCACACCCGATTCCCCGCCGCATCGTATCCGAATGTGGTCGGCCCCGTCGGCGTGATCCCCGTGGGCGCGGTGTAGGTCATGCTCATCACCTGATGCCGCGCGTTGTAGGTCATTGTGTTCGTCGCCCCGCGCGCATCCGTTACGCTGTGCACCGTGTCGTCCACGTTATGGGTGTACACGGTCGGGCTCAACTGAATCGGCGCTTTGCGCGTCAACAGTCGCCCGTGCCCGTCATATGACATCAGGGTTTCCTGGCCCGTTCCGTTCGTCCCTACCTGCGAGAAGACGCGCGTGATCTGGTCGCGCCCGTTATACGTGTTGGTCGCCGTGCGATAGACGCTCCCGTCGGGGTTCAACTGTTCCGTCTTCGCCTGCCGCCCCAACACATCCGAGTAGAGGCGGCGGCGACGCCCTAGCGCGTCCCTGACCGTGACGACTTCCCCGCCGGCGCAGCCGCACCCGTTGTATGACAATTCCTGATTAAAACTACCGTCGGCGTGCATCGAGAATGTGGGACGCCCCTTCCAATCGTAATCCTGTGTCGAGTAGCGCCACCCCGCATGATCGTCACCGGCAGACTCCCAAGTGTTAGTTATCTCCGTCGGGTTTGAAGAGCGCACGGCTCTCCCCATCACGTCATAGATGGTATGTTGTCCTTTGTACTGGCCGGTGCTTCCAGGGAAATCGCTGGCAAGCGCATAGGTGCGTCCCGCTCCGTCAAAGACTTGAATGGAATAATTCTCCGTCGCCGTGTCGCGCACGGTCATGAACTTTTGCACCCAGTTCTGCCCCGGCGCATAGACGAAGCGCGTGTACGCTCCGCTGACCGCATCGTTGATACGCTCGATTCTCCCCGCCGCGTCGTACACCATTGTCTGTACCGTTCCGGTGGGGAAGAGGTTGAGGTCAGGTGATATGCCCTGGGTGCGCGTCACGACGCCGATATCGTAGTGGTACGTGATGAGTTTCTTTTGCGGGTTCGGCTGCGACACCTGCTCCGGGTCAGTGGTGGCCGTCGCATAGGCAAACGTGTTGCGATTCACCCCATCCGAAAACGAATCGTTATAACTGATCAGGGACTTATGTTCCGCCGCATCAATTGAGAAGATGGCAGACCCGGCGATGTTATAGCCGGTTTTGGACTCGACATATTCAGGCTCGTTTGCCGGGCGGGGATTCGCCACGCTCCAGCGGCGCGTGCTCGTCAGATTGCCGCGCCCAATCGCAAAACTCGCGCTGTAGCTCGCGTCATGCTGCGTCGGCGGCTGCGAAGTGTTCTGTAGTCTTTCTCCGCCGGTCTCGTCGTAGTCGTACGTCACCTTGGAAGCCAACTCTTCAGTGCCCGCCGTCGCCCCTTCACCGTAGAGATAGGTCGCGCTCACCAGGCCGATGATCCGCCGGTTCGTGTAGGCGGCATCCAGATTGTAGTCAAGGTGCGTGCGCTTCAAAACCGTCGTGGTATTGGCCGCATACTCCTTGATGTCTTTGGTCAGGCTGAAAGAGGTCGTCGGGTAATAATCGATCTGCGTGCGCTGGTAATTGTTCTCCTTGTCGTAAACGTAAGTATCTGTCGGGCGCGGATTGAGTTGGTAGCCGAGATTGACATCGTCCTGCGTCCACAGGGACTCCGTCCACTTCTGCCTCACGCCTCCGGCCCAAACTTCCGTCTGCATCGTGAGTCCCTTCAGCCAGCCCGAAGTCGCGAAAAACTCTTTATAGAGCGTGCCGTCCGACGCCGTCATTTGACCCCATGAGCGGTCGGGAGCGTAAGCATAATTAGTCAACGCCTCCGCCTCGTTATTCCAATCCAGCGCCCAATCCCTGCGTGTTTGAACACGCGGGCAGTCGGAAGTTTCGGACGTGACATCGTAAACGGAGTAAGTCAACAGGTGGTCATCCGCCGAGTAGCGGCTGATCTTCGAGACCTGACCGTAAGCGTTGTAGTCGAACTGGTAACGCGAGCCGTCGGCGAGACTGACTTGCGAGAGCACATTGACGAATTGGCCGTTCTGCGGGCCGACGACGGTAACTCCGGAGAAGTCGTGCTGTATCTGGCGGGTCGAATAGCCGAAGGTCGCCCAGGTGTGCGTCTGGGTGTTCCACGTTTGCGTGATCGAGATGACGTTGTGATTGATGTCGTAGTTGAACGTGACGACGCGCGCGAGCGTGTCCGTGATCGTGTTGATGCCGCCCTGCGCGTTGTAGCCGACGCTCATCATGTTGCCGTTACGATCTTTGATCTGCGTGCAGCGGTACTCGTTGCCGATCAGGCCGAAGGTGAGCAGTGAGCCGTCCGACGGTTGCAAAAGCATCGTCCCCGAATAGTCTGTGAGCCGCAGGTAAGATGAGTTCGCCGCCTCGTACACGCTGGTCGTGCCAACCTGTCGCAACTCGACGCGTTCGCCACCCGGCGTCACGAGCAGGTAGGAGTAGCCGCCCGTCTGCGGGTTGAAGAAACGCTGCTGGATGACGGGGAAGCCGAGACGGAAGCCCGGCGCGGGCGATCCGTTATCGGCGTTGAAGTAGATGGCGGAGGTGCTGGTGTCCTTAGTCCAGACCTTCGAGTTGTAGGAGAGCGATAAACTGAGGTCTAAGCCGGAGCGGCCACGCAGGCCGACGAGAGGCATATCCCAACTGAAGTTTCCGGATAAAAGATCTGTCCCGCGCTGACCGGTGCGATTGCGCGGGTCTAGCCTGGCGACGGAGCCGCTGCCCGCTCCGGCGGTGTTGTTGGGGCTTGAAGTTGTTCCCGTGCCGCTCGCGCGGGTTGATCCTGAACGTAACTGGTCAATGTGGGTTTGCTTGATCAGAGTCCCGACGCCCAGATTGCCGTCCTCGAACGACACCTGTGCGAGATTGAGAACGCCGAGCGCCTGATTCAAGCCGTCGCGCATCTCTCGCACGTGTGAAGCTCTGACGAGTCCGCCCGCCGAAATCGTATCAGGCCAACTGGTGGAGAGGGCTGCCGTGGCGCGGACGGCGCTCACGGCCTGGCGCAGCTCTGTGAAATGCACGGCCTTGATTTCCGGCGCGCTCGCTTGCTGGAAGGTCAACGCCGTGCCCAGCGCGACGTTGCTGTAGGGTGAATAGCTGCCGCCGTTGACGGCGCGCACGCGGTAGAGATAGGCCGTGCCCGCGCCGACGGTGTTGTCGTTGAAGCCGGTCGTCGAGACGTTTGCGAGCAGCGTATAAGCTCCCGCGACGCCCGCACTCCGCTCTACCTGATAGGAACTGCCGCCGACGCCCGCCGTCCAACCGAGGCTGATCTGCCCGTTAGACACTTGCGTCACGCTCAGATTCGACGGCGCGTTCGGTGCTCCGCTGCCGCCGCCGCCTGAACAGGCATTAAGGGTCCGGGGAGAGCCGGAGAGCGCGGGCGAACCCGCGGGCAGGAAGGTGGTGTTGGCGACGCGCGCACTGATCGTGTGCGCCGCGTTGTTGCGAAGCGACGGGGGCGTGGCGACGCTGAACGCGTGACGCCCGTTACCATGTCCGGAGAGGTCTGCGCGGTACTGATCGGCGGGCACGCGCGTCAGGAAAGCGCCGTCGGCGAAGATGTCCACTTCGATAGGCGTGTTGGGGCGATGAGCGTCCCACGCCCAGCCGCGAATTGCATTGCAGTCAGCGCCGTCGAGCCAACCGCCGAAAGCGGGCGCGTTGACTGTGACGGCCACGTTCGGAGTGAAATCGCCGAACCACACAAAGCCGTCCCACACCATCCTCCACTGGAAGTTATAAGTGCCCGCCGTCGTCGGGGCGGTGACATCAAAGTTAAATGCAAGGTCAACTCCCGGCCCGGCGGTCGTAGGAATTTGAACGCGCCCCAACCTCCACAGGCCGTTGTTCTCCGGGTTCTGGGAGCCTAAACGGTATCCGCTCTGCGCCGTCCAAGTGGTCGTGCCCGTGTTCCGCATCATGACGGAGACGCGATAGGTCTGTCCCGCGATCATCGTCGAGGGGACGGACTGCGATACGAACGTGGCCGCGTTGCTCTGGAACGAGGCGGGCAGTACGCCTGCGTAAGCGACGGGATTTGTACCGTCATCACCTGAAAGGGGCGCGAGCAAGCCGCCCGTCGTGGCCGCGCTCGTGTCCGAGATGCCGTAAGCGTCAACGTCGCGCCCATAGCCTAAGGGCGACAGTCCGAACGGCGACAGTCCGGCGGAAGTGAGCGAATAGGGTTTTTCGCCGCCGAGCGCCGCGATGAACAACGAGCGATATTGACGTTCGAGACTGGAAAGCAAAGCGAAGCGTCCGCCGACACTCTGCGCCGGATTGAAGGCGGGAGCGGGAGACGGCACCGCGCTCGTGACTGCGCTCGTGTCGGTGCGACTATCAATATTATCGCCGGTCTTGTTGCACTGTGGATTGCGTGGCGGACAGTTACGTAGCGTCGAATGGATGGGCGCGCGTGCGCGCGTCGCCGTCGGGCGTTTCAGGCGGACGACGTTCAGATCAGGCAGGTTAGAACCGGGGCGGCCACGCTTCGGCGCTCCTTTACCGGAATCATTAGCGCCCTGCGCGTTGCCGTCGAGCGGGCTGTTTGCGTCACGGTTGATATTGCCGCCGTTATTTCCTGCGTCGCCATTTTCAACGCTCTCACGCGAGCCCTCATTCGGCGAAAGCGACTCGACCGCGCCGAGCGCTCCAGTTGCGCTCAACACACCGCCCGACGCCACCTTGCCCTCCAGAAATGCCAACGGCCTCGCGCCGCGTGTGAGCATTTCGCGCGTCCGCCCGACGCTCAACTTCGGCCTGAGCGTACGCACCAGTCCCGCCACGCCTGTGACGAAGGGGGCGGAGAAAGACGAACCCGAAACGAGTTGATAGCCTCCGTCGCGTCCGGTCGTCAGGATGTCTGTGCCGGGGGCGGCGAGGGCGGCGCGCACGCTGCCCCAGTTAGACCAGGAGGTGAGTTGATCATGCTGGTCGGTAGAGGCGACGGCCACGACGTTCGCCAGATCGAAAGAGGCCGGGTAATGCCGGACTCCGTCAATGTTGCGCCCGTCGTTGCCCGCAGAGCAGACCACCAGCACGCCGCCCTGTGCGGCTCGCACGAGCGCCGCGCCGAGCGACTCGGACTCGTGCTCCGTGCCCCACGACAAGTTGATCACCTGCGCGCCGTTTGCCACCGCGTAGTCGATGGCTTCAACCGCGCTCGCGATGTCGCCCGTGCCGTTGCCGTCGAGCACGCGCAAATCCATCAACGCGGCGCTCCACATCACACCGGCGATGCCGGTTCCGTTGTTGCCCTGAGCGGCGATGATACCGGCGACTGAGGTGCCGTGCCCGTGCTCATCCTTCGCCGCGTTCGAGTCGGCGACGAAGTCCCAGCCGTTGAAATCGTTTATCAGGCCGTTGCCGTCGTCATCCCGTTTGTTGTTCCGTTCGGCGCGATTGTTCCACCTGTTCGCTTGCAGCTCAGGGTGTGCGAAGTCAATGCCGCTGTCTATGACGGCGATGACGGTTCGCGCAGAACCCGTCGTCCGCTCCCACGCTCCGGTGATGCCGATGTCCGCGCCCGCCTGCCCGCCGCCCTGTCCCGTATTACGCAGCGCCCATTGCTCCGCGAAACGCGCATCGTTCGGCGCGACCTCGTCGGCCTTGATGAGATAGTTAGGCTCCGCAAACTCCACCGCCGGATTCGACGCGAGCGCGGCGGCACGCGACCGTAGGTTGTCCGTGTCTTGATAGGTCAACAGCACGAGGCCGGATGCGCCTCGCAGCGGACGGAATCGCGCGCCCGCGCCCCGAACGATCAACTCGCGCTCCGCCTCCGAAACGTCCGCGCGAAACCGCACCAACAACTGTCCGCTGCGCGCGTCGTCGGCGCGGCTCGCGGCGGACGGTGAAGGCGGGGCGGCGGGCTGCCGTGAGTGCGGGCGCTTGTCGGGCGACCTCCTCGTCCTGACCGTAGGAGGGTTCGTGAACGCGCCCGCCGCCTGCGTGAAGGGGGGCGGGACGAGCAATATCCACGAGAGGAAGAGTGCGAGAAGCTGAAGCTTCGGGGCGGCGATAGCGCGTTGGTGTCCTAACATAAGAATGAACCTGCGAGCGGAGCTTTGTTGGTTGAGGCGCGGGCGCGGCGAGAATCGGTGTGTGCGGCGCGCGCGTGGAACCTTCTTCTACAATTCAATCGTGGAGCGCGTCTCACGCGTCTCCGTTGCGCTTGAAGAAAGGGGCACGGGAGAGGCGTCGTTTATTGCAGGCTGAGCAGCACGAGGATTTCCCCCACGCCCTTCTGCAAAGGCTCCAACGCTTTCCCGATGATCGTCCCCGGCGAGTGCATCCGCCGACCACCGATGCTGACGGGTTCCGACTTCATCGCCACGCCCTGAACGTCGCTCGTCACCAGCAGGTCGCCGATCTTGATGGGCGCGCGCGTCGCATCAACTCTCACCTTGACGCGTCCCGTCGTTGCCACCAATACCTTGCCCTCGCCCGCTTCGCCCAGGGAGATACCCGGTTGCGCAGAGATCACGCCCGCCACACGCGTGTCGTAGGCTTCGGAGGAGGCGAGCACGTGGTTCGACTTCTCGGGATCGAGCGCGACGACCGTTCCGGCCTCTAACTTCTGGCTCGACGGAACCCACTCCGCCACGTCCTGATACTTCGCGTTGATGTTGCCCGAAACGTTGATATTCCCGGTCACGTTTAACGTGGAAGAGGAAGAAGTGCCGACGCTGATGTTGCCCGCGCTGTCCTGCAAGACGATCTTGCTCCAGGCGGTCGCGCCGTCGTTGTTGGTTTTTCTCGCGTAGAGGTTCTGGTCAAAGAAGCTGCCCGCGATCTGGAGTGCGTAATTGTTGGCCGGATTGCTGTGGCGCGACTCGATCAGATGCCACCAATTGGTAGCGCCCGCCGGATAGTTAACTGGAGCCGACGCCTCGAAGAACCCACTTCTCGAAGCAATCGCACCGGCATTGTTTTTCGCATCGGTTCGGGAGTTAGCGCCTCCCCATGTTAAGCCGCCGCTAATGTCCACGTTTCCCGGAAAGCTGAAATTCCCCGCGCCGAACTGCCCTGCCGAAACGTTGGCGGCATTAACGCTGCCGCTTCCCGTCGCAGCCGTCGTCTGCACCGTCCCGTCGGGAAAGACGAACCCGCCGCTCGACGACTTGACCTGACCGGCCACGTCCAGTTTCGTCGCAGGCGTTGCCGTGCCGATGCCGACGTTGCCCGCGCCCGCATTGAAAATCACGTTATTGCCGCCCTCGTTGATGTGTAGGGGCACAGCGCCGAAGCTTTGAATCCATGTTCGGCTTCCCGTCACGTATCCGACTTCGATGTGTTCGTTTGCTGTCCCGACCCGCAGCAGACCCGTTAACCCGTTGGCGTAATTCGGCGCGCCGCTCGCGCCGACCACGTCGAGCTTGCCGTTGGGATTGGTCGTCCCGATGCCGACGTTCCCGTCCTTATCAATGCGCATCCGCTCGGCGAGATTGTTGTTATTAGCGGTAATGTCGCCGCCCCCGTGCGTGAAGAAGGCCAGCGCTGAGCCGCTATACCAGTTCGGCCCCTGAAAGTAACCGCGCATGAAGGCGCGGGGCTGGACACCCGAATATACTCCGCCGCCCGGCCCGAACCCGATGTCTCCCATCGAACCATTGCTCACGAGCGACGTAGCCTGTAGATGGATGCTGCCGTCAACGACTGTTAGTTTTGATGGGGGAGTCGTTGTCCCGATGCCGACGTTGCCCTGATTGAAGTAGGCGTTGCCCGAGGCCGGGATGTGCACCGTCAACACATTAGAGGGTGTGTAGCGTACGCCGAAATAGTTGTCGTGAGTCTCGAACGCCCCGTTTATGAGGACGGCGGAGGCATTAATTTTGAAATGATTGTACATGCTCAGATTGAGGTTGTTGCTGCCGTCAATCGAGAAGATGCCGCGTCCGGCGACCGTGGTGGGGCCGGAGAAGTTGGCGGTGCCGTTCACGTCCAACTTAGTCGTCGGCGAGGCGGTGCCGATGCCTACGTTGCCCGTGTTCGTGTTCGTGATGTTATTCCCGCTCGTCGCCCACTGCCCCCGCGCTTCCTGCGCGGAGAGAGCGATTAGGGCGGCCAGCGTCAACAGGCAGGTACGGGCGATGGCGTGGTAGCGCCCCTTCGGGCGGCGGCTGTTATTCATCATCTCTTTCCTCTCTTTTCTCATTCAAGGGCGGCACTGGTGTTGTTAAGGAATACCGGCTCTCCCTTTTGCCGGACTCCGGGGTTTTCCCGACGAATAGACGCATCGCCAGGCTACGCGGCGCGTTGACTGCGCCCCAAAGCCCTGACAAGCAGGAGGACACAGCCGTTCGTCGTCGTCGGCCAACGCAACGCGCGCGGCGCGAGGGCGGGCAAATTATCGATTGAATACATGTTACGGGTTGCGGTACGGGTGCGGGCTAAAGGTCTGCTGCCGCCTCTGCATCTACGGTCCTGAGGAGTGGCAAAGGTTGCACGCTTATGGAGGTCACATGATTACCGGCGGGTGATCATGCGACTTCTCTTGTTACGAGCGTGACGACGTTAAGAGCGTCCGAAACGGCAGCGAGAACATCAGGCGAAATGGACACACGAGCGTGAAGAAAGTTCTTAGACTTTCCGACGAGCGGCGTGCCACGGACAAGAGGAGACCGCACACACTATTCAGACGGTTGTGAACTGATTTGAGAGATGAGGGCTGGCGAGCGGGGGAGCCCGGCAACGAACATCGAAAAGAACTCCGATACAAATAAGCGAGCGCAGACTAACCTTGCAGTCGAAGCGGTGTCAAGATTTATTTTCGCAGCGCCCTCGCGTCAGAGAGTCGGGCATGAGGATTTGCGACGCGTAAGCGATAAGGAGAGCGTCAATTATCTGAATGTTTGAACCGCAAAAGAAATATGGCGGAGAGGGTGGGATTTGAACCCACGGTGGAGTTTCCCCCACTCCGGTTTTCGAGACCGGTGCACTAAGCCACTATGCGACCTCTCCGCAAACGGAAATGATGAAGTAGGAACTCGAAAGGATGAAGTAAAAGCAGTTGCCTTTATTCATCGTTCATCGTTCCGCGTTCATCGTTCCGCGTTCATCGTTTCGAGCGCGGCGCGCTCTAAAGAATTCCTGCATCACTGCGCGGCACTCCGCTTCCAGCACGCCCGCCGTCAATTCCATACGATGATTTAAAGAACTGTCGTCGCAGATGCGAAAGACCGATTCCACTGCGCCCGCGCGTTCGTCGCGCGCGCCGTAAACCAGACGCCTCACGCGCGCCTGCACGAGCGCGCCCGCGCACATCGCGCACGGTTCGACCGTCGAATAGACGACCGCGCCCGTGAGCCTGTAGTTTTCAATTCTTCGTGCCGCCGCGCGCAGCGCGATGATCTCTGCGTGCGCGGTCGGGTCGCAATCGGTGCGCGTGCGGTTTCCCGCGACGGCCAAAAGTTCGCCCCCAACGCTCACGACGCACGCGCCGACGGGCACTTCGCCCTGCTCCGTGGCGGCAGCGCACGCCGCGTCCAATGCCACGCGCATCCAGCGCGCGTCGGCGTCGCCTGTCGTCTCACCTTCAAACATATCGCGCACGGACGCTTTCAATCATCTACCGGCAAAAAGTGACTATAGGCACGCCCGCGCCCGCTGTCAAGCGTTGCAGACTTTGACCGTTCGCGCCCCTTTCTGCGACACTTCGCGGCATGCCCGAAACTACTTTACGCGCACGCGCGCCCTTCGATTTTGCGGCGACGGCGCGCTTCCTGCGCTTCACCGACGCGGAAGCCGTGGACACTTTCACAGAGGGTCGCTACCGTCGCGCGCTTCACTTCGACGACAGACTTTTCCTGCTTACCGTTACGCCGGAAGGCACTGCTGCGCGCCCCACCGTGCGTGTCGAACTCGCGCCGGAGCGTTTTGCCACGCCGCAAATTATGGGCGAAGCGGCGCAGACGGTGCAACGCATGTTCAGCCTCACGCACGATCTCACAGCCTGGCGCGCACGACTCACGCGCGACGCGTTGATGCGCCGCCTCGAAGCCGGGCACAGGGGCTTGCGCCTGCCGCGCTGGCCGACGCTCTTCGAGGCTTTGCTGACTTCGATCCTCCTGCAACAGATCGCGACGAGCGTGGCGATCACTTTCAGGCGTCGCGTCGTCGAACGATACGGCGAGCGTTTAGAGATGGAGGGCGAAACTTTTTACGCCTTCCCGCGCGCCGGAGCGCTCGTGCAGGCGAGCGTCGAAGAGTTGCGCGCGCTCGGCCTGTCGAATGCGAAGGCGATGTGCATCGTCGAAGTGGCGCGCGCGTGCGCATCCGGAGAACTCGATTCCGCGTCGCTCGAAAAAGAGGACAACGAAACGATCATCGCGCGCCTCTCAAGTTTACGCGGCATCGGTCGCTGGACGGCGGAGTGGGTTCTGATGCTGCACTTCGGACGCACGGACGTGTTTGCCGCCTCAGACCTCTTTCTGCGCGGCGTCGTCGTCAAGTATTACAACAAAGGCGTGGCGTTGAACGAGCGCGAGATTCGCGCACTTGCCGCGAAACGTTGGGGCGCGCACCAGTCTTACAGCGCGCTCTACTTCCTCGCAGCGATGCGCGCCGGAACTATCACACTCAAACCGTAGCGCGTGTTATCATTCGACGAGCGCGATGCGAGGAGCCGCTGAAAGCGCGTCGCACGTAAAAGAAGACGACCTACCGAGACGATGAAACCTGAGACGCGCCTTAGAACTCCGACCGGCTCGCTCGCCGGCGGCGAACGCCAGCAGCAGAACACGGGAAGTTTCCGCCCCCCCGTCGCGCAAACGAAAGAGACTACCGCTGCCGCCGCCGTCACATCCTCCACAGCCGCAACCACAACTCCCGATAAATCGCCCGACTCTTTCACCCTGCTCGGACGGAAAATCTCGCCCGCCGAATTCAACACGGCGATGGTGCACTTCTATCGCGGCGAAGTGCAGCGCTCGAACACCTGGCGCAACCGTCTCGACACGACGACCAACTGGGCGGTCCTGACCGCAGGCGCAACGCTCTCCTTCGCCTTCAGTTCCGCCGAGAACCCGCACTTCGTCATTCCGATCAACTCCGTGCTCGTCGCCTTCTTCCTCTTCATGGAAGCGCGCCGCTATCGTTATTACGAAATTTGGGCGAGCCGCGTGCGCGTGCTGGAGACGGGCTACTTCGCGCAGATGCTCTCGCCGAGCCCCACGCAGGATCAGGAATGGGCCGAGCACCTCGCGGCAGACATGCGCACGCCGCACTTCACCATTAGCGAATGGGAGGCCGTCGGGCGTCGCCTGCGTCGCAACTACTTGTGGATTTTCATTTTGCTCGCGGTCAGTTGGAACTTGAAAGTCTATCTACATCCGTTTCCCGCGCGCGGCTTCGACATGTTCATACAACGCGCGGGGATCGGCTCGCTCTCCGGCGAGTTCATGTTGTTGTTCGGCCTCATCTTCAACGCGGTCGTCTTCATCTTCGCCTTCGCCACCGTGCGTCTGAAACAGGCGACCGGCGAGGTGCTGCCGGATCACGAATTTCCCTTCCACCCGATCCGCAGCGTCACTTCGACCATCACGCGCGCCACCGCGCAGCGCCGCGTCACCGAACGACGCACCAAGCGCGCGCGCCAGCGCACACGCACCACGCGCCCCGCAGGCGCAACGGGCAGTCTCACAGGCCACCAGACCGGCGAATGGAAACGTCCCGATACAGGCGAACTCCGCAGCACAGACCGCGAGCCGGTCACGGAAGAAACACTAACTTAGAGTGACGAGTGACAAGTGACGAGTGACAAGTTAAAAGAAGGAAGCTGTTTTAACTTGTCACTCGTCACTTGTCACTCGTCACTGTTTTCTTATGATTGAATTGAACGGGCAGCCGTTGTCGCTGGAACAGATCGCGGAGGTGGCGCGCGGCGCGCGGCGCGTGACGCTGGCGGCGTCGGCGCGCGTGCGTGTCGAAGCGTCGCGCGCGTTGGTCGAACGCATCATCGAAGAGGGGCGCGTGGTTTACGGCGTCAACACGGGCTTCGGGAAGCTGTCGGATTATTCGATCCCGCGCGCGGAGTTGCGCGAGTTGCAAGTGAATCTCGTGCGCAGCCACGCGTGCGGCGTCGGCGCGCCGCTCTCTGCCGAAGAGACGCGCGCGATGATGCTCCTGCGCGCAAACGTACTCGCGCTCGGCTACAGCGGCGCGCGCCCCGTCGTGGTCGAAACTCTGATCGAGATGTTGGAGCGCAACGTCGTGCCCGTCGTGCCGGAAAAGGGTTCGGTTGGCGCGAGCGGCGACCTCGCGCCGCTCGCACATCTCGCGCTCGCCTGTATCGGCGAGGGCGAATCTGTTTACGAAGGCAAGCGCATGTCGAGCGCGGACGCTCTTGGCCGCGCGGGAATCGAGCCGCTCGCGCTCGAAGCAAAAGAAGGTCTCGCGCTCCTGAACGGCACACAGGCGCTCACCGCCGTCGGCGCGCTCGCGCTCCGCCGCGCCGAACAACTCGCGCGCGCCTCAGACATCACGGGCGCAATGTCGCTCGAAGCACTACGCGGCACACCCGCCGCCTTCGACGCGCGCCTCCACGCCGCGCGCCCGCACCCCGGCCAGATCGCCGCCGCCGCGCACCTGCGCGAACTCCTGCGAGAGAGCGAGATCAGGGAGTCGCACCTTGAGAACGACCCGCGCGTGCAAGACGCCTACTCGCTGCGCTGCATGCCGCAAGTGCACGGCGCCGCGCGCGACTGTTTCCGGCACACGCGCCACACCATAGAGATCGAGACGGGCAGCGCGACCGACAACCCGCTCGTCTTCGCCGACACGGAAGAGATCATCTCCGGCGGAAACTTTCACGGCGCGCCGCTCGCGCTCGCGCTCGACTACTGCGGCATCGCGCTCACGCACCTGATGAACATCTGCGAACGCCGCATCGAACGTCTCGTCAACCCCGACATGAACGAAGGACTCCCCCCGTTTCTCACCGCGCACCCGGGCACGTCTTCCGGTTTCATGATCCCGCAGGTCGTGGCCGTCGCGCTCCTGAACGAGATGAAGGTGCTCGCGCATCCGGCGACGACCGATAATTTGCCGACCTCCGCGGGCAAAGAAGATCACGTCTCGATGGGCATGACTGCGGCGACGAAACTCCGCGCGATGGTCGCGAACGCCGAACACGTCCTCGCCATCGAACTGCTCGCCGCCGCCGAAGGACTCGAATATCGCGCGCCGCTCAAACCCGGCCTCGGCGTCCGCCGCGCCTACGCGCTCGTACGCCGCCACGCCCCGCGCCTCACGCGCGACCGCTCGCTCACGCCCGACATCGAACGCCTCGCCGCCGCCGTACGCGAAGGCGAGTTTGATTTTTAAGACGAGTCAGTCAAACTTCATGCTTTCCTTTGCGCCCTGTGTCTTAACATTTGCGCCTCCGGCGAGAAACCGATCTCACGCCGGAGGCGCAAAGCCCGAGACGTAAGGAGCAAAGAAAAATTTTCAACTTTCCGCGTTGCCGGCGTTTAATCATCTCGTGCTGGCACGAGACAAAAACGCGTGTTGAAAAAGTTACTCGTAAACTTCTGGTCGAACAAAAATTTCGGCTGGCGCATGGCGCGCATACTTGCGCTGCTCGGCGTCGGCCTCGCGGGGTACTTGATGTTATTCGAGGACAGTTTCATCTACTTTCCGTCGAAGTATCCGGAGGGGATTTGGCAGCGCGGCGAGTCGCGTGCGCGTGAGGGCGAGATCGTGGCGGGCGTGGAAGACGTGCAACTCACGGCCTCGGACGGTGTGCGCCTGCACGGCTGGTTCTGCACGCCGCAGGTCGTGCGCGGCGGAGGAGCGGGCGCGGCGCGCACGCTCGAACCCGTCAAGACTCGCCGGACGCTCCTTTTCCTGCACGGCAACGCGGGCAATCTCTCGCACCGCTACGACATCATAGACGAATTGGTGAAACTGCCCGTCAACGTTTTCATCATAGACTATCGCGGCTACGGCAAGAGCGAAGGCCGCCCGTCCGAGCAGGGCTTGTACGCGGACGCGCGCGCGGCGTGGGATTACCTGACGACGGTGCGCGGCATTCCGCCCGCGAGCATCGTCCTCTTCGGCGAATCGCTCGGCGGCGCGGTGGCAATCGATCTGGCGAGCAAAGTGCAGGCGTGCGGCCTCATCGTGCAGTCGAGTTTCACTTCGATTGCGGACATGGCGGCGGAGGTCATGCCGCTTGCGCCGCGCTTCCTGATTCGCACGAAGATGGATTCGCTCTCGAAGATCGCGCACGTCTCGTGCCCGAAACTTTTCATCCACAGCGAGGCCGACGACGTGATCCCTTACCGGCTCGGACGCCGCCTGTTCGACGCGGCGCACGCGCCGAAACAGTTCTACGAGGTGAAGAACGCGCCGCACAATCTCACGTTCGACATCGGCGGCGCGGCGATTTACGAAGCGCTGCGGAGTTTCATCAACTCGTCATGCGGCGCGTGAGTGATTGTTTAGAAGGGACTCACCGCAGAGGCGCAGAGCAAAGCCGCAGAGGGGCGCAGAGACTTAAATGATCTCTCTGCGCCCCTCTGCGGCTTTGCTCTGCGCCTCTGCGGTGAATGCTTCTGCAAGGCATTCAACCGAGTTGAGACTCGTCAGGCTTAGCCGCGCTTCCCTTTCTTCTCGCTCGCAGGTTTCGCCGCGCCGCCGCCCGCATCGAGCGCGACCGGCGCGGGATAGCCTTTGCCTTTAAGTGCAGCGATCTCGATGACGATCTCTTTCTGACCTTTGATCGTGCGCGTCACTTTAGCGTTTTCGGCGTCGGCCTTTTTGTTCGCGTTCTTGTTGCCGTTCTTGTTGGCGGCTTCGGGCGTCGCGGAAGGCGAGGCTTCGGGTTGGCCGTCAGTCGGGTTGCCCTTCGCGTCGCGCGCCATCTGCCGGAGCGCGTCCAGGACTTTTGTTCGTTCGGCTTCGGTCAGACTGTCCAATGAGACGCCATTAGCTTCGAGCACGGCGCGCAGATTCTCTTCCGTGTTCGTGTCGCGGTCGTAAACGTCGCGGTAGATGTGTAGTTTGCCGTCTTCGACGACGATGGTTTCGTAGCGCAGTTCGACGGGCACGGGGCGTTCGAGTTTAAGCTCTTTGGTGTCGCTGCGATTCTTGGCGTAGGTCGTCACATCTTCGTCCGTCAACTGCGCGCCGCCGAGTTTCGCCAGCAGGCGCGCCACGTCCTGCACCTGCGTATTGGTCAGACCGACGCAGCCGTGCGAGGCGAACGTGCCGAGTTTGGCCGCAGCCTTCCCGCCGTGTATGAGCGAGGGCGAGCCGATGGGAATTTTGACGAGGCCGAGCGGGTTCAGAGGGCTGCCCGCGTCAACCTTTTCGCCGACCTTGACCTTGCTCGAAGGCGACTCGACCCAGGGCTCGTCGGGCGGCGTCCACGTCGGGTTGAAGATGATCGTCTCGGCGCGGCGCAAGCCCGTCGGCAACGGGAATTCCGGATAGCCGATGCCGACCTTGTAAGTCTTCACGAGTTGCCCGCCCTCGAACACGTCCATGCGATAAGCGGGCGCGTTGACGACGATACGCGTATCGGACGGCACGGCGTTCGGCTTGCCGCCGACTGATGCGTTCGACCCGCCCGCCGCGCCGTTCATGCCGCCGTTCGCCCAACGCGCGTGCGCGAACTCAACGAAGCGCGCGGCCTTCTCCTCGCCGAGCGCTGCCTTGATCTGTTCGAGGGCGCGCTCGCGCGCGGCGGTCGTCGTGCCGCTGTGCTCGCCCGTCTCGGTCTCACGCAGGCGTCCGGTCTCCTCGCGCGCGGTTTTGCGCAGGCGCTCGACCTGCTCGTCGGTCAGTTGCAACTCGGACTTCAAATTTGTCGCAAAGTTTGCATCCTCAAATAACGCGTCAACCACGGGGAGCGTCAGAGGGAAATTGTTCGAGTTGGCCGCCGCGCCCGGCTGCGCGACGGTCGCGGCGGGCGACGGCGTCGCACTCGCCGTTGAATTGACGTTTACCACCGGAGCGGTCTGGCAACCGCCGAAAATGAAGAGAGCGAACAGGCAACACGCCACGCACGCTACACGCCAAGCTTTTTTCATACTTCCTTCAACTCCTCCGCTAAAAACTTTCTCCCGCCGCCTCGCACGCGCTCGCAAACACCTGCGCGCAGCGCACGTCGGCGCAACCCCGCACTTCATAGCAACACCCGTTCCCCCGCCGCAACGCCGCTAATCCCCGCCTTTTCACACTTTATCAACACGCACGCGCGCCCGCGCTCGCACCATAAACGGACGGCGGGGAATGAAAAGCTGTCAGTTGATCTTTGCCAGTAGTCAGTTGTCCGTTGCCCGTTGTCCGTTGTTCGAGACCGTCTTTAGCAACTTCTGTGATAGTCACTAAACAACTGACTACTGACAACTGACAAAGCTTTATCGTTTCGTCAATAGCGGATAGGGGTTGACGTTCTCGCCTTCCCAGAAGCGTTTGGGATCGCTGACTGTCCAGATGGAGAAATGCAGGTGGCAGTTATCTCGTCCGGCGTTGCCGCTGTCGCCGACGTAGCCGATAATTTCGCCGCGCCGCGCGAAGCGGTTTTCGGTGATGCCGTCGGCGTAGCGTTCGAGATGCGCGTAGTAATAGACGGTGCGTTGGTCCGTGCCGAGTTGGTAGAGGGTGATGCCGCCGCGTTCGCTGTTAAAGAGTTTGATAATCGTGCCGTCGGTGGCGGCAAGGACGGGCGTGTTGCGCGCGGCCATGATGTCTATGGCGTTGTGCGTGCGCCCCTCGCTTCGCGACTGCGTGTAGGTGTCCTGGAGTTGTTCGGGACGGACGCCCGCCACCGGAACCACAAGTTGCGCGCTCGCCGAACTCGTCGCGTGCGCGTCCGCCGAAGAGACGGGCGCGGGCGTTGTTTGCGGCGCGGCGGGCGCGGGCGTGCCCGTCGGAGATGTCGAAGGCTCAACTGACGTGGAAACGTTTTGCGACTGCGCGCTCTCGGTCGGTGCGATTGTCGCGGCGGGAGAGGCGCTGGGGTTCGCGTCACCGGTCGCTGCGGGAAGTTCGCTCGTTGCGGCGGGCGGCGTGATCGGCGTCACGGGCGTCGGGCTTGCTTTGCTGAGATACCAGACGAGCGCGGCGAGCGCCAGCAGCAGGGTTGCCGCCAGCAGCGAGACGCGTGCGCGCGGGCTGAGTGCCATGAGACGGTCTCCTACGTAAGTTTCCGAGTGTCCGCAAAATAAAGATAGCAGGGGGCGGATGCTGGCAGCATATGCTCGCGGCGCGCGCGAAGCAAGCGAGAGAGTGGCGCACGCACGCCGTTTTCTGTTATTACAATTCGTGTCCGAACTTTACACGCGCGCTCCGGCGTCGGCGTCCACGCTCAACGAGGGCGAGGCCGCGAGCCGCGCGTGATCCATTCCAGAGGAGACGAAACCATGTCAGAGATTTTCGATGAACGGCGCAAGGCGCTCGAAGACGAGTACTTCCGGCGCAAGGAGCGCGAGACGCTCGACAAGTTGCGCGAGCAGTTGGCGGCGGAAGCGGCGGCGAGCGGCCACGCGGCGGGGCGTCAGTGCCCGCTCGGCCACGGCGCGCTGCTGGAAGAGACGCGCGGCTCGGTGGTCATTGACCGCTGCGAGAAGTGCGACGGCATCTGGCTCGACAAGGGTGAGTTGGAAGAAATGTCTCGACAGGGCGGCGGCTGGTTCGACAACTTCGTCAAGAGTTTTAAGAACGAATAAGGCGACGCTGCACGGCGGTCGTCTGCTGCCGGTTGCCCGTCGTCAATCGCCGGTTGATTGCTACTCAGTCGTTTGCCTTGTAACGCTTGGCGGCGTCTTGCGTGCAAGCTCTCAAGAGTGTCGCGCCGCAATTATTCCAACATGAGCGAGTCGAGAAAAATCAGCGCGCCGCGCGGCGCGAAGTTGAACTGCAAGGGCTGGCATCAGGAGGCGGCCTTGCGCTGCCTGATGAACAATCTGGACGCGGAGGTGGCCGAGCGCCCGGACGATCTGGTCGTCTACGGCGGCACGGGGCGCGCCGCGCGCAACTGGACGGCCTACGATTCAATCGTCCGCGAGTTGCAACAACTCGAAAACGACGAGACGCTGCTCGTGCAGTCCGGCAAACCCGTCGCCGTCTTCCGCACGCACGAGTATGCGCCGCGCGTTTTGATCGCCAACTCGAACCTCGTCGGCGCGTGGGCAAACTGGGAGCACTTTCACGAACTCGAACGGCGCGGCCTGATGATGTACGGGCAGATGACCGCGGGCAGTTGGATTTACATCGGCACGCAAGGCATCGTGCAGGGCACGTTCGAGACGTTCGCAGCAATGGCCGACCGTCACTTCGGCGGGACGCTCACGGGAAAACTTATTGTCTCCGGCGGCATGGGCGGCATGGGCGGCGCGCAGCCGCTCGCCGCGACGATGAACGGCGCGGTCTTTCTCGGCATAGACGTTGACCGCGCGCGCATCGAACGCCGCGTGCAGACGGGCTACTGCGACCGCCTCGCCCTCACGCTCGACGATGCTCTACGAATCTGCGAAGACGCGCGCGAGCAAGGGCGCGCCGTCTCCGTCGGCCTCGTGGGCAACTGCGCCGATGTGCTGCCGGAGATAGTGCGTCGCGGCGTCAGAGTTGATGTCATCACGGATCAGACGAGCGCGCACGATCCGCTCGGCGGCTACGTGCCCGCCGGGTTGAGTCTCGAAGAAGCCGAAGAGTTGCGCGCACGCGACGCGGGCGCATACATCGCGCGCTCGACCGAATCTATGGCGCGGCACGTCGAAGCCATGCTCGCCTTGAAACGCGCGGGCGCAATCGCCTTCGACTACGGCAACAACATACGCAAGTTCGCCTTCGACGCAGGGTGCGCCGACGCTTTCGAGATTCCCGGCTTCGTGCCCGAATACATACGCCCGCTTTTCTGCGAAGGCAAAGGGCCGTTTCGCTGGGTGGCACTCTCCGGCGACCGGGAAGACATACGCCGCACTGACGACCTCGCACTCGAACTCTTCCCCGAAGATGCGACACTCAACCGCTGGCTGCGCCTCGCGCGCGAACGCGTGCAGTTTCAAGGACTGCCCGCGCGCATCTGCTGGCTCGGCTACGGCGAACGCGCGGAGATGGGCGAGCGGATCAACGATCTCGTCAATCGCGGCGACTTGAAAGCGCCCGTCGCCATCGGTCGCGATCATCTGGACACGGGTTCGGTCGCCTCGCCTTTCCGCGAAACGGAAGCCATGCGCGACGGCTCAGACGCCGTCGCCGATTGGCCCATCCTGAACGCGCTTTTGAACACCGCGAGCGGCGCGTCGTGGGTCTCCTTCCACCACGGCGGCGGGGTCGGCATCGGCTACTCGCTCCACGCCGGACAAGTCTCCGTCGCCGACGGCACGCCGGAAGGCGCGCGACGCCTCAACCGCGTGCTCACCAACGACCCCGGCCTCGGCGTCGCACGCCACGTCGATGCTGGCTACGAGGAAGCCGAAGAGACCGCGCGCACGAAAGGCATCAACGTCCCGATGCTCGACGCCTGATGAGTTCCCACCGTGGAGAGATAGACCGTGTGCATTAAATCGAGGTGACGAATTATGACCGGTGAAGAAATGGAACGCGCGATTGAATTCCTTTTGCAAGGCCAGGCCAATCATCAGGTGCGACTGGATGAATTGACCGCACAAGTTACTGAGACGAATAAGCAACTGCAAATCTACGCGAAGACACAATCACATTTCATCGAGATCGTGACGCGCACTATGGAAGGTTTGGCGGCGACGCAAGAGCGCACACATCGAGAGATAGTCGAGTCCAACGCGCGCACCGACCAAATAATAGCCGAGTCTAACGCGCGCACCGACCGGAGAATAGCTGAATCCAACGCGCGCACTGATAAATTAATAGCTGAAGCCAAGGCGCGTGGGGCGGAGACTGATGCGCGTCTTGACAGGCTGGCCGCGCTGGTGGAACGAAATATCACAGGCGGAAACGGCAATTCCTGACACTGCTCAAGAAGGCCGACCTCGAAGAATTTCTCAAGACGGTGGGGGTTTGAAAATAGTGCGCACGGGAAAAGTATTGAGACGGATGCGCCCCGGTCTCCTCTGCGCGCGATTCGCCTTTCATTTCTTCGCGCTGTTCGTTCTCGTCTCTTCGTGTCAGGCGCAAACCGTCGGCACGGCAGCGCGCGTTGAGGCGGTCAGATTCGAGAGCAAACTCGTCGGCAAAGCGCTGCCTTACAACGTCGTCCTGCCGCCGCTCTACGACGCGCCGCAAACGCGCGCCACGAAGTATCCGGTCGTTTACTTGCTGCACGGACTCGCGGGCGGTTCGGGTGATTGGGTCTCCCGCACGCGCCTCGTGGAACACGCCGCCGCGTATCGTCTCATCATCGTCACGCCCGAAGGCCAGGACGGCTGGTACACGGACAGCGCGACCGCGCCGGACGAGAAGTTCGAGACTTATATTCTTGAAGAGTTGATCCCCGACGTGGAGCGCAAATTTCGCGCTCTGCCCGCGCGCGACGCACGCGCCGTCGCGGGGCTTTCGATGGGCGGCTACGGCGCTCTGAAGTTCGGCGTCAAACACCCCGAACGCTTCGCGCTCGCCGCCTCGCTGAGCGGCGCGTTCGACGCGGCCTCATGGGACGCAAGCGATCCGAAACTGCTCGCCTTCGTCAAACCCTCCATCGCGCGCACCTACGGCGCGATGGACAGCCCCACACGCGCCGCAAACGATCTCTTCAAACTCTTCGCCAACCTGCCGCCCGAACGCTTCAACGCGCTCCCCTACATCTACTTCGACTGCGGCACGGAAGATTTTCTCATCGGCTCCAACCGCGCACTATCCGAACTCCTGCTCAAACGCAAAATCCCGCACGAATACCGCCAACTCCCCGGCGCGCACACATGGCCTTACTGGAACGCGCAAGTCCAGGAAGTTCTCAAACTCGCCGCGCGCCGCCTGCGTGCGGCACAATAGTATTGAGACGGCTAACTCGGAGGGCAATGATTGATGTCAAATACGCCTAAACTTATCTCGCTTATCTTCGGCCTCAGTCTTCTTTTGAGCGCCCCTCTACACGATGATTCGTATGGTTTCAAGGCTGAAGCCACACAGAAATCCCGCATTCGTAAGCCTCGTAGGTCGCCCCCGGCATTCTCGGGTGGCGATGAAGCACTTGCGCGCGCCTTCGAGCAGCGTAAGAGCAACGTTCAGATGGAGGGGCAGGGCGTCGTTCAAAGGGTGCTGTCGGACGACAACGACGGAAGCCGGCATCAGCGCTTCATCGTGGCGCTCGCCTCGGGTCAGACGCTGCTCATCTCGCACAACATCGATCTGGCGCCGAGAGTTGTCGGACTTCGCAAAGGCGACGTGGTATCGTTCAGCGGCGAGTATGAATGGAACGCCAAAGGCGGCGTGATTCACTGGACACACCGCGACCCGAACAAACGTCACCCGGCGGGCTGGATAGAGCACAACGGCAAGCTTTACCAGTAGCCGTTCACAGGCCGGAGGCTCGCGCGAGCGCACTACCGAACAACTCATTCCAGCCGCCGCTCGGGTAGCATTCCTTTCATCGTGGCGCTCGGGTGGTTAGGTTACGGGCTGTTCGCTCGGCGCGGCTGTGTTTGGGCGTTATACGTCTCTCTTCAATTTGCTGTTTAGAACAAAATGATCAAATTCATCTCAGGCGATATTCTGCGCGCGAACTCGGATTTTATCGCGCTCGGCGTGGTGACGGGTGCGCCGGAGGGCGCGGGCGGCGGAGCGGCGGCGAAGGTTTCCTCCAAGTGGCCGGAGGTGCAGAAGCACCTGAGACAGTTCACGCGGGGCAATAAGTTTCAGGGCGGCGACCTGTTCGTCGTCGCGCCGGGGAAGAATCGTCCGGGCGTTATTTTTATCGCGGCGCTCGCCGAGGCGGATCGAGTCTCGGCGTCGTTTCTGAATCGGGGCTTGCGCAAACTGGCGCGTTATTGCATCAAGCACAAGGTCGGGAGCGTCGCGCTGCCACGGATTGCGGCGGGGCTGGATTGGGAAGGTGAAGTGAGGCCGCTCGTAGAGAAATTTTTAGAGGGTGAGAAAACCGAGTTCTTCGTTTACGAAGATCAAGCATGAGTGCGCGTGCGAAGTCGTCGCCCGACACTCGAAACGGAGGATTTCAGACTTGCTGGATTTCGCGATTGAGACGGCGCGCGAGGCGGGGCGCGTGTTGGGCGAACGGTTCGGGCGCGCGTCGCTGGAGGTGACGCACAAGGGCGATATTGATCTCGTCACCGAGTCGGACTTGGCAGCCGAGCGTTTGATCGTCGAGCGCATACGCAGCCACTACCCGCGCCACGCCATACTAGCCGAAGAGTCGGGCGCGTCCG
>DATHBB010000311.1:0-3378 GCA_035296385.1 Pyrinomonadaceae bacterium | reverse complement strand
CCCAACGCTTTCCCCCAACGAGGAGTAACGCATGTACTGTCCGCGATGTGCGGCGCAAAATTTAGACGACGCGAAGTTCTGCCGCGCGTGCGGCGCGGACATACGCCTCGTGCCACAGGCTTTGCAGGGGATTCTGCCCGCGAGCGTCGGCACGGATAAGGGCGAAGCCCTGGCGCGCGCGAGGAAGAAAAAGAAGCGCGCGCCCGCGACCATTGACGCCGGATTGAAGAATATCTTTCAGGGGATCGCGCTGCTCATCATCTTCCTCATCGGCCTCACCGTCTTTCGCGGGGCTTTCTGGGTGACGATCTGGTTCATCATCCCCGCGCTCTCCTCTTTCGGCGAAGGCATCGGTCAACTTATACGCGCGCGACAGGAGCGACTGAGCTTGACGTCGCCGCCGACCGGCTTCGACGGGCACGCCAGCCCCGCGCAGTTCGCCGGAGGCGCGTCGGGCTTCAAAGAACTCGCGTCGCCCGACACGGCGGAGATCATCTCGAACCCGCCCCCGAGCGTGACCGAGATGACGACGCGCCACCTCGACGCGCCACTCAAAAGCGGCGCGAAGGACATTTGAATTTAACGCCCGCATGAACGACCTGTAGAAACACGGCGCGCTAAGGAGACTCTGAAAAATGTATTGTCCGAAATGCGGAACACAAAACGCGGAGGATGCGAGTTTTTGTCGCGGGTGCGGCGCGAACGTGAGCCTCGTGCCGCAGGCTTTGCAGGGGCGTTTGCCCGACGCGGTTGTCGAAGGCAATCAGCACAAGCCTGCGAAAGAGCGTGAAGAGGAAGACCCGCCGAATTTGACGAGCGGCGTCGTCAAACTTTTCATCGGCATCGCCTTCATCATCGTCGCGCTCTCGGTGCGCAACGTCTGGCAGATCGCGGGTCAAATCTGGTGGTTCTGGCTGCTCATCCCGGCTGCCGGTTCGCTCGGCACAGGCGTCGCCGAATTGGCGCGCCTCGACCAGTATCAAAAATCGAAGCGGCTCCAGGCGGGCGGTGCCTACGTGCCGCCCGCCTTCTCCGCCGCGCCGCGCGCCGCCGAACTCCCGCCGCAACGCGTCAGACCGGACATCTACACGCCCTCAAGCGTCACCGAAAACACTACGAAGCTGCTCGAAAAAGATCGTCAATAGCGAATTTCTTCGTGCCACGGCGTGAACATAAACGCCGCGCGCCGCGCGTGCACGCACAGAACGCACGGGCACGCGAAGAACGCGCGCGAACATGCAATCATCTCACTTCCGACCTTTCCCATGACGACCGACACGAGCGTACGCCTCTGTGTTCCCGTCTGCGTGCGACGCGCCGCAGAGTTGCGCGCCGCCGTCGCGCGTGCGTCGGAAGTCTGCGACCTCGTCGAGTTGCGCATGGACTGTCTGGAAGACGAAGCGCAGCTTGAGCTTGCGACGCGCGCACTCCCCGCGCTCTTTCAAGCACGCACGCGCCCGCACATACTCACCTTCCGGCCCGCCGCACAGGGCGGCGCGCGCGACGCAAATATCGCGCGGCGCATGCGCTTCTGGTCGGAGAATTTTTCGCCCGCTGACGAGCGCGCCGACTACGCCGATCTGGAACTGGACCTCGCCGCGCTCCTCAAAGAACGCGAAAGCGAGCGCAGCGCGAAGTTGATCGATTGGAACAAAGTCATCTGCTCGCATCACGACTTCGCGGGTCTTCCCCCCGACCTCGAAAATATTTTCGCGCGCATGCTCGACACGCCCGCCCGCATCCTGAAACTCGCGCTGCGCGCGCACGACATCACAGACTGCCTCCCCGTCTTTCGCCTGCTCGAACGCGCGCGCGGCGCAGGCCGCGAGATGATCGCCGTCGCGATGGGCGAGGCCGGACTCGCGACGCGCATTCTCGCGCCCGCGCGCGGCGCATATCTCACCTTCGGCGCGCTCGACGGCGAACAACCGGGCGCGCCCGGCCAGCCGCGCGCACGCGAGTTGCGCGATCTCTACCGCGTCCACCTTATCGACGCGCGCACAGAGATCATGGGACTCGTCGGCTCGCCCGTCGTGCACTCCCTCTCGCCGCACATGCACAACGCCGCGTTCGCCGCGCGCAAGATGAACGCCGTTTACATCCCCTTTGAAGTCGGCGACGCGCGCGCCTTCATGCGGCGCATGGCGCACCCGCAGACGCGCGAACTCGTCTGGAACCTGCGCGGCCTGAGCGTCACCGCGCCGCACAAGAGCGCGATCCTCCCGCTGCTCAACTCAATCGAACCGGCGGCGCGCGAGATCGGCGCGGTCAACACAGTCGTCTTTGCGGCGGACGCGCTCACAGGCCACAACACGGACGCCGACGCCGCGCTCGCGCCGCTCAAGAACTTGATCGAGTTGCGCGGCGCGCGTGTCGCGGTGCTCGGCGCGGGCGGCGCGGCGCGCGCTCTGTTGTGGAGTTTGCGCGAGGCCGGAGCGCAAACTGTCGTCTTCGCGCGCGACATTGAACGCGCACGCGCGACGGCGGAAAAGTTTGACGCCGCGCATCATGCGCTCGACGGCGCGCGCTTCGACGGCCTTGACCTCGTCGTCAACACGACGCCGCTCGGCACGCTCGGCGAGCGCGTTCAGGAGACGCCCGCCTCCGCCCTTCAACTTCGCGGCGCGCGCGCGGCCTACGATCTCGTTTACAATCCCGTCGAGACGCGCTTCATGCGCGAAGCGCGCGAGGCAGGATGCGAGACGATTCTGGGCGGACTCCCGATGCTCGTCGCGCAGGCCGCCGCGCAATTCAAATTATGGACGGGCGAGGACGCGCCGCTCGAAGTGATGCGCGCGGCAGCAGAAGAGCAGAGGTCACAGGTTTAGAGATTAGAGATCAGTTAAAAACAAGAACTGATTCTTACCGCCTTCTGACCTCTAGCCTCTGACCTCTGACCTCTATTTTTTATGCAAGAGCGATACAGCAGGCAGATTTTATTCGCGGGCATCGGCAGGGAAGGGCAGTCGCGGCTCGCGTCGGCGCGTGTGCTCGTGGTGGGTTGCGGCGCGTTGGGGTCGTCGCAGGCGGAGGCTCTGGCGCGCGCGGGCGTGCGGCGTCTGCGGATCGCGGATCGTGATTTCGTAGAGGAGTCGAATTTGCAGCGGCAGACGATGTTCACCGAGCGCGACGCGCGCGAACGCGTGCCGAAGGCTGTGGCGTGCGCGCGCCGCATCAACGAGATTAACTCGGACGTGGAGGTCGAGCCGCACGTCGCGGACGTGCATCACGCGAACGTCGAACAACTCGTCGCGGGCTGCGACCTCGTGTTGGACGGCACGGACAACTTCGCGACGCGCTACCTCCTGAACGATGCTTGCGTGAAGCACGAAGTCAACTGGATTTACGGCGCGGCGGTCGGCTCTTACGGCGTGACGA
>DATHBB010000310.1:0-12620 GCA_035296385.1 Pyrinomonadaceae bacterium | reverse complement strand
TGGGAGCGCGGCGCGGGAGTTTACGAAAACATCCCGAAGCCCGTCTCCGCGCGCAAGATACATTTGATCGACCGTCCGGGCGCGCCGCAGTCCACGGTCTATCTCGGCCTGCCCGTCGTCGATCCGAGCCACAAGGATTACGTCGCGATGATCGTGACCAACTCACTGCTCGGCGGTTCGTTCGCCTCGCGCATCACCTCGAACATACGCGAGCAGAAGGGCTACACCTATTCGCCCAACAGTTCCATCTCGACGCACTACCGCGACGCCTACTGGGTGCAGGTTGCCGACGTGACGACCGCCGTGACCGGCCCTTCGCTCAAGGAGATTTTCTTCGAGATCGAGCGGCTGCAAAAAGAGCCGCCGCCCGAAGCCGAGTTGCAGGGCATCAAGAATTATCTCGCGGGCGTCTTCACCATCCAGAACTCCTCGCGCCAGGGCATCATCGGCCAACTCGCCTTCCTCGATCTGCACAAACTTCCCGAAACTTACCTGACCAACTACGTGCAGAACGTCCTCGCCGTCACCCCGCAGGAAGTGCAACGCATCGCGCGCGAGTACCTTAAGAGCGAACGCATGGCAATCGTCGTCGTCGGCGACAAGTCGCAAGTCACGACCCAACTCACGGACTACGGCGAAGTCATCAACTGACCGCGCCGCTTCTCGCAAGGGCTTTAACACGGAGACGGTCGCCTCACGCGCACGTGAGGCGACCGTCTCCGTTTTGCCGTCGCGCATAATACGCGTGAAGGGTGTAAAATATTTCAGACGCCCGCCGTTATATTCAGAGAGCGCATTTGAGATTTCTCTGCGGCTGCTTGAGCGGTTCTTTACCGGAGCGCGTCGGCTGTTGCAAAACTCGCGCCCCGTCTTCGTCGTATATCCAACGGACACTACACCCCGAGCAAAGGAAGGATTTATGAATCTAGCCAAACCCCGAACGTCTCCCCGCTCGAACGAAAACGGCGCACGCGTCGCGCCGCTCCTCTTTGCGTTTGTCCTTCTCTCGACGGCGTTGGCCGCGCCCGCCCACTACGCGCAGCAGGCGCAGAAGAAGCCCGCCGCGCCGGTCAGGCAATACACCATCGAGCAGTTCATGGATACGACCCGCATCACGGGCGCGTCCTTCTCGCCCGACGAAAAACAGATTCTCTTCGCCAGCAACAAGACCGGCATCTTCAACGTCTATACGATCTCGACGGCGGGCGGCGCGCCGCAGCAACTCACGCGCTCGACCAAAGAGAGCACCTACGCCGTCTCCTATTTCCCCAACGACTCGCGCATCCTCTACACATATGATCGCGGCGGCAACGAAAACAGCCACCTCTACGTGATGTCCGCCGACGGACGTGAGCAAGACCTCACGCCCGGCGACAAAGTCAAGGCCAATTTCCTGGGCTGGAGCTTCGATCTGAAATCGTTTTATTACTCGACGAACGAACGCGACCCGCGCTACTTCGACATCTTCAAAATGAGCATCGCCGATTTCAAGCCGACCCTGCTCTTCAAAAACGAAGTCGGCTACGCTCTCGGCGACATCTCCAACGACGAAAAATATCTCGCCTTCGTCAAACCCAACACCACCACCGACAGCGACATGTATCTCTACAACACGGCGACGAAGGAGTTGAAACATCTCACGCCGCACAAGGGCGAGATCAATTTCAGCCCGCAGTCGTTCGACCCCGCCTCGCGTCACCTCTATTACCTGACGGACGAGCAGAGCGAGTTCGCACACGTCGCGCGCTACGATCTGGCGAGCGGCAAGACGGAGGTTGTCGAGCGCGCCCCGTGGGACGTGATGTACACCTATTTTTCGCACAACGGCAAATACCGCGTCGTCGCCATCAACCAGGACGCGCGCACCGTGATCAAGATTTACGAACAGGCGACCGGCAAACCCGTCGCGCTCCCGCAACTGCCGAACGGCGACATCACGGGCGTCAATATCTCGCGCAGCGAACAAAAGATGGCCTTCTACCTGAACGGCGACCGCTCCCCGAGCGACCTGCACGTTTACGATTTCGCCACGCGCAAAGTGACGAAGCTGACCGCGAGCCTCAACCCCGAGATCAACCCCGCCGACCTCGTCAACTCCGAAGTGATTCGCTACAAATCGTTCGACGGCATGGAAGTGCCCTCGATCCTCTACAAGCCGCACGGGGCGAGCGCGCAAAATAAAGCGCCCGCGCTCGTCTGGGTGCACGGCGGCCCCGGCGGCCAGACGCGCACCGGCTACAGCGCGTTCATGCAGTATCTCGCCAATCATGGCTACGTCATCCTCGGCGTCAACAATCGCGGTTCGAGCGGTTACGGCAAGACCTTCTTCGCCGCTGATGACGGCAAGCACGGGCGCGAGCCTTTGTGGGATTGCATCGAGGCGAAAAAGTATCTCGCCTCGCTCGGCTACGTTGACGAATCGAAGATCGGTATCATCGGCGGCTCTTACGGCGGCTACATGGTCCTGGCCGCGCTCGCCTTCAAGCCCGAGGAGTTCGCCGTCGGCGTGGACATCTTCGGCGTCTCGAACTGGGTGCGTACGCTCCAGTCCATCCCGCCCTACTGGGAGTCGTTCCGCAAAGCCCTCTACAAAGAGATGGGCGACCCCGCGACCGATCTGGAGAATCTGCGCGCCATCTCGCCGCTCTTCCACGCCGACAAGATTCGCCGCCCGCTCATCGTCCTGCAAGGCAAGAACGACCCGCGCGTCATCAAGCCCGAGTCCGACGAGATCGTCGAAGCGGTTAAAAAGAATAACGGCGTCGTCGAATACATCGTCTTCGACGACGAAGGCCACGGCTTCTCCAAGAAGGCCAACGAGATTCGCGCCTACAAATCCATCCTCGATTTCCTCGACAAACATTTGAAGGGGGCAGGCAAGATGGCGGCAAGCAACTGATTTAGATTAAGAGGTAAAAAAAGAGGCCACCAATAGCGGTGGCCTCTTTTAACTTTGTAGTCCGTTTATTCTATAACTAAAAGATTCTTACTTGAGGAACGAAATAGGGTGTACGGGGATCGAACCCGTAGCCTCCGCCTTGAGAGGGCGGCGTGGTAACCAATTCCACCAACACCCCATATTTTACTCGCGGGATTATAGCCTACCGCCGCCGCAGCGTCCAACGCACCCGACCCCCTAACCGCGTGCGCGGGGCGGGTGTTATGATACGTTCGCCAGGAGGCGAAGACGGCGGCGCGCGCGAGTGTCGTGTCGCTCGAATCGCGCCTACGGCCTCAGGTGGCGTCTCTCCCGAACTATAAATTTCAGGCGGTTCATTCATAGACGAACTTATGCAGGACATTTCCCTCGACAGCAGTACGGGTGCGCCGTCGGCGACGACAGGTGCGGGCGCGGATTTCCAACTCGGTATCGCTGATTTCACCTACGCAGACCTCTACAGGCCGGAACGCCTGCGCCGCTTAACCGCCGCCTTCTACGCGGAACTGCGCGAAGCCGACCCGACGCTCCACGACGCTCTGATGAATTATACGAAGGCGCGCGGCGCGACTTTGAAGGGCACGAAGGCCGAATCCGACTTGCTCATCAACGCCGCGCCGCACCTCTCGCGTTTCGTCGCGCGGCTGTTCCGCGTCGAGCGCGAACGCGCGGCGCACGCGGAACGCATCAGAGCGCAAGATGCCGTCTTCGCGTTCAAGAACTTCATCACGCGGCGCGCTTTGAAGCGCGTCCCGCCGGAAAAGGCGCTCACCTTTGACGCCGACGCGACCGACGCCGCGCTCAACCAGTTACGCCGCGCAGTTTTTCCCGACACGCTCGACACAGACGCGGAACTCGGCACGGCGCGCATGCTTGTGCGCCTGCTCGCCTGGGAAGAAGTTCTGATGAAGCCGGAAGCGGCAGCAAGCGAGCAGGGAGGCGTCGAAGGCTTGCGCGAGATCGCGGAGGCGCTGGCGCGCGTCTCTAAAACAGAGGCGGAAGTTGGGCTGAAGAAATTTGAGATTGACGCTGGCGGAAATGAAGTGCCGGACGAGCGTGCGGCGTTCGTGCGTGCGGCGCTCCGGCTGGTGGAGACGTGGGCGTCGGTGCATGCGACGCAGGAAAGTGCGAAGTCGCGCGTCAAGGGTTGGGTCAGTTTTCGCGTGCCGCACCCTTTGAACTACGAGCACCTCGTTCAGCTTGAGCGCGCCGATGCGGAGTTGCCCGAACGCATGCGCGGCCTCGAACAGAACTTGCGACGCCGCGACGGCTTCGGGTTGACCGACCGGCGTGCCGGCGAGCGCGAAGTGCTGGACGAAGTTCATTACTGTCTCTATTGCCACGAGCGCGACAAGGATTCCTGCTCGAAGGGCTTGCACGAGCGCGACGGCTCTTTGAAGCGCAACCCGCTCGGCATCCTGCTCGAAGGCTGCCCGCTCGACGAGAAGATTTCCGAGATGCACGTCCTCCAACGCGACGGAGATTCTATCGGCGCGCTCGCCCTCGTGATGATCGACAACCCGATGTGCCCGGGCACGGGGCATCGCATCTGCAACGACTGCATGAAGTCGTGCATCTTCCAGAAGCAGGAGCCGGTCAACATCCCGCAGGCCGAGACGGGCGTGCTCACGGATGTTTTGCAACTGCCTTACGGCTTTGAAATCTACTCGTTACTCACGCGCTGGAATCCGCTGAACGCCAAGCGCCCGCACGCGCTTCCTTACAACGGGCGCAACATACTCGTCGTCGGCCTCGGCCCCGCAGGCTACACGCTCGCGCACTATCTCCTGAACGAAGGCTTCGGCGTCGTCGGCATTGACGGCTTAAAGATCGAGCCTTTGAACGCGGAGTTGACGGGCGACGGCGTCGGGCGCGCCGTAGTGCCGCGCGCGGTGCGCGACATACGCGAGATCGAGTCGCCGCTGGACAAGCGCGTGCTCGCGGGCTTCGGCGGCGTGTCCGAGTACGGCATCACGGTGCGCTGGGACAAAAATTTCCTCACGATGATTCACCTGACGCTCGCGCGCCGCGCAGCCTTTCGCTTCTACGGCGGCGTGCGCTTCGGCGGGACGATTGAGATCGAAGACGCCTGGGAGTTGGGGTTCGACCACATCGCGATTGCGACGGGCGCGGGTCGCCCGACCATCGTGCAGATGAAGAACAACCTCATGCGCGGCATACGTAAGGCGTCCGACTTTTTGATGGCCTTGCAACTGACGGGCGCGTTCAAAGCGGACGCGCTCGCCAATTTGCAGGTGCGCCTGCCCGCGATTGTGATCGGCGGCGGACTCACCGCGATTGACACGGCGACGGAGTTGTTCGCCTATTATCCCGTGCAGGTCGAGAAGATTCTGGCGCGGCACGAAGCGCTCTGCGCGGAGTTTGAAGAAGAGGAAATTTTCGCGCGGTTCGACGCGGAGGAGCGCGCGGTCTATGAGGAATTTCTCGCGCATGGCCGTGCCGTCAGGGCGGAACGCGTGCGCGCGGCGGAGGCGGGTGAAGCACCGGATTTCGTGCCGCTCGTGCGCGCGTGGGGCGGTGTCTCAATCGTCTATCGCAAACGCTTGCAGGATTCGCCCGCGTATCGCCTGAACCACGAAGAGGTCGTCAAGTCGCTCGAAGAGGGCATCAGTTACGTCGAGAACATGAGTCCGACGGAAGCTGTCGCGGACGAGCACGGCGCGGTCGCAGCCCTGGTGTTCGAGCGCATGCGTAGGGACGCGGAGACGGGGAAGTGGAAGGCTTCGGGCGAAATGGTGAGGCTTCCGGCGCGCACGGTCTGCGTCGCGGCGGGGACGAGTCCGAACACGATCTACGAGCGCGAGCGACCCGCAACCTTCAAACTCGACGAGCGTGGCGAGTTCTTCGCGCCGCACAGGATCGAGCGCGCGGGCGGCGATGGAGCAGGCGGCGTGTTTCGCCTCGTGGCGGCGGCGAAGGGCGAGTGCGGCTTCTTCACTTCGTATGAAAGCGACGGGCGCTTCATCTCTTACTACGGCGACAATCATCCGGTCTATGCCGGAAACGTCGTCAAGGCGATGGCCTCCGCGAAGTTCGGTTACGAGGAAGTGTGCGCGCTGTTTGCGGATGAAATAGCCGCTGTCGAAAATGAAACGGGCGCGTTTGAGAAAGAGGAAGCGCGCGTCGTGCGCGGGTCGGCATTTGAGGGCGGCGCTGATCGTGCGTCGTCGCGTTTCGTGCGCCTCGTAGAGCGGTTGGACGACGAGCTTATCGCGCGCGTGGTGAGGGTCGAGCGTTTGACGCCGACGATTGTGGACGTGGTGGTGCGCGCGCCGATGCAGGCGCGGAAATTTCATCCGGGGCAGTTCTATCGTTTGCAGAATTACGAGACCGACGCGAGGGTCATCAGCGGCACGAAGTTGACGATGGAAGGATTGGCGTTGACGGGCGCGTGGGTTGATAAGTCGGAAGGGTTGCTGAGTTTGATCGTGTTGGAGATGGGCGCGTCGTCGCGTCAGTGTGCGCTGTTGAAACCGGGTCAGCAGGTCGTCGTGATGGGGCCGACGGGGACGCCGACGGAGATACCGTCGAACGAAACGGTCTTGCTCGCGGGCGGCGGACTCGGCAACGCCGTGCTCTTCTCGATTGCGCGCGCTCTCAGGGACAACGATTGTCGCGTCGTCTATTTCGCGGGCTACAAAAAGGGCGAAGACCTCTTCAAGCGCGAAGAGATCGAAGCGGCGACCGATCAAATCATCTGGGCGACGGACACGGGTGCTGAAATCGAACCGCGCCGCGCAGAGGACAGGCACTATCGCGGCAACATCGTCGAGGCGATCAGGGCTTACGCCGAAGGCAAGCTCGGCGAGCCGCTCTTCGACCTGCGCGAGGTCGAACGCATCATTGCCATCGGTTCGGATCGCATGATGGCGGCGGTGAAGGCCGCGCGTCACGGCACGCTCGCCGCGCATTTCAACGCCGCGCACGTCGGCGTCGGCTCGATCAACAGCCCGATGCAGTGCATGATGAAAGAAGTCTGCGCGCAGTGCTTGCAGCGCCATGTTGACCCGCAGACGGGCGCGGAGTCGTTCGTCTTCTCCTGCTTCAATCAGGATCAACTGCTCGACCACGTTGACTTCAAAAATCTCAACGACCGCCTCCGCGCCAACACCGTGCAGGAGAAACTGGCGAACCTGTGGCTCGACAAGTTGTTGAAAGACGCGGGCGCGGCAGGGTGAGCAAAGTCTGATAGAATGCATGCGAGGCATTCGCGAGACGGGACAGCAAAGATGAATAAAAATGTCGAAGAACACTTGCTCAATCCACCGCCCGGCAGCGCAGCGGCGGCGGCGCGCGACTTCGGCATTGATCTGACTTTGCTGCTTCAACGCTTAAGACTCACGCCGGAAGAACGTCTGCGACAGCTTCAGCAAGCGATGATCGAGATTGAAGCCATGCGCGCAGGTCTCACGCGTCAAGGTGTTAAAGCTAATGATCCAAGTCGAGCAGACTTTACGACTGTTGACGCAGCATCGGATTGAGTTCGTTATTATCGGCGGTGTTGCCATCAGCGCTCACGGGTCTTCGTACCTGACATTCGATCTTGATGTGTGTTACGCACGCACGCGGGAAAACATCGAACGCCTCAGCGCCGCGCTCGCGCCCTATCATCCCCGCCCGCGTGATTTTCCATCCAACCTGCCCTTCGTGTGGGACGAGCAGACACTACAACAGGGGACAAACTTCACGTTCGTCACCGATCTGGGCAACATTGATTTGCTGGGCGAGGTGACCGGACTCGGAGATTATAATGATGTGCGCGACGCGTCAGTGGTGCTCGCTCTCTTTGGCCTGCAATGCCGTGTGCTTTCGCTCGACGCTCTCATCGTGTCAAAGCGCGCCGCCGGACGCACCAAAGACTTGCTTGTCCTGCCCGAACTGGAAGCCCTGCGCGAAGTCTCGGAGAAAACGGACGACTGACAAGCCTTCCGCCGCCTACTTTATGGCCGGATGAATCGTTGAAGAATCCATCGCGGCGGCAACGTGACAACTCCTCTTTATCCGCGCTCGGCTCGAACAATGAAACTAGAGCAAGTCTGGGTTGTCGAGTTTCTGGTTGGCGACATCTCCGCCAGCTTTATCATCGTCGGCGGTGGACGGAGCGGGCGGGGCGTTTTGCGTGCCGGGCGTGCGCGGGCGCGTCTCGCCGAGCTTGGTGTCGGGGTTCTGGAACATCTCCCGCTGGTCTTCGTTAAAGGTTTCGGCCTGTTCATCCTTCTCTTGCATCTTCGTGTCTCCTGTTCGAGTTATTCATAACGGATATAAAACTTATTCGCGCTTGCCTTCGGCGCGTGCGGCGACGAGGCGACGGTAGGCTTCGTCGCGCGTGAGGCCGAGCGTGCGCGCGGCTCGTTTGAGGGCGGCGCGCGGATCGAGTCCTTCGCCTTCAAACGCGGCGACGAGCGCGGCGATGTCAGGTGTTTGCTCCACGCCTTCGCTGGTTTCGGCGATCACCGTGCGGTCTATGATGAGCACCATCTCGCCGCGCGCCCCGCCCGCGACGGAGAAGCGCGCGGCGAGGTCTGTGAGACGACCGCGCGCGATCTCTTCGTGGAGTTTGGTGAGTTCGCGCGCGACCGCCGCTTCGCGCTCGCCCAGGATTTCGCGCGCGTCCGCGAGCGCGACGCCGATGCGGTGCGGCGCTTCGTAAAAGATGAGCGTGGCGGCGATGGAGCGCAGCGAGGCGAGGCGCAGGCGGCGCGCGTGAGTGCGCGCGGGGAGAAAACCGGCGAAGTAAAATTCGTCGGTCGGCAGACCCGAAGCGATGAGCGCGGCGACGAAGGCCGTCGCGCCGGGCACGGGCACGACGCGTATGCCGCGTTCGACGCAGGCGCGCACGAGACGAAAGCCGGGGTCGTTGATGGCGGGCGTGCCCGCGTCGGAGACGAGTGCGACGCTTGCGCCTTCCGAGAGCCGCGCGGTGAGTTCGACGGCGCGCTCGTGTTCGTTGTGCTCGTGGTAGCTGACGGTCTTGGCGGCGATGCGGAAATGGTTCAGGAGCGTGCGCGTGTGGCGCGTGTCTTCGCAGGCGACGATGTCAACTTCGCCGAGCACGCGCAGCGCGCGGTGCGTGATGTCTTCGAGATTACCGATGGGCGTGGCAACTAGGTAGAGCGTGCCTGCTGCGGCGGCGACGGCGGCGGTGCGTTCCGACATGCGGAGTATTGTAAGGCAAAAGGTGAAAGCGCGAAGGCAAAAGTTGAGAGACGAAAGCTGAGAGGCGAAAGTTGAGAGGTGAAAGTTGAAAGGCGAAAGCAGAGGCCGCAAGGCGAATTGTCGTCCGGCCTCGCTTTTAATCAGCCGAGCAGACGGTCGTACTCGTCTTTGACCACCCGGTAGCACTCGCAGACGGTCGCTTCCAAGCCGCTACGGTCGAGGATCGTGATCCGACCGCGCACGTAAGAGATCAGACCGTTCTTCTGCAAGCGCCCCGCCGCCTGTGTCACGCCTTCCCTGCGCACGCCCAGCATGTTGGCGATTAGTTCCTGTGTCATCACCAACTCGTCCGTGTTCAAGCGGTCGCGGCTCAGCAGCAGCCAGCGACAGAGTTGCTGCTCCAGTGTGTGAAGGCGATTGCACACGGCGGTTTGTGACATCTGAGTCATCAACGCCTGCGTGTAGCGCAGGAGCAGGCGTTGAAACGTGCCGCCCTGCGCGAACTCCTCTTGCATCACCTTCGTCTGCATCCGGAGGGCGTCGCCCGCACTCTGCACGACGGCGCGATTGGGCACCGTATCGCCTCCCATGAAGAGTGCGATGCCGACAAGGCCGTCGTTGCCCGCCACGCCCATTTCGGCAGACGAGCCGTTCTCCATCATGTAGAGCAGTGAGATGATGGCGGTGGTCGGGAAATAGATGTGGCTCTGCCGCCCGCCGGATTCGTAGATGACCTCGCCGAGCGTAAAGGAAACGTGCTCTAAGTGAGGCCGGAGGCGTTCCATTTCCTCTTCGGGAAGACGGGCTAACAGTCTATTCCCCACCTGCTCAAGCGTACTCGGAGGCATAACGAATTTCCTTTCATTAAAGGCCTGGGCAAGATATTACTCTATATGTGTGTTGCAGCACAGACGGACGTTTTACTATAGCTTTCTCTGTAACTTCTCGCCCCCTAATGAATCTTTACTGCAAGCCACGTTATCAGGGAGAGAACACTGGTAACGGTCTCAATGGTGCGCCGTTCATCTATACTTGATCGAACGCAAGTATATTCTCCAGACCTCTCGTTCATCACCGCGAAATTACTTTTTCCAACGCCCCCGATTCTCATTCGGTAATAGCAGTGCTTCTGCCGGACTGCCCGACCGTCTCACCCGCGGCTGGCAACGCTAGCGACATGAAGCAAAGTTACTTGCCGGACGGTTATGCCTCAACGCCGTTAAGTGCCGCATGATGTCGAAATCAGACAGAATTATGCAGCCCCGCTTCGGCTTTAACTTCAGACTAAGGAAAACAAATGACTCACAAGTATTTCACGCTCGCAGCAGGTCTGGCGCTCGCCATACTTCTCGGCGCGGCGAGTTTCTTACCTCTCGTGCCCGCAACATCAGCGCAGAGCGGAGTGCCTCAGGCCACGACGACGACCTTTGCTATTTTGGCCGGTCAGGCTGTGACGAGCACGGGCTTATCCGTGGTCAACGGCGATCTGGGCATCAGTCCGGGAACTGCACTCACGGGCTTTCCTCCTGGCGTCATCACCGGAGCGACACATTTAGGCGATCCGGTCGCGGCTCAGGCTCTAGCCGATGCCCAGGTCCTGTACGCTCATCTGGATGGCTTGCCGTGCGAAACTGACTTGACCGGCCAAGACCTCGGCGGGATGACACTGACGCCGGGCGTCTATTGTTTCGATTCGTCGGCGCAGTTGACGGGAACACTCATTCTCGACGCGCAGGGTTCGTGCGACTCCCTCTTCGTTTTCCAGACCGGGAGCACCCTCACAACCTCAGTCGCTTCGTCCATCGAAGTGATCAATAACCCGTGCGTTGCGAATTGCCGTGGCGGGGATAACGTGTTTTTTCAGGTCGGCAGTTCCGCGACCATCGGCACAGGCTCTCAATTTGTCGGAAACATTGTCGCCAACACCAGCGCCACGTTGAATTTCAACGCCAGCGTGGCCGGTAGTGTCTTTGGACTTATCGGAGCAGTGACGCTCGATAGCAATCAGGTCTCCGCCTGCGGCGCCAACGTGCCCCCGCCGACGCCGACTCCTACGGCGACGGCTACTCCTACGCCGACACCTACGCCTACAATCACATGCGCGCCCAAGGTGACGGGCGGCGGGCAGATACCTGTTCCCAGCCCCGATAGCAATAGCTCAATTGCCACCGGCACGGGACGCGCCACCTTCGGCTTCAACTCGCAGCCGGAAAAGGGCTGCACGGACGGCGCGGCGAAAGGCCACTTCAACTACGTCAACCACGTGACCGGCCTGCACGTCAACGGCAAGGTTCTCAACTCTCAGCTTGTCGCGCCGAACACCGTCCGCTTCACCGGCGAGTGCGGCACGGGCTGCACATTCACCGTGACGGTGCAAGACAACGGCGAACCCGGCACGCTCGACACGTTCGGTTTGGACGTGACCGGTACGAAGAACGAGCACAGGTCGCTACGCGTCATTAGCCGCGGGAACATTCAGTTCCACTAAAAATTGGCTGCTGACCTGTCAACACAAAAACCCCGGGGGCGACTTGGATCGCCCACGGGGTTTCTTATTTCCGACGTTTCCGGAGCCGGTTCACAACTCCCAAACGCTGCGGGATTTATGAGACCGCTTCCGGAAACGCCGGACCGGGTTTAATGCTGACCGCTTGTTCCCCCTTGCTCGTTAACCTGTTCTGCAACTCTTACGGGCGACCGTTGATGACGTTCGGCAGGCGACGCCACCAGTTGTCGTCGTTGCGCCCGTTGCGGTCGCGGTTGCGATTGTCGCGCGGGTCGTAGCCGCCGCCCCTGTAGTAGCCGTCGTCGTTGCCGTTGTAGCCGATGCCGTAGGCGTTAGCGATGGTGCGCAGGTCCTGTTTGATCTGTCGCCAGTCGGCGTAGGTGCGCGAATCGACGCGCAGGCGCGAGAGCATGCGCTCGGTGCTGTTGGCGGCTTGCAGGAGATACTGAGCTTCCTGATAACCGCGATTGCGGTCGTTACCGTTGTCGCCGACGCGGCTGCGGAAGCGGTCTGCGGCCTGCCGGAACTCTCTCACTTCGCCGTTGATGCGATCCTCGCGGCGCGTGCCGTTCGCGCGGCTGTTGTCGAGGAAGCGGTCCACGTCGCGCTCCAGATTGCGCGCGTTGTCTTTCACGCGGTCGGCCACGTCGCGCAGGTAGCGCGTGTCGTAGTTGCCGTTGTTGCGCCGGTTGCGGTCGTTGCCGTAGTAGCCGTCGTCGCGCCGGTCGCGCCGGTAATCGCGGTCGCGATTCCACTGCGCAGAGGCGAGGGTGGGCAGGCAGAAGGCGACGAGGATGGCGGAGATGATGGTCAAAATAGTCGTGCGTCGGTTGATCATGTGCGAACTCCTTAACGTGCTGAAACTTGCGGCGTCGGCGCGCATGCCGTTTACGGGGCGATTGATAAGCGGCGGACTCGTCTGTTACAGCCGCGCCCGTCTGTTCATCGAATGATGACAGCGAGACGCCGGACAACATGGCAAGCCTTATGCCGCTTGGA
>DATHBB010000309.1:0-32223 GCA_035296385.1 Pyrinomonadaceae bacterium | reverse complement strand
ATCACCGAAGAGATGGTGCAAGAATATCTTGAGCATCATCGAGACAAATCGAATAAGGAAACCGAGTCATTCATCTTGGAATAGCATGGACTTTCAGTCCGTGCTGAAATCTATGCACTTTCAGTGCATAGTGGTTTAGTTTGCTCGCCGTTCCAACGCCCGCGCCACCCGCTCCCGCCTTAGAATCTGTGTGTATATTCCCTCCCGTGACGTTTGTTAATAGCCCGTCCGTTTATGATTAAGATTAACGTGCAAGGCTTATTGAGTAGAGTCGCGCGGGGAGGATGGAAAATCGCGTTGACGAACTTTCCAACGTCCCCGCGCGACTCGAAGAGTTGGCCGATTTTGTGCCGTTTACGGCGAACCGGCAGCGTGTAGAACGCATCTATATCCCGTGAAAAACAGGGGAAGCTTTTTCAGACTCTCCCCGCCAATTTCCGACTCTGGCAGAACCGCGCAAAGTTTAGTAAATTGTTCGCTTGCTTCGTTATTCGCGAAACTTCCTATAAGTTGAGTTCTTAAACTCACAACACTTTCAATTTAACTGAGACATGAAAAGCCCTCGTCGCCCAAGAAGATTGTCGCAGACTGCCTACGGCTCTTTGCGCCTCGTCGTCGCCGTGTTGGTTCTGGTCGGATGCCTCTCCGCGCTGGCGGCCTTTAAGGTCGCGGTCGAAGCCGCAAGTACGGCGTCGCCGCCGCCGCAGCAATCGTCCACCGAGACATACGCAGACGCGCCCGCGCGCCTCACGACAAAGGGCGAGCAGCAGGATGCCGGGACGCAAAAGATCGATAAAGTTTTACGCAATTACGACACGCTCAAATTCGACGCCCCGGACGCCATCGAGCGTGTGCGACAAGACGGGCGGCTCACGCTCGTCACCGCCACCGAAACGCTTGAGCTCGAACTTGAGCCGCACGATTTGAGGGCGGCGGATTACCGCGCCGAAGAGTCGCGCGACGGCGGCGTGGTTCGCGCGCTCGACGCCGCCCGTGCGCCCGTGCGCACGTTCAAGGGGATCGTTCGGGGGAAGGAACGCGCCGCCGCGCGCTTTACGATTGACGAGACGACGCTCGAAGGTCTCGTCCTGATGGACGGCGAAAAGTATTTCGTCGAGACGAAACGCAGGTACGACAGATCAGCCGCGCCGACGGAGTTTCTCTTTTATAAGGAGTCGGATGTCATCGAGCGAGCGCCCGTCGCCTGCGACGCGACGCTCGACGAAAAGATGAAACAGGCGGGCGCGGTCGTCTCTTTGCAGGATTCGCACGTCTCGCCCGACGCCGCCGCCGCAGCGATCCCGCTCAACCGTGAAATCAAACTCGCGACCGAAGCCGATTACGAATACGTCGCCGCGCTCGGCAGCTCCGAAGCCGCCAACAATGAGATTCTGAGCATCCTGAATTTGATCGAAGGAGTTTATCAAAACGAACTCGGCCTCAGTTTCAGCGTCACCTATCAGCACGCCTGGGCGACGACCGAAGACCCTTATCTATCGTCTTCACCCAGCCACGGGCTGACCGAATTCGAGAACTACTGGAACGCAAATTTCACGCACATCAATCGCGACACGGCGCACCTCTGGACGGGGAAGGATTTGGACGGCAACGTGATCGGCAGCGCCGAGATTGGAAGCATCTGCGTGTCGCCCGCGAGAGCCTACGGCATGTCGCAGAGAATGTTCGAGACGGACATCAAGGTCGGCCTCACGGCGCATGAAATCGGTCACAATTTAGGCGCGACGCACTCGGATCAAAACCCGTCGGCGGGTGATTGCGGCAATACGATCATGCAGAGTCAGGTCGGCTATTCGCGCTCCTTCTGCCCTTATTCGCGCCAGCAGATAGCCGCCTACGTCGAAAACAGCGCCTCGTGCCTCGCGCGCACGTATGCCGTCAGCGGGCAGGTAACGTCCGAAGCCTTCAGCAGCCAACTGACGCTGACGCTGACCGGCCCGAAGACGAGACAATTCACGATCAGCACCAGCGGCAACACGGGCGGCTTTACGATTCGCGGGCTGACGCCGGGCACCTACACCGTCACCCTGTCCGGCCAATTCCAGAACGTGACGCCCCCGAGCCGAACCATCACCGTAGTTGACGGCGACGTGACGGGCGTTAATTTCGCGTCAACGCTCATGCGCTTCAAAGTCGGCGGCAGGTTGACCGACGCGAACAACGTCGGCCTCGCGGGCATCACCGTCAGCATCAGCACGCCGAGCGCGTTAGTGTCGCAGACCACCTCCGACGCCGGCGGCAACTATGTGTTTGAAGTGCCCGCGACGCGCGACTACTGGGTGACGCCCTACAGCCCGAACGGCCATTTCACGCCGATTGATAGATCGGTCAACCCCCTGTTGAGTGATAGGCTCGATCTGAACTTCGTCGGGACGATACGAACGCCGCCGCCCACACCCACGCCGACGCCCGCGCCGACGCCCATCAAGGATTTGAGCGGCAGCATAGCCTTCGTCGGCTACGATCAATTCCCGCTCAGCAACATCTATCTCGCCGACGCCGACGGAGCTAACCTGTCGAGTCTTACCAGCGACGACCTTGAAAGCGGTGCGCCCGCATGGTCGCCCGACGGTTCGACGCTCGCTTTCGTTCGCAACAAATACGTCTACCTGATGAACGCCGACGGCAGCAGCGTGCGGCGTCTGACGAGCACGCACGAGTTCGAGTCGTTTCCGGCGTGGTCGCCGGACGGCTCGAAAATTCTCGTCAGAAAATTTTCGGGCTACCACATTGTCAGTGCTGACGGCAGAACCCAGACGAAGCTGCCCGCAGGCGGAAACGAAGCGGATTGGTCGCCCGACGGGCGGAAGATCGTCTACGCCGCCGGACTCTACACCGCCAATCATATCTACGTGATGAACGCCGACGGCACGGGGCAGACGCCTTTGACGAGCGGCTTCGCGGCTTACTCTTCGCCCAGGTGGTCGCCCGACGGGCGAAAGATACTGTACGTTGGTCCGGCGCCCGGTGGTGCGCAGATCAGCCTGATGAACCCCGACGGCAGCAATCCGGTCGCGCTCACACCGCCGGGCGCCAATCTCGATCCGGCGTGGTCGCCCGACGGTACGAAGATCGTCTTCAACCGTGGCGGCGACATCTACGTCATGCGCAGCGACGGCAGCAACCTGACGAGGGTGACGAGCGGCTCGCGCAACGACAGCAACCCGACGTGGAGGAGCGATGCCGCGCCGCGCCGCTCGTCATTTCAATTCACTGCCGCGAGTTATCAGGCGGGCGAGGGCGAAGGGCGTGCGTCCGTCGCCGTCGAACGCATCGGCGATAACGTCGGCGCAGTATCAATCGACTTCTCCGTCGCGGACGACCCTGCTCCCGTCAGTTGTGCCGACACCGTGAACAATCAGGGCGCGGCATACGCGCGTTGCGATTACGCAACGGTCGTCGAGACGCTGACCTTCGCGCCCGGAGAGACGCGCAAGATCGTCACCATCCCGCTCGTAGACGATGCACACGTCGAGGGCGCGGAGACCATCCGGCTGCGCCTGACAAGCCCCGTGGGCGCGACCCTCGGCGCGGCGGCAAGCTCGTCCACGCTCGTCATACAGGACAACGACGCCGGACAAGCGCAGAACCCGATCCTCACGACGCCCTTCTTCGTGCGCATGCAATACCTCGACTTCCTCTCGCGCGAACCGGAAGCGGGCGAGCCCTGGTCGAAGGTGTTGAACGACTGCCCGAACGTGAACAACGATTCGAGGTGCGACCGCATTCTCGTCTCGCAAAGTTTCTTCGGTTCGCCGGAGTTTCGTCTCAAGGGTTTCTACGTCTACGCCTTCTACCGGCTGGCCTTCAACCGCCTGCCGCGCTATGACGAGATCATCGCCGACATGCGCCGCGTGAGCGGGGCGACTGCCGAGGAGGTTTACGCCAGGCGCGCCGCCTTCGCCGTCAACTTCACGCTGCGGCGTGAGTTCCGCGACCTCTACGGCAACATAGACGACTACGGTTATGTAATGTATTTGATGAACCGTTACAACCTGCAACAGATCACCACGCCCGACCCGGCCAACCCGGATGGCGCTGCGAAGGTCGTACTGACACGCGCCGATTTATCCTCCCGGCTCGGCGCGAATTATTCGCAACCGCAGACGCTCAGCCGGGCGCAAGTGCTGCGGGCTATCATGCAGTCGGATGAGGTTGCGGCGGCGGAGTATAACGGCGCGTTCGTGGCGATGCAGTACTACGGTTACTTGCGTAGGACGCCGGAGGATAGCGGCTATCAGGCGTGGCTCAGGGTTATCAACCAGGACCCGAACAATATTCGCATCATGGTCAACGGCTTTATGAACTCGCCGGAGTATCGCTTGAGGTTCGGCCAGTAGTTAAGTCTTCTGAAAATAGTATGAGCCATCAAGAGGCCGACCGTGCGCACGCTGCTCCGGTCGGCCTCTCGTCGCATGCCGGGGAGACCATGCGCCATGGCATCGCCGCACAGCAACCCCTCTTTGCTGGACGCGATCCGGAAATGCCGTTTTAGAACTTTGTGTGAAGAGCGCGACGAAGGCGCGCGGCGCGTCTTCCGGTCGGCTACGATTGCGAGGGCAAGGCTTTATCTTTCCAGGCGATGTTGTAGTGCTTGATCTTGTTATTGAGAGTCGTCGGCCTGATGCCGAGCAGCCGCGCCGCGATCTTTTGTTTGCCGCCCGATTGCCTGAGCGCCCAACGGATCAAGTTGATCTCATACTCGCGCAACTCTTCGTACAGGTTGATGCTCTGATTCACGTCGAACAACTTGCGCTCGACCGCGCGGGGCTGCGGCTTACGCGCCCCGCGCGGCGCGCCCGCGAACAGCAGCGTCCGCGCGATGTTGTTGAGCAATTCGCGTTTCAACGCTTCGACCAGTTCGGCCATCTCCGGTTGCAGTTCGTCCATGCTTGATTCGTTTGCCCGCACTTCCTTGCACGCTCCCCGTCTAATTCGTCGTTTCGTTGTCCGCAGGCGATTCGACTCTGGCGGGATGTTAGAACAGAAGCGCGTGCGCGCGATAAGGCTTTGTGATGAAGCATCGGATTTTTGTGTCGAGACGACTATCAGGCGTGGCGAGAGTGTTGTCGCCCGCTGAAACTTTCACTCGCCCGTAATTCTTCACCTTCGCCCTGCCGCTTCAAACATCTGAACTTTTTTTCAAAGTTATGTAATTTTTCGTCGCGCCCGGCAGCCGCGCAGCCGCGCGCGTTGAATGTAGATTTTCGGACGCCGACGGTTTTTCGGAGCTTGATCTTCAAAAGTCTCAAGACTCGCCGGTTGACGTGCGCGCGCCGCTGTCGTGCCACGCGCGTCCTCGAAAAACTTTTCCTCGCCACAGTCAACGCGTTGCTTCTAACACGCGTACACAATTCGCCGAGTGGCACACCGACTGCCTTAATGAATAACACTTACACATCACAACTCGCGTCGAGACTGATGCCGTGAGCGCGTGTGTTCGTCAAGCGATTCAATTATTCGGATGTGACAGCCGCATGCTGCGTGTGCTCGACAGCGACGCCGCATCGAGGCTGATGATTTGGGAGGAACTACTACAGCTATGACTAAGAATTTCAAGCAGGCATGCGCGGCTATCGCGCTCCTGTTGTGCCTCACCGCAATCGCGTTCGCGCAGGAAACTGCCGGACGCATCGAGGGCACGATTGTTGACCCGCAAGGCAACGTCGTGCCGGGCGTGACGGTGACTGTGAGCGGCGTGGGACGCACGGACGGCGCGCGCCCCGATGCCACCTCCGGCTTCAACCGCACCGCCACCACGGACGAAAGCGGCTTCTTCCGCGTGCAGGAAGTGCCGCCCGGTTTCTACTCCGTCACCACGACGGCCATCTCCGGTTTCAGCGGGGCGACCGTGCCGAGCGTCGAAGTCGTGCTCGGCAAGACGACGCCCGTTAACATCTCTCTGCAAGCGGGCGGCATCGGCGAGACCGTGACGGTTACGTCCGAAGCGATTGCCATCGACCCGACCGACAACAAGATTCAAACGAACATCACCGCGCAGGTCGCGGAACTGCTGCCGAAGGGCACGAACTTCGCGAGCCTCCTCCAAGTCGCTCCCGCCGTGCGCAACGAACCGACGGCTGGCGGCTTTCAGGTTGACGGCGCATCGGGCTCGGAAAACACCTTCATCATCGACGGTCAGGAAGTGACGAACTTCCGCACCGGCTCGCTCGACGCCAACAACAACATCCCGTTCCAGTTCGTGCAGGAAGTGCAAGTCAAGTCGTCGGGCTTCGAAGCGGAGTTCGGCGGCGCGACGGGCGGCGTGATCAACGTCGTGACGAAGAGCGGGAGCAACGAGTGGCACGGCGAGTTCGGCGCATCGTTCAGCCCTGCGGAGTTGCAGGCCGGGCCGCGCCGCTTCCTCTTTCCTTTGACCGATGGCGCGCGTTATTTCCAGCCGCGCCGCGACAGCGGGACGGACTTCTTCCCGACCGCCAACTTCAGCGGCCCCATCGTGCGCGACCGCGCGTGGTTCTTCCTGAGCTACACGCCGCAGATTCTCAACACCATCCGCGACGTGAATTTCACAGACCCCGACACGGGCACAATCGCGGGCAGCGGACGCTTCACGCAGAATCAACGCAACGAGTACGCCTTCGCGCGCGTTGATACGAACATCTTCAACAACCTGCGCTTCACCGGCTCGTTTACGTGGAATCCGATCATCCAGAACGGCATCCCGCCGACCTTCGCCGAGGCTTTGACGACGACGATTCCTTCGGGTGTCTTCGGCGGCACAATCGGCACGCGCGTCGGAGCCGAATATCTCGACCAACTCGGAGGCCGCCAGAACTCCAACAACACCAACGGCAAGTTCGACTGGACGCCGACCAGCAAGCTGCTCGTCAGCGTGCGCGGCGGCTACAGCTACCTGAACGAGAAGGTCGGTTCTTACGGGACGCCGCCCGCTTTCGGCAACGCGCGCATCTTCTGTAGCGCCGCGAGCCTCGGCACGATCCCCGCCGAAGCACAATGCCAGCGCGGCACGCAGACCACCCCGTTCACAGAGCAGTTGCTCTTCGACGCCTCGCGCCGTCGCACCTTCGACGCCGATGCCACCTATCTCGTCAGCAACTTCGCGGGTCGCCACCAGTTCAAGGGCGGCGTGCAACTGAACGGTTTGTCGAACGATGTGTTCACCACCTTCATCGATCAAGTGTCGCTTCGCTACGGGCGCACGATCAACGAAACGTCGGGCATCGGCGCTTCGATCCTGCCGCCGACGCCGGGCGCAATCGGCTCGGGCTTCATCCAGCGTTTCAGCACGAAGGGCAGCGCGTCGAGCACCAACACCGGCCTCTACATTCAGGATCAATACCAGCCGGTCAACCGCCTCTCGATCAACGTCGGCGTGCGCGCCGAACGCGAAGAGGCTCCGAGCTTCATCGCGGGGCTGCCGAGCGTCCAGTTCGGCTTCGGCGACAAGATCGCGCCGCGTCTCGGCGTGGCCTACGACCTGACCGGCGACGGCAAGACCAAACTCTTCGCCAGCTACGGACGGTTCTACGACCGCTTCAAATACGAGTTGCCGCGCGGCTCTTTCGGCGGCGACTTCTTCCGGCAGGACTTCTTCGAAATCTTCCCGGGCACGGGGCCGTTCTCGGCCAACACGCCCGCGCGGATTCTCGCAGGATTAGTTGACGTGCCGGGCGGCCAGTGCCCGATTGCGGGTCGCGGCCCCGGCCAGAGCCGTTGCCAACTCGACTTCCGCATCGCCTCGAACGCCGGACTCGGCATCGAGAACGGCGGCGGCATTGATCCCGACATCAAGCCGTTCCGCCAGTCGGAGTTCACCTTCGGCGCGGAGCGCGATCTCGGCGGCGGCTATTTGATGAGCGGTCGCTACACGCACAAGCAGGTTGACCGCGCCGTCGAAGACATCGGCTTCGCCAACGCGCAGGGCAGCGAGGCGTACATCATCGGCAACCCGGGCGAAGGTCTGGCGGCGCAGGTCGCGCAGGACTTCGGCTTCATCCCCATCAAGGCCGAGCGCAAGTACGACGCCTTCGAGATTCGCCTCGACAAGCGTTTCACGCGTCGCTACTACTTCAACGCCAACTACACGCTCAGTCGTCTCTACGGCAACTACTCCGGTCTGGCGAGTTCGGACGAAGTGACGGCGGGCGCGGGGCGCAACAGCCCGAACGTCAACCGCTACTTCGATCAACCGTTCATCGGCTTCACCGCGCTCGGCGGTCTCGACACCGGACGCCTGCCGACTGATCGCCCGCACGTCTTCAAGTTCTACGGCGCGTACACGCTGAACTGGGCGGAGCAGTTGGGATTCGGCAGCGGCAACTCGACCGAATTCTCCGGCTTCACCACCGTCCAGAGCGGCACGCCTTTGACGACGCGCTTCACGTTCTACAGCATCGACAACCAGATTCTGACCCGACGCGGTGACTTGGGGCGCACCAGTGCGTTTACGCAGACCGACTTCGCTCTGCGTCACAAGTATCGCTTCGGCACGAACGAGCGGTTCACGATGGTCTTCGATCTGGACATCCTGAATGCCTTCAACGAGTCGAACGTGCTCGGCGTCTTCGAGAACATCGCGCCGGGTCTGAACTTCGCGGGCGAAGACTTCGGCCTCTCGTCAGACCGTGCGACGGCTGAGGCGCAGTTCCAGCGGCAGAACACCGCCGCCGCTATCAACACCGCTATCAACGAGAACGGCGGGCGCGACGCGCGCTACGGACAGCCCAACTCCTTCCAGGGCGGTCGGCAGGTGCGTTTCGGCTTCCGCTTGCTGTTCTAAACAAACTCCCACTGGCACAAACTCACAAGCCCGTCCGGTCAGACCGGACGGGCTTTTTTTACGCGCGGTAAAGTAAAATGAGAAAGTCCCGGAATGCTCAACCGACAACACGCGACAAATCCGACTGACGACAACGCGCGGCAAGTTGAAGCGTTAAAGTTCGGCCTGCGGCTCGACTTTCAATGTGGAGAGATATACGGCGATGACGAAACAAAAGATCGCGGCTGCTTGCGCCTTGCTGCTCATGTCCGTCGTGAGTTGCACGCGGCCTGCGGGAGACGACAGGGCGAAACAGTCTCCGGCGTCGGCTGCTGATTCGGCGATCAAGTCGCAGGGGATGTCTCTCGTTGCGGCGCAGCCCTCCTTAATCTCTGTAGGGGATGCGGACGCGGCTGAGCCTGCCGTCGTGGCGGGGCGCGACGGCACGGCCTACGTCGCGTGGGTCGAGCATCGCGGCAAGGAGGCGGACGTGTGGCTCTCGCATCTCGACACGGAAGGCCGACCGCTCGGCCAACCCTTGCGCGTTAACGCGAAGGCGGGCGAAGCCACCGCCTGGCACGGCGACCCGCCGACGCTCGCGCTCGCGCCGGACAATACAATCTACGTCGTCTGGACCGCGCGTGCTGCGGAGAAGGGACACGCCAACACGCTCTACCTCTCCGCCTCGCGCGACGGCGGGCAAACTTTCGCAGCGCCCGTCAAAGTCAACGACGACGAGAAGCCCTGCGCGCACGGCATGCACTCAATGGTCGTCGGCGCGGACGGGCGCGTCTATGTCGCGTGGCTCGACGAGCGAAACGTCGCGCCTCTTCCTCCCGCGCCGAAGACCGCAGGCCACGCGCACAAGGAGAGCAACCGCGAACTTTACTTCGCCGCTTCGACCGACGGCGGGCGCACGTTCTCCCCGAACCGCCGCGTCGCGACTGAGGTGTGCCCGTGCTGCAAGACTTCGCTTGCGGTCGGCGCGGACGGGCGCGTCTATGCGAGTTGGCGACAGGTGTTACCGGGCGAATTTCGTCACATCGCCGTCGCGTCAACGAATGACGGAGGCCAGACGTTTTCCGACCCCGTCGTCGTCAGCGACGACAAGTGGCACATCGCAGGTTGCCCCGTCTCGGGCGCGGGTCTCGCCGTCGCGACGGACGGCGCGCTCCACGTCGTCTGGTACACGGCGGGCGAAGCGGGCACACCCGGCCTCTACCGCACGGAATCGCGCGACGGCGGGCGCACGTTCGCGCCGCGCGAGGCGCTGGCGCGCAGCAGCGGGCGCGGCACGCCCGTTTTGCTCGCGGGCGAAAGTCTCGCAGCGGTGTGGGAAGAGAAGGGCGAGGGCAGCGCATCCGACATCGCCACGGCGCAACTCGGCGGCGGCGACCGTCGCGGCGCTCCGGCAAACGTCGAACTGCTGGCGCGTGCTGGCGAACTGCCCGTCGCATCGCGTGCGGGCGGGCAACTGTTCGTCGCCTACGTCTCGGAGAAGGAAGGACGGCGCAGCGTCTGGTTCTTGCGCACGAAGCCGACCGGTTGAAAGAATTCGTTGACAAAAAGGAAGAGCCAGCCGAAGGGCTGACTTTATGACTATAGCGAATTGTAAATGGATTGTTCTCTCTGTGCCTCCTCTGTGTTCTCTGTGTCTCTGTGGTGAGTCTTAGTTAAATAAGACTCACCACAGAGACACAGAGAACACAGAGGAGGCACAGAGGAAATGCTATAGGATGCGTGTTGGTGCGCGTCCTATTTTTTATCCTTCGGCACGAGGCGCGCGCCGAGCGGGACGTATTGCTTCCTGGTCAAGTCAACGCCGACGATGTAGCAACCGCTCGCGCCGATGCGACGGTTCGGGCCGAAGGTTAGCGGCGGAACAACGCCCGTCTTGAAATCCCTCAACTGTTCGAGCGAAGTCAGGAGCGCGGCGCGAGTCATTTGGCGTCCGCTCAGTTTCGTCGCCTCGACAAACGCTTTCGCCGCGCCGTAAGCGACCGACTGGAACGCAGGGCTGCGCAACTTGACGCCGCCCTTCTGCATGACCATGACGAACTCCGTGAAGTCGTCCTGACCGGGCAAGGCTGCGGGGTAGGCGAGGTAAATTTGCGGCGCGATTGACGCGGGCGCGTCGAAAGCCCCGTGCCCGATCATCACGACCGAACTGAACAACGCGGTGTTGAGCCGTGCCGCCTCCATCGCGCGCGTAAGCTGTGCGAACTGCTCGGCGTTGCCGAAGAAGAAGATGCCGTCCGGCTTCTTCTGCGCGATCAACTCGATCAACTTCTCAGCCGAAAAATTGGCGCGCGTGTAAGTCTGTTCGGCGACGATCTCCATCGGGTGGAGCTTCGCCTGCGCGCGCACGCCCGCGAGCGCGTCCGTGTCAAACTCGCTGTCGGTGCTGATGACTGCAACGCGCGACTGTCGCTCCGTGAACTTCGAGGCGGCGAAATCAACGAGCGCGCGCGCCTGATCACTGAAGGTCGGGAGCAGGTAGAAGACGTAAGGGTTGGGCGGCACGGAGAGGCGCGGCGAGAGCGTGACGGGGCCGACGAGCGCGACGGCGCGACGGCGCAGATAATCGTTCGTCGCCTCGCTCGCGCCCGGCTCGAAACTGGCGATGAGCGCGAAGACGCCTTCACGTTCGATGAGGCGCTCGGTCGCTTCGAGCGTGCCCTGAGCGTCGCCGCGCGAATCCACTGCGACGAGTTCGAGTTGCCGACCGTAGATGCCGCCCTGCGCGTTCAGTTCGGCGAAGTAAGTCGTGAGCGTCGCCTTCACATCCTCGCCCACCTGCGCGAGCACGCCGCTCAAAGGGAGCGCCGCGCCGAGCTTGATCTTCTTGTCGTCAATGCCGGGATCGGAGTCGTCTTCCTTGCCGAGTTTCTTGAGGTAGGCGATGAGGTCGGCCATCTGCTCCGGCGACAGTTCGTACTGCGGCATGCCGGGATGAAGGCGCGCGCCCGAAGGATCGACGCCGACTTTGATGGCTCGCGCGAGCGTCGCTTCGGTGTAGGCGACGCGCTCGCGGCGCGTCAGCGCGGAGGTGTGCGGCGCGGTGAGCGTCTGCCAGTTTATCGGCGGCGGTTGGAGTCCACCTTCCTGCGTGCCCTCGCCGCGCAGCCCATGACAGTTGCTGCACGCGAAAGAGGTGCCGAGCACTTCGAGTTTGTCGCCGCCGATGAAAGCCTTGATGTCGCCCGCGCCTTCGGAGCTTTCGCCCTTGAGGTAAATTTGCTTCCCGCGCTTCTCCTGCGGCGACAACTCGCGCTTGCCCGTCTCCACCGCCGCTGCTGCTGCTTCTTGCGCGCCGCCCACACGCGCGCCGAACGCGAGCCAGCACACGGCGACGCAGGCAAAGAGCGCCAGCATGATCTTGATTTGACGGCGACGCATGATCATCTCAGTTTGCGAATTTCGACTTCTGCCGAAAACTGTCGGGGCGTGGACTCGTTGACGCCCGTTCTCCTTCCCGTCCTACGTGCGTGACAGGTCTCCGTCGCCCCTACAGCTTTTTTGTCGGTAGCGGCGTTCGTCGAATGAACGCTTCCGCCGACGAGATCACTTGGCGGCTGTTGTTGCGGGCAGCAACTTCAAGACGGCGGCGGCGATCTCCGTCGGGTTAGACATCGCGTGCAACTTCGACCATTCGCCCGTCGCTTCGTTGCCGAGGATGAGTTTGAGGCCGTGTTCATTTTTGTCCTTGACGTAGCCGCCGAGTTTGTAGAGCACCCAGTCGAGGTTCTCTTTCTTGCCCGTCAGGAAATACCAGCCGGGCTGCGCCTTGAAATTCTCCGCATACTTTTTCAGCGCGGCGGGCGTGTCCGTCTCCGGATCGACGCTGAGCGAGAGCATCACAACCTCTTTGCCGAGGTGCTTGCCGAGTTGTTGCTGCACCTTCGCGAGGTTCGCGGTCATCGGCGAGCACGCGCCTTTGCAGGTGGTGAAGATGAAGTTGATCAAGACGATCTTGTTCTTCAACAAGTCGTCGTAGAAACGCACGGGTTGATTGTCCTGCGTCAGGAGGATGTGGTTCGGGAAGTAGGCCGCGCCGCCGCCCGTCTTCGGCGCGGCGGGAGTGTTCGTCGCGGCGGCTGCGGCGCTCGCGTCCGTCACTTGCGGCAGCGGAATCTGCACTTCGCCCGCGTTCGCCGTGCCGTCGGTTTTGCCGGCGGCTTCGTTGATAACTTTGACGAGCGTTGAGGCCGGGGCGAGGCCGTAAGTGCGCGTCCAGTAGCCTGCGGCGTCGTTGCCTATGAGCACCATCGGCGTGTGGTCGTTTCTGTCCGCGACCGCCGAGCCGAGCGCCTTCAAGAGGGCGTCAACTTCGGGCTTGCTGCCCGTCACGAAAGTCCAACCGGGCGCGGCCTTAAACTTCGCGCTGAACTCCTTCAAACGTTCGGGCACGTCCGTCGTCGGGTCAACGCTCACAGAGATCAATTCGATGTCGCGCCCGACGCGCTCGCCGAGTTCCTGTTGCACGCGCCGGAAGGTGGCCGTCAGCGGCGGGCAGATCGTCGTGCAGGTGGTGAAGACGAAGTTGATCGCGACCGTCTTTCCTTTGACGAGGTCTGTGTAGAAGTTCAGCTTCCGGCCATGTTGATCTACGACGGGCGTGTCGGGAATTTTGAGCGTGTTCGGTGCGATGGGCGTCGTGCCGAGCGCGGCGGCGGGCGACGGCGCTGCGCCGCTCGTCGCATTAGTCGCCGGTGTGGACGCGCTCCCCGTCGCGCCTTCGTGCGCTTCGTGCGTGGCGGCTGGTTCGTCCTTAACCGGCCTGAGCGCCATCTCGCACTTCGGGCAGCGCGCAGGCTTGTTCGATCTCACTTCCGGATGCATCGGGCAGGCGTAAACGACCTGCGCTTTCTTAACCGTCGCCTTCCGGGTGGCGGGTTTGCGCTGTGCGAAGGCTTGCGCGCTCGCAGACACAGACGGCAGCGCGGCGAAGGCGGCGAGGACGACGAACGAGATGAGCGCATGTTTGAATTTTAATTGCATGATAAATCCTTTCCCGCCGTTCGGGGAGCGGCGGTCAATCCGGTTAGGGCTTCTGCCCGGCCACGTCTCCCTGTTTAACTTCGACCGAAGTAAATGGCAGGTCTGCGAAGGTGACGCCGCGCGAAGCGACGCGCACCATCACGTTGAACATTCCGGCGTGCGGGAAGACCTGCGTAATCTCGTATTCGCCCGCGCCCACTTCCTTCGCCCACTGGCGCTGCTGCCACACGCCGGGCGGCTCGAAGACGAGGACCTGCACGTCTTCAAGTCCCGTGATGGGTTGCTTTGAAATCGAGTCCGTGAGTTTGAGACGGAGCGGGACGCCCGCGCCCGCTTTGAAGCTCTGCCCCGCGAACGAAGCCGTCACGACGAGCGTGCTTTTCTCTTCTTCGGATTGTGCGTTCGGCGATTTGCCGACGCTCGCCTGAAAGCAGTGCGCGATGCGGTTCTCGTTGATCAGGACGGGCACGTCGAAACTTCCCGCGCGCCCGAGCTTGACGGGCGCGGAGTAGGTGCCGGGCGCGATCTCGGTCAGGCTGCGGTCGAGGAGGAGGATGCCGCGCGGGCGGCGCTTGTAATTGCTGAGCGTGCCCATCGGGGCCATCATGCCTTCGACGTAAAAGTAGATCATCTGGTCGGGCGCGTGCGCGATCATCACGGAGTTGCCTTCGGGCGTCGGCACGATCATGCTGGCGACGCCGAGGTCGTCAGGGCTGGTGCTTGGCGCGCGCTGCCCCGCCTGCACGTCCACCACCGAAAGTTTCTCTTTGCCGAGGCTGCTCAGATCAACGAGCGAAAACTTTTCCGACATCGTGCCGCGCACGTAGGCGTAGCGACCCGTGAACGTGATCTGGTCTGGACTCTTGACGACTGAAGACGAGGCGACGATCTTGTTGGTCGCCGAGTCGAGCACGGAGACGTTGCTCTCGATCTGGTTGACGACAAGCGCGTAGCGACCCTTAGGCTCGAACGCCAGCGCGACGACGCCGCGCGCAACAGGGATAGTCGCCACGACCTTTTGCGTCGCCGGATCAATGGCCGTGATGTTCGCGCCGTTGAGCGCCGCGACGTAGACGAGGCGGCTCGCCGCGCTGTAGGCGGCGGGCACGGGAGTTTTGCCGACCGCGATGTCGGCGACTTTGGCGAGCGTCTTCGTGTCAATCGCCGTGACGGTGTCGGCGGCGGTGTTGGTCACGTAGGCGAAGCGGCTGTCGGCTGTGAAGGTGATGGTGTGCAGCCCCGCGCCGACCGCGACGGTGCGCGCGAGCTTGTTGGTCGCTGTGTCTATGACGGCGACGAGCGGCGCATCGTCGAGGCCGACCCAGACGTGGCTGCCGTCGGGTTCGAGCGCGACGCGCGTGGGTTTCCCCCCGCCTTCCAGCTTGATGGTGTCCGTGATCTTTCTCGTGATCGTGTTGACGACGACGACGGCGGATTGTTCGGGCAGCGTGACGTAGAGGTGCTCTTTATTTTTGCCCAACACGAAGTCCGCGCCGTTCGAGGGAAGTTGGACGATGCTCTCCAGCTTCGTCTTGCTGAACGCGATCTGCGGATTGGTGAAGGTGATCGTGCGGTCGTGATTGAGCGAAAGCAGGAGGTAGCTGTTGAGGTCGAGGTCGGCGCGCGCGCTGAGGAGTCCGCCCATGAAGGTGCGGATTTTATCTTTGCACTGCGCGTCAGTGGTCGGGTCGGCGGAAGCGAGCCGCGCGCTGAACCAGGCGTTCGGGTGAAGACCGGCGAGCGGCTGTCCGGTGCGCGCGTCGGTCACGCGAAAAGTGGCGACGGCGTCCGCTCCGGCGACTAAGGCCGCAGCCTTTTCCGTGCCCGCCGCAGGCGTCGCCGTGAGCGAGAAGTCAACGGCGATGCCTTCCTTCTCCACACGCTGCGTGATGGACGCGGGATTCTTCGGCGCGTTCGGGTCAACTTTCTTCGGCGCGGCAGGCCCCGCGATCTGCGCGCTTGCGACGGAGGCGGACGCGAGCGCAAGCATCAAGGTCTGCCACACGGATCGTCCCTTCAATCTGCGAACTCTTTCTCTCGTATTTCGGTAAACGGCTGACATGATCGAATACTTCCTCTTCTGATAATTACTTAACTTTTATGGGTCGCCATTATATGGCGAGATGATTCAAAGGTTGAAGGGCAGCCTAACCGAAATTAGGCTGCCCCCGGTGTGCACGGGTTAAGGCTGCGAGATCACTACCTGCCTTTGCTGCATGCAGGCGCTATCGCACGTCGGTTTGACGCGGAAGATGCCCCACAGCCCGTCGGTGATCTGGTAACTTTCCTGAGTTCGCATCAGGTAGTCGCCAGCCTGGTTGAACGCGCCGCCCGCGCTCGGCATGATGATGTTCCAGTGGCGGCGCGCGGTGTGGCCGCCCTGCGATCCGATGTTCATCGAATCGGGTTCGGGGTCAACGCCCGGCGTCCACTGTTTGGTCGAGTTGTTCGTCCAGGCTTCGTGGAACCACGAGTGACCGTGGACGGTGAAGGCGTGCTGGCGCGGGTGACCCGTCGGTTGAACGACGCGGAAGCGCACCTGCTCTCCGGCGGCTGCGGTGAAGATCGGTGTTTCCGGATCACCGTGAGTCAACGAACTGAGCGCGTTCACCTGATTCACATCGTTGAGCAAGTGTGACACGTCGTTGAACGTGTTGTGATCTATCTTGCTCATCTCGTTCACGAATCCAAACCGCGCCCAGATGGGTTCGGTCTTGTAGTTGAACGCCTTCTTGCCGGAGTCTTCCGAATCTTCCTCCGCCAGGTAATTGCGCACCGGATTGCCGTTCGGAGCCTTCATAATCACGTCGTCCTGATAGAGGACGACGAACTCTTTGAAGAACTTGCCTGTGGCCGGATCGTACACCAACGCTTCAGCGTTCGAGTTGGCGGACGTGGACCACTTCGCACCTTGAGGCTCGATCACCAACATGCCGATTGCTCCGTGCGAACCATGCTTCATGATGTCGCCGTAGTCGGTGAGGTTGACCGCGCCGTACTCGATGGGCGTGGCGATGCGCGAGCCTTCGGGTGTGATGTCAACCCTTCCGGCGTACCAGCGGTAAGTGATCTTCTCGCCCGGGGCGACAGTCTGGCGGTCGTTGAGGCCGATGTTCGCGCCGTCGCTGGTGCGCACGTCGTACTCCAACAACTGCGGGTGCAGACTGACCTCGTTCGAGGGTCTCAGGTTGTTGAGGTTGAAGTTGTTCACGATCATCGGCATGAAGTTCCACGCCGGATAATCCGGCAGCGTCGCCGGCAGGTAATTGGTGAGCTGCACGTTCAGGCAGTCACCGGCATTGGCGCGCAGGATAAGCGGCTCCAGTTTCTTCGTGCCGTTCTTGACCGCCGTGATATTGGCGGTTTCGATGAACACGATGCCAGCCGGATCAACCAGGCCGAACTTCTTGTTGTAAGTGATGCCACCCGCCTGAAGGTCTGTCGCAAGACGAGCTTCGACGTAGAAGGTCTTCTTGGGCGAACCCGCCGGGCAGAAGTCCGTGCGCAGGCCGGGGTCGCTGCTGGCGACCTCCGCGCCCTGATTGCCGGGCAGCGGCGCGAGGCCGGGGCGCAAGCCTTTGTACTCACGCATGATGCCCCACATGCCGTCCCAGAGGTTGTCCGTTCCGGCGCTGCTGTACATGAAGTCGGCCACGTTCGGGTTCCCGCCCTTGACGTTACCGACAGCCGGGATGGGCGGCAACTCGAACTCGAAGTGCTCGGAGATGCCGATGGCCTGACCGTTGTAGTAACCGGAGTTGGGCACGTTCGGTTCGTGCAGCCACTTGCTGCCGTGTACGTTGAAAACGTGCTGTTCTTCCTGCGAACCCTGAATGATGCGCACCTGAATCTTGTCGCCTTCGTAGGTTTCAAGAATCGGCGTGAACGGATCGCCGTGAATGATCGTGCCGTTCTCAGCCTTCGAGCGGAAGACGTTCGCCATGTTGCCGCGCGGATCGGTTGAAGGGTACTGCGCTTTGGTGTTCGGGTCCTGCACGCGCAACGGGATCGGCTCGTTGCGATAGTTGATGAGACTCGTCCCCGGATCGTCAGCCGAGATGGACTCGGGCTGCGGAATGTCGGGCGGCGCGACGATGGCGGGCAGTCCGACTTCCTTGCGTCCCGGCGGGTTCACCGGCATCAGGTCTCTCGTGTAAACAATCGCGAAGTCGGCCAGCGCGAGGTTGAATTCGCGGTAGCTGGGCGATTGATCCCACGTCATGGGCGTGTCGTAGATGATGTTGGCCTGGAAGGATGTCGGGCCGCCGTCGGCGCGCGTGCCGAGCGTCGTGCCGTCGAAGCCGAGCCAGACGGAATCGGTCGGCTCGATGACCAGCGCGCCGTAGAGGCCGTGATGCTGGTGCGAACTGGGACCGAAGTGATCGTGCGTGAAGACGGTGCGGATCGTGCGATCCTCGCCGTTGCGGTTGACGAGCGGGTCAGCCCACCAGCGTTGCGTGGTGGTCTGTGCGCCGATCCACGCGCCGTTCGGCCCCGAGCCGAAGGCCGGGTGCGTCTTGGGCGTCAGAATCTGCGTGCCGCCGATTGACTGCTGGTATTTGTTGTTGGCTTCGATGCGTTCGCGCACGATGTCGGGCGCAAACGCGCCGTCTTCGTAGTTCCAACCGTTGCCCGCGCCGTCGGACGCGGTCACGTCGAACTTAACGAGGTGGATGTGCTGGCCGATGATGTCGGTCGGCGTGTAAATCTGGAAGTCGTCGAGGTTGAGCGCGCCCGGCACGAGATTGGTCGCCTTGAAGACGATGCAATCGCCGGAGTTGGCGCGGAAGAAGAGCGGCTCGGCGGGGCGCGTGCCGTTCAGCGTGTTCGCGACATCCTGTTCGAGCACCATGATGCGCGCCTGCCGGTCATGCCAACCGGCGCGATTGACGGTCATGTCGAACTCGATGTAGGCCGCGCGGTAGTTGCGTTGAGGAACTGCGCGGACGGAACCCGCGCCGTCCGTGAAGTTGGTCGGGCAAGGGTCTGCGAACGGTGCGCCCGGCTTCGGCGCGCGACCGTTGACGAAGAATTTGCCCGCCACGCCCGTCGCCGTGTAGGACGGGTAAGCCGCGCCCGGCCAGCCAACCGGCGTCGTGGCCGGAGCGCCACCCGGGAGAATGCCCTGATGGAAGTCCATCGCGATCTTCTCAGGCACGGTGCCGGTCTGCGGAAGAATTTCGAGTTTGGCCGAAGTCAACTTGTGCGCGAAGGCCAGGAGGTTCGGGTCTTTGTTGAGCGAGAGGACGCGCGCGGCGACCGGATCGTTCAACCTGGCTGCGGGGATGGCGGCAGGACCTGAAACGTGCGTTGCCTCAAGGACGCGGTGACGCGGGAGTCCGCCGTCGTGATCCATGTCGAGCGGCGGCTGCGGGGCGCGATGCCCGGCCTGCGCCGCGATGTAGAACGGATAACCTTTGAACGTTGCCGTCGGCATCGGCGGCATCGGTTTGTTCGGGAGCGGGACGATGGCCGGATTGGGCGTGCCGCCCGCGATCTCCGCGTCGGGCAAGTTGCGATCAGGCGTGCCCGCTTCGAACACGTCGTGCGAGCGCCAGAGTTCCCACATGCCTTGCGCGAAGTGGGGATAGAGATGGCAGTGGAAGATCGAGTCGCCAACCGTCAGGTTACGGTTGCCCGATCCGCCGTAGTTGATCTCGTAGGTGAACGCGCCGCCCGGCCCGATGGTTTGCGAGTCGAGATAGGTCGAGCCGTCTTCGCGCGATTCGTGCAGCCACTGGTGCGCGTGCAAGTGGAAGACGTGCGTTTCTTTCGGACCGGCGTGCAGATTGCGGAAGCGCACGGGGTCGCCCATGTAAGAGTGGTGGACGTTTGAAGGATCGTCGGGGAAGAGCGCTTCGACGGCTTTGCCCGTCGAGTCTTTCCTGACGTTCATCGCCGGATCGCCGTTCGCCCACGATTCGAGGAAGAACTCCTCGAAGGCGCAATCGGGGCAGTTGGCGGCGGGGCCGACCTTCTTCTTGACGGCCAGAACTTCCGCGCCCAAGCCCCCCGAACCGTAGTTGACGGCGAAGCCGTCGCGGACGCCGTGAAAGAGTTCCTGATTGAGTTCGGGGAACGCCTGCACGGTCTTCGTCTCATCGTGGAAGATGACGGTGAATTCGCGGAACACTTCGCCGCACGTGCCGGAAGGCGGCGCATCTTCGCAGTTTTCGGTGAAGCGCGAGATGATCGCGTTGAGATCGGAATAGATGATCTCGTTCGAGGAGTTCAGCATGGTGAGGATCGGCTGACCGTCCGTGCCAAGCTTGTCGTAGTTGATGATGGGCGTGCCGTTCGGGTTCGTGCCCGTCGTGACGGACTGCAACTGCGCCGCCGTCACCTGCGAGCGATACCACTTCGAGCCGCGCGGCTGGACGTTGACCGAGCCGAAGAGGCCGAGGTCGAGTTGGCCGCCGTCGCCCTCGCCGCCCGCGACCGTGCCCATCGAATAGAAGAGGTACTGCCCCTGCTTCTTGGCGTACCACTGGTAAACTTTCGTCTCGCCCGGCGCGGCCAGCGAAGAGGCGTTGTTGCCCACGTTCGCGCCGTCCGAAGCGATGTTGAGATAGTCCATGCCGTTGACGTGCATCGAAGCGGCGCGCGTCGCCGGAGTGTCGTTCTTCTGGAGCTTGATGTTGCCGTCCTGAACTACGTTGCCGTTCTCGTCAACCACGTTCACCTGACCGTTGGTGAGCGTGCGGAGTTTGAACTCCGACCCGTCGTAGGAGATCGTGCCCTCTTTCGGGATGAAGAAGGGCGGCTTGTCGAAATAGGCCAGGCGCGATGTGCCGTTGGCCGCGTTGATGTTGTCGATCTCGTTGCGGCTCGGCGTCAGCAGGTTGGTGAAATTGACCGTCAGGCAGTCGCCTTCGTTGGCGCGCAGGACGAGCGGGCGCGCGCGCTTGCCCGGTTTCAGGCGGACATTACCGGCGGTGAAGCCTTTGGTCGAATCGATCAAAGTTACGTCGCGCTTGAGCGCGTAGAGCATCCCTGCCGGATTGAACGCGCCGAAACGGTTATAGGTGTACAACTGATCGAGCGCCACTACGTTCGCAGTGATCGTACGGCTGCACTGCGCGGGGACGGTGGTTTGCGTTGCCGCAGTCGTCGCCGTTGTTGTGGTCGTTGTCGTCGCAGGGGGCGCGGCGGCAGTTGTTGCAGCGGTGGGTGCGGCTGCTGCCGTCGTCGCCGTCGTCGTCGCGGTAGCATCGTTCGTTTCGGCGACGGGCGTGGCCTTCGCTTCGGGAGCGTTGGTCACAGGCGTCGGCGCTGTCGTCGGCGCTGTAGCCGTGTCGCTGCTTTTGCGCGCGGCGTCGGAGTCGGACGCCGCCGTAACGTCGCCCGGCAGACGCGCGGGGCTGACGGTCTTGGTGTCGGGATCGTTGACGGCAACGCGAGTCGCGCCGTCCACATTATTTTTGAAATAGTTCAGGCTCTCGTCGTTTCGAGTGCCGGTGTAAGAAAACTGTCTCTGAGCCGATAGCTTTTGAGCCAGGGCAGGACTGGTTGCGAGCACGATCAGGCCGAGCAGCATACTCATGCTGATCAGCTTCGCCCATACGCCGCTTCTCCTGTGCCTCTTCATGCGTACTTCTCCTTGTCTGGGTGTTAGACGGATAATTCGGCTCGGCCTCGCCAGTTGTTTGTGGCAGGCCGAGTCATCTGTGGTTAACTCTTGTTTCAATTCAATCATCGTGTTTTACCGCCCTCGTTTCTCTCGATCCGAAGGTTGTCGAAGACAACTGTTGCGCTCGGCGCCGTGACTACGTGCTTCCCGGCGATGAGTAGGGTTTGCAGATTAGTGACCGAGAACGGGCGCGGGATGGAGTGCAGCACCGTCCACGTCATGCCGTCTGGGCTGACTTCCCAGTTGATGGTGTCGCCAGTGCGGTTGTGGCGCAGACGCCAGAAACGATGCTGCGCCGCATCGTAAGTAATGCGCGTGTCCGATATGACGCCGTTCACCTGATGCCTCATCATGAGAACCTGACCGGTCTGGGCGAACTCTATCCAGTCGCCGTTCGAGCTAAGCAACAGGAAGCGAGCTGAGAAAGAGTTGATGCCCGGCACGCTGGCGGCTTCGACGGAGATGCGCGCGTCGGTCAGATCAAAGTTGGTGATTGCCCTGTAGCCGTCGTGGCCGGTTGAGCTTGCGCCCGGCGTGATCTCTAAGCGACCGTTCTGTTCGGCAACGGTGAAGTCGGCCATCGTGGGCGCGTTCCACTTCTTCGCATCACGCGCGTTGTCGTTAAAGTTGTCGCTCTGGGGGAAGAGCGGGTTGTAGCGTTCGAGGCGGAAGTTGTCGAAGACAGCCATGCCGGGAGCGGCGTTGGTCGCGTTGATCGCGCTCGCGCCCATCGCCGCCCGCAGCGAATGGAGGGGGAAACCGGCGGCGACCGTCTTGCGCGCCGTCCACGTTACGCCGTCAGCACTCGTGTCGAAGCTGACGGTGTTGGCGTCGATGTCGTGGCGAAAACGCCAGTAGCGAAGGGCTGCGTTCCAGGTTAACAGGGTGCGGTCGATGACTCCGTTGACCGTCGAGTCTAAGGTGAACCTGTTCGCGCCGACGGCGAAAACGAGACCGTTGGTGTCGTCGAGATAAAGTTTGAAGGAGGTGTAGACCGCGCCCGCCTGGCTCGCCGGTTGCACTTCGACTTGCAGCGTCTTGTCCCTGAAGTCAAAGCCCCCCGCAATTTCCAGACCGTTGTTAGCCACGGTGTTAGGCTGAGGTGTGACCTCGATGCGCCCGTTCTGCTCAGTGACGATGGTTGGCGAGATTGGGTCGCGTATCTTCCACATCGCCGGATCGATCACGTTGTCGTCGAAGTTGTCGGCATAGACGACGGGCGGAGTCGGGTTCGCCTCGTGCCAGAGGTTATCGAAGGTAATAGTCTGGGTTGGAGTCGTGGCCGTATGCTTCACTGCTGTGAGTAGTGTTTGCAGATTAGTGATCGAGAACGGGCGCGGGATGGAGTGCAGCACCGTCCACGTCACGCCTTCGGGGCTGACTTCCCAGTTAACCGTGTCATCGGGGCGGTTGTGGCGGATACGCCAGAAACGATGCTGCGCCGCGTCGTAAGTAATACGCGTGTCCGATACGACGCCGTTTACGCGATGTCTCATCATGAGAATCTGACCGCCCTGGCCAAACGCTATCCAATCGCCGTTCGGGCTATACAACCGGAAGTAAGCTGCGAAATTGTCGATGCGCTGCGGGGAGAGCGCTTCAATGGAGACGCGGGAATCCGTTAGGTCAATGGTGGTAGCCGAGCCGTAACCGCCGCTGCCGATGGCGCTCACGCCAGGCGTGATCTCCAGACGCCCGTTCTGCTCGGCGACGGCGAAGTCGGTACCGTAGGGCGCGCCCCACTTGTCCGTGTCGCGCACGTTGTCGTTGAAATCGTCGCTAAGGGTGATTCCGGCGTAGGCTAGCAGGTTCGGCGTGCCTTCAGGAGCGTTTAAGACTTTGCCGGGCGTCGCAGCGTTCATGATGGCCTGAGCGACAGCATCGGGCGCATCGCCGGCGCGCGCGCCGAGGTATCTGGCGACGAGTCCGGCGACGTGTGGCGCGGCAGACGACGTGCCCGTGCGTGTGGCGACGGCAGCATCGCCCGTGCTGTGCGCCGAGACGATGGCCGCGCCCGGCGCGAACACGTCAACGACCGCCCCGAAGTTAGATAAAAAGGTTTTGGTGTCGTTCTGATCTGTAGCCGCGACAGTAATGGCTTCCGTGACGCGCGCGGGCGAGCGCAATCCGGCATCGCCGTTGTTGTTGCCTGCCGCAACGACGGTGGTGACGCCCGCCGCGATCAAATTCCTGACGGCCAAGTCCAACGCATTGTTGCCGACGCCGCTGGCGAAGCTGAGGTTGGCGACCGCCGGTTTGAGGTGGTTGCCCGCGAGCCAATCAATGCCCGCGAGGATGTTCGCTGCCGGCGCTTGATTGAAGCAGTCGAGCACGCGGACCGACCAGAGTTTCGCGCCCTTCGCCACGCCGTAGGTGTTGCCGCCGATGATTCCGGCGACGTGCGTGCCATGCCCGTTGCAGTCGATGCCCTCACCACCCGCGTAGTCGTAGGCGGAAGCGGCGCGATCGCCGAATTCCTGATGCGTGTAGCGTATGCCGCCGTCGATGACGTAGACGTTGACGCCCGCGCCGTCGCTCGCGTAGGTGTAAGAACCGTTCGGCGCGGGGTCGCGCTGGTCGAGTCTGTCCAGCGGCCACGGCGCGTTCGCCTGCGTTGACGCGCCTTCGACCAACGTGTCTTCCTCGACAAAGGCGACCTGCGAATTGCGGCTGAGCGCTTCGGCCTGCGCCTCGTTCATCTCGACGGAGAAGCCGCGCAGGGCGTTCTCGTAGGTGAAGCCGAGCGTGCCGCCGTGCGCGCGTGTCAGCCTGTCGGCGAGTGCGCCGACTTGCTTCGAGGTGACGCTATCGTCGTTGAGGACGACGATGTAGCGGTTCGGAATCGGCGCGGCGTTCTTGCGCAGCTTGGCTGCGGCGACAGCGACGGGGCGCTGCCCGTTTGCCATGTCTGCACGCTGCCCGTGTGTGATTGAGGGGGAGAGCGCTGCGGCGCATAAACCCGTAAACAAAATTAGTGCTGATAATCTCTTCATTTTTTCCCTTGTACGCTTGTTTGGTCGCAGGTTGAGCCGGAGCGCGCCGCGCGGGGTGGGCGTCGGCGCGCGCTCAGCTTTGCTATCAACTTGCCGTTATCTGATTCCTTGATCGGCGGGCGTCTATAGCACTTGCCAATCGGGGTAGTAGTCGCAGGCGGTTGAAGGATCAACGCCGTCGCCCGTGTTGAAAGTGAGTCTCATACGGTTGCTGCCGTCGGAGTTCATGATGTAAAGCTCGCCCTTGCCGTCGTCCTGATCGCTCTGGAAAACGATCCTGCTGTCGTCAGACGACCAGGAGGGGTTGTATTCCCAGTGGTTGTTGTTCGAGAGGTTCACGCGCCCGCTTCCGTCGGCGTTCATCACGAAAACCTGATCGCTGCGGGGATCGTTCCCGCCGTCGAAGATGAACGCTATCTTCGCGCCGGTTGAAGACCACGCAGGGTAGTAATCGTTATGCGCCCCGACGCCTGATAGGTTGTTGGTGATATTCACAGGATTACTGCCGTCGGCGTTCATCGTGTAGAGTTCGATGTTGTACGGGCTGTCGCGGACGGTGGGAAACACGATCTTCGTGCCATCGGGCGACCACGCCGGATCGATGTCGAAGCCCGCGCTGTAAGTCAGCCGGCGCTCGTTCGTCCCGTCAGCGTTGATGACGTAAATCTCCCAGTCTCCGGCGTCGCGGTTCGTGCGGAAGGCGATCTGGCTTCCGTCGGGCGACCAGGCGGATTCCACGCTGTGACCCGTGCGGCTGTTGGTCACGCGTGTGACGTTCGTGCCGTCGGCGTTCATCACGTAAACCTGATAATAGAGGTCGTCGCCGCGCCCGCTCGTGAAAGCGATCTTCCTGCCGTCGGGCGAATACTCCGGCCACATGTCGTCGCTGTAATCGTGCGTGGTGAGGCGCGCCTCTTCCGTGCCGTCGGGGTTGATCGAGTAGATTTCAAACTGGCCGTCGCGGTAGCTGGAGAAGGCGATCTTGCCGTTCGGTTTGTAGAGCAACAGGTTCGGCGTTCCCGCGCCCGCGTTAATGACCTTGCCCACAGTCGCGTTGCTGGTGATGGCTTTGCTGACCGAGTCGGGCGACGCTTGCGGGTTGCCGCTCAGGTAGCGCGCCGCCGTGCCCGCGACGAAGGGCGCGGCTGCCGACGAGCCTGACTTGTTGGCGATAGACGTATCGCTCGCGCTGTTGGCCGAAGTGATCTCAAAGCCCGGAGCGAACAGGTCAACGCCCGCGCCGAAGTTCGACAGGGGGAGTTTCGTGTCGTTCTGGTCGGTGGCCGCGACCGTGATCGCCTCGGTCACACGCGACGGGGTGCGGAAGGCCGCGTCGCCGTTGTTGTTGCCCGCGGCGACGACCGTGGTGATGCCCGCCGTGACCAAACTCCTGACGGCGGTGTCGAGCGTGCTGGTGGTGGTGCTTGAGGCGACGCTGATGAAACTCATGTTGGCGACCGCAGGTTTGACGTGATTAGCCATCAGCCAGTCAACGCCCGCGATGATACGCGCCAGCGCCCCCTGATTCGCGCAGTCGAGCACGCGCACCGACCACAGCTTCGCGCCTTTGGCGACGCCGTAAGTCGAGCCGCCGATGATTCCGGCGACGTGCGTGCCGTGACCGTTGCAATCGATCCCTGCGCCCCCCGCGTAGTCGTAGGCGGAGGCGGCGCGCCCGCCGAATTCCTGATGCGTGTAGCGTATGCCGCCGTCGATGACGTAGACGTTGACGCCCGCGCCATTGTTCGCGTAGCTGTAATTCGTGTCGAGCGGGAGGTTGCGCTGGTCTATGCGGTCAAGCGCCCACGTCGGGTTGGTCTGAACCGCCGCGCCTTCGACGAGAATGTCTTCCTCGACGTAAGCAATTTGCGGGTTGCGGCTGAGTGCGACGGCCTGTTCCTCGCTCATCTCGACGGAGAAGCCGCGCAATGCGTATTGATAAGTGAAGCCGACTTTGCCGCCGTGCTCGCGCGCGAGTTGCGAGGCGAACGCGGCGACGCGGCGCGCTGGAACGTCGTCGTTGAAGACGACGATGTAGCTGTTGGGGATCGCCCCATCGTTTCTGCGAAAGCGATTGTTGGAGTTGTTATCTTGTGCGGCGGCCAGTTGGGGAACGAGCGCCAGCAAGCAGAGAGCCAGCAGGAGAACTTTTATAAATTTCATTCAAATCACCTTTAGATTTTGTGGCGGCAGCAACGGGGCAGAGGATTCGCGTTGACATCAACGCATCAGCCGCTTTCGCGCCCGACTTGTGCCCGAACTCCCGCCTGTAAAACCGATGTGGAAGTTAAATCTGTATCCGTAGATTTTGGTCGTGAAGCGTCTGAAACGTTGCGAGCCGGAAGCGACGTTGTCTGGCCTTCAAACTTAGACAGTGTCGTTCTGTGAAGTCTCCGCTGGGGGGTGTTCCGGCTTGCGCCTTACTATAGTGCAAGCCCCGTACCACGGCGTACATAACGCTAAACAGTAGAAGGTCAGCACTTAGAGGGAATCGGGAATTGCTGAGCGAGATTGCAAGTGTTTCACAATGAAACTCGCGCCCCTTGCGGTGGTTCACAGTAAAACATCACGCAATCACAAGAGGCGCACAACAAAGGGAGCCGTCCGGACGCCCAGTGTTGCGTTTATGTTTTAGCAAGCGGCGTGTTTGGCGCGAGTTTGCGGCTATTCGGCGATGATTTTGATGTTCGGATTAGACGGGGGAGCGCGCGGGGTGGAGCGTGAAATGTTGAGGGCGAAGAGGTGCGGCGGAAGCTCACGGTTCGAGCCGGAGTTCGACTTCGGGTGTTTTGTTTTGTATCCCGCCGCGCGGCGGAGCGAGTCGGGTCAGACGCTCATGAGTTTGAATCTCTTTAATTTTCGATAGAGCGTCGGACGGTGCATGTTGAGTATCTGGGCGGTTTTTTTGATGTTGCCGCCGGTGCGTTCAAGCGTCTGCGCGATGGCTTCGCGCTCGATCTCTTCGAGGCTGAGGTGCGGCGGGATGAGGCATTTTACCTGACCCGATCCGGCGGCGGCACGAAGGTGTTCGGGCAGGCTCTCGACCGTGAGTTGTTCTTCCTGACAGAAGAGTACGGCGCGTTCGATGACGCTCTCCAATTCGCGCACGTTGCCCGGCCAGTCGTAGCGCGTGAGGAGCGTGAGCGCGGGTTGCGAGATGCCGCGAATCTGCTTGTGGTATTTCTCGGAGTAGCGTTGCAGAAAATGGTCTGCGAGCGGGAGCAGATCGTCGGGGCGCTCGCGCAGAGGCGGGACGGTGATCTTAACCGTGCTGATGCGGAAGTAGAGGTCTTCGCGCAAAAGTCCTTCGCGCGTGGCCTGCGCCGTGTTGCGGTTGGTGGCGGACAGGAGGCGGAAGTCAACGGGAATTTCCTGCTCGTCGCCGAGGCGGCGGAGCTTGCGTTCCTGCAGGACGCGCAGCAATTTGGCTTGCAGGTGCGCGGGCATCTCCGCAATCTCGTCTAAAAGGAGCGTGCCCGAAGCGGCGGCTTCGATGAGTCCGCGCTTGTCGCGGTCGGCTCCGGTAAACGCGCCCTTCTTGTAGCCGAAGAGTTCGGACTCGATGAGATCGGGCGGGAAGGCCGCACAGTTGATGCGTATGAAGGGGCGGCTCGCGCGCGTGCTCTGCAAGTGGAAGGCTGTGGAGATGAGTTCTTTGCCCGTGCCCGATTCGCCTTCGATGAGGACGGAGGCTTCAGAGGGCGCGGTGGCACGGATGGTTTCGTAAATCTGCCGCATCTGCGGGCTGCGTCCGATGATGCCGTAGGTTTCATTCTCGCCCGTGAGCGTGCTTTTGAGCACGCGGTTCTCCTGTTTGATTCCGGCAAACTGGAGCGCGCGCTCGGTGAGCATGACGATCTCGTCGGGCGTGAAAGGCTTTTCGACGTAATAGTACGCGCCTTTTTTGATCGCGCTGATGGCGACTTCGAGCGAGCCGTGCGCGGTCATCAGGATCACTTCGGTGTCGGGATTTTCGGCCTTGATGTAGTTGAGCACTTCGAGGCCGTTCGTGTCGGGCAGCCGGAGGTCTGTGAAGACGAGATCGAAGGCGCGACCATTGAGCAGGCGCCTGGCCTCCGACATGCTGGCGGCGGTCTGCACCTCGTAGCCCTGCTCGCCGAGAATCATTTCGAGCGCGCCCGTGATGCTGCTCTCGTCGTCAATCACTAAAATTTTGATCCATGAACGCATCTCTCACTTCTCCGCGGGCAACTCGATGATGATTTGCGTCCCCGTTTCGCGCCGACTCTCGATGTGAATCTCGCCGTTGTGCTGCTCGATCACCTTCTTGGCGTAGGGCATGCCGAGTCCGAGGCCATTGCTTTTAGTCGTGTAGAACGGCTCGAAGACTTTTTCGATCTGCTCGTCGGTCATGCCGCAGCCCGTGTCGGCAATCGTCAGTTGGCTCGTGCCGTTCACACGATTGGTCCTGACCGTGAGCCGCCCGCCCTCGGGCATGGACTGGATGGCGTTGAGCGTCAGGTTGATGAGCGCGGAGGTGATGGAAGATTCGTCCAGAAGCGTGACGACTTCGGTGTCCGCGAGCGCGAGATTTTCTTCGATCCGGTTGGCATCGAGTTGGGGTTGCAACAGTTGGACGACTTTGCGTACGACGATGTTCAAATCGAGCGGGCGCGGCGAGAGCGTGACGGGGCGCGCGAAACTGAGTATCTGCTCGGTCGTGCCGACGAGGTGGTTGATGCTGTTGATGATGCGGTCGCAGAGCGCGAGTTCGCTCTCGGTTAATTTGCTGCCGAGTTTCGACTTCAAGTGCATCGAGTAGAGGAGGAGTCCGGCGAGCGGGTTTTTGACCTCGTGCGCCACCTGCGCGGCGACGCGCCCCAGTGCGGAAATCTTTTCGTTGTGGAAGAGTTGGCGCTGCATCTCCGCCTTCTCCTCTTCGAGCCGCTTGCGTATAGACCAGTCACGCACGATGAGTACGAGCAGATGCTTTTCGTCAGCCGTGAGCGTGCTGCACGAGACGGAGACGGGCAAAGGCACGCCCGACGACGTGTGTATGGACAACTCTCTCTCGTTGCAACTTGTGTCGCTCAAAAGAATCGACAGAGAATCGCCCGCTTCGTCGCCCTTTTCCCAGTCAAGCTCGCCAATGTTTTTGCCGACGAGTTCGTGCGGGCGGCAACCGAAAAGTTCGCAGAACTTATTGTTGACCTCGATGACCTTGCGGCTTTCAGCGGCGACGATAACGATGCCGTCGTTGGCGTGTTCAAAGAGCGCGCGGTAACGCTCCTCGCTGGCGGCCAGCCTGCGCTGCTGGCGACCGACGCGGTGCAGGAGCAGCGACACGACGATCACGTCAACGGTGGTCGAGATGAAGAAGTGCTCGAAACGCTGTTGCATGCGCCAACGCGCGACGCTGTTGGCCGCGCCCGGATAGCGCGCTTCCACGAGCGAGTAATAGGGCGTCATCAGCACCTTCTCCCACAACAGGACCACAACCGCCGTCAGGCAGATGGTGAGCGCGGTGAAGAAGATAACGGTGTATAAATTGCTCTTCCTTGTCATGTGCGTCCGTGTGGGTCGTCCGTACAGTCGTGACGTGTCGAGCTACGAGGAAACTTTCGGGTCGCCCGTCCTGGACGAGGGGCGTTTGGTGGCCTCTCTCGCGTGCCCGACAACGGCCTTACGGGAATCGCAACGGGTCCACTGTGAATTGAACGAGGGGTTGAAGAATAGCTGGTGAGGCTATATTCAACGGCCTATTGAGGGGGTGTCGGGAACAGCAGCAAAATACTCTGGCCGTATATGCTTGTCAAGAACCGTCCACACACTTTGCCGCCGCACGCTCCCTCCGCGTTGCACGCGAAAGCGGTGTTTCCGGTTTGAACCGGGAAGTCGTCAACGAGAATTCGCCGTCGAGCAAACGAATGATGATTTCGTAGCCCTCTCAGTCCTGAAGGGCGTTTACACATTCGCCAGTAGTACACAATCGTACAGACAATCATCCACCTCACTTGCTAATTTTGCCGTCACACCCCCTCCGGTTTTTTCACCTGTTCGACGACGAACAACAACACAGCAAAGGGAGAAATCTATCATGGCGAACGCAGGTAAAGGCGGCGGCGGCGGCAATCAAGGCGGCGGTTCTTCCGGTGGCGGTGGCGGCAAAGGTGGCGGTAAAAAAGGCGGCGGTGAAAAAGGCGGCAGCAGTACGGGCGGCAGTGGCGCGGGCGGCGGTAAGAGCGGCGGCGGTTCCGGCGGCTCTTCGGGCGGAAGCGGCGGCGCGAGCGGAGGCCGTTAGCCCCGCCGGGCACGGAGCGTCCGTGTCTGTAGCGGAGAAATTACTAACGGAGACCTTAAAACGCAGCTTGTCTGCTCCTTGAATAAACCTCGTCGTGTCGATGGGGATGCGACAGAGCGACGATAACGAGCAAGGGGCGGTTGGGAGGGTGAGTGCCCTATGACTCGCCCTTCATTTTCATCGTCAGAGTGTTTGTTCGGGAGAGGACAGTGAGTGAGCAGAGGGATGAATCAGGAGAGAGTGAATTATCGCGTGGTGTGTAGCTGGTGCGGGGCGACCATCCGGCACAACAACGTCAAAGAGTCTCGCGGCATGTGCCTGACGTGCTACGCGCGGATGCTGGCGGAGCACACACGCACTTACCAACCGACACCTAAACGGTCGAAGGTGAGCGAACGCTAACGGATCAACCGATGTTCGTGAAGCAAGGGGAATTAGAGATGAGCGATGTGATGTACGCTGATGCTCGAAAGGAAAACATCAAGAACTTACTGTCGGAAGCCTTGCGCGACGAAGTGGCCGACGAGATAGAGCCGCAACTCGAAGTCCTCAAGGAGAAGCGCGACGAGTTGAAGGCGCTGCGGCGGGAGTTAACAAATTCCGTCGAGCAATTACGCGAGCAGGCGAAAGATTTGCGCGAGGCGCGAAGAGACGCGGAGAGAGTAAATCAATCGGGAAATGGCGACGACCACTCCGGCGCTTAAAACAGCGCGCGAATCGAGTGAGCGAGCGACAGCAAAGTGTAAGGCTAATTTAGAGCGGCTGACAAATCTGTGCGCGGCAGTGGCGATGGGGCGGCGCGGCATCGCGGCGGGGAGTTCTCCGGTCAACGTGTAACAGTCCGTCGAGCCGCGTTCGAGGAATGGTAACTGCGGATCGAGTCCTTCGGCGCGGAAGGCTTCGGCGAGCGCGGCGAGTTGTTCGTCGGGAGCGTTAAGGCCGCGCGCGAAGCAAGACCAGAGCACGCCCGCCGCGACGGCGGCAGCCTGTTCCGGTGAACCGCCGGCGCCGGCCCTAGCTTTCTTCGTCGCCATTGCCAATCTCCTTTCTGAGATCGCTGCAAGTTATCCCTCGTGCCCCGCGCCGTTAATGTGTGCGGGGTGCGGGCGCGAAACATGGGTCGAAAGCCCGCGAAAGGGGTGGGTGAGACAGAGTCACTTGTGAACGATGCGCGAGGAACGGGACGCGTGCACTTCAGTCGGGCGTGTTGAGGTCGAACTACGAACCGGGACTCGTAAAATCTATGGCCTGTAATGACGACTCGTTATGCCCGCCTGCTTTTAAGGGCGAGGAAAAACTCACAGGTTCGTGTCAAATCGACAGCTATTAGCGTGAGAGAAACTCCGGAAAGCGAATTGTCTTCCGGCTCCAATGAATCGGCCTTTGTCTGCATGCGACGCGGCTCGAATCGGGCAAGGGCTTGGAGTCCGGGGCATTGTATATAACCCAAGTTGCTAGTTGTGGCTTGATAGCTCTTTGAACAAAAGAATGTCCCCTCCTAAGATTTTGTTGCGACACAAAAGTCTCAAGGAGAGGACATGATGTACGACCGTACCCTGGCAATATACTGTTTCGTTGA
>DATHBB010000308.1:0-23328 GCA_035296385.1 Pyrinomonadaceae bacterium | reverse complement strand
TTCAACTTCTTCGGCGTGCAAATCCCCGTCGGCGAATCGGCGGCGACGAACTGGTTCATCTGGGCTTTGGGCGCGTTGAGCGTCGAGGCGGCGCTCGGCGTCGTGCAACTGCCCGCGTGGTGTTACAAACTGCGCGCGGGCGTTGCCGCTTTGCTCCTGGCGATGGGACTCGCGACGTGGCTGCCGAAAGTCGATCACATCAGGTGGCTGCACGACCCGGGCTGGCTCCTGATGCATCCGGCGTGGGGCTTGGGCTTCTTCGTGCTAGTGAACTCCGCCGTGCGCGCGGAGCAGCGGCGGCGCGAGATGGCGCGTCGCGCGTCGCGCCTGCTGGTCGCGCTCGCAGGGTTAGGGCTAATCTCTTACTCGCTCTACCTGACGCACCTCTTCGTGCTCATGCAGTGGTACTGGTTCGGCTTCACACGGCTGCACATTCCGGCCATCTCGGTCGTGATCATGACGCCGCTCTCCGTGCTCTTCGCGTGGATGTTCTTCCGCCTCTTCGAGCGGCCTTTCATGTCGGCCTCCGTCGGCATGGGCGCGCACGCGACGCGCACACGCGCGAGCGGCATACACAAACCGCCCGCCGAACCCGTCAGCGATCCGGCTGCCGTTTGACACAAGCGCTCTACCAGACTTCCCACATGAAGGAAACTTGATTTTGCGGAACTCAGGCACGACGAGACGTGAGACGACGATGGCGGCGACGAGAAATATTCCGAGTCTCGTCCGCTCAGCGTCGCTCGTGCTCTGTTTCGTCGCCGTCTCTGCTGCGTCCTCTGCCGCGTCTTCGGCGACGGCGAAAGAATCCTGGGTCGGCGTGCGCTCGCCTCATTACCTGCTCGTGGGCAATACGACGGAGAGCGAACTGAGAGAAGTCGCGATCAGGTTCGAGCAGTTTCGCAAAGCCTTCTCGCAACTCTTCCCCGCCTCCGGCCTCGCCTCTTCCGTCCCCACTACGGTCGTCGTCTTCAAAGACTACGATTCATACAAGGACTTTCGCCCGCTCTATCAGGGCAGGCCGACCGACTTCATCAGCTACTTCCAATCCGGCCTCGACATCAACTACATCGCGCTGCCGCTCGACCGCGACCGCGAAAGCCTCTACGTCAAACTCTTTCACGAATCCGTGCACCTCTTGCTCGACAGCCAGACGCGCCGCGTGCCCGACTGGCTCAACGAAGGGCTGGCGCAATATTTCAGCACTTTCGAGTTCAACCTCGCCGAGAACAAGAACACGTTGGGGAAGCCCGTCGAGGGCCACATCGCGCTCCTGCGCCGCTCGAAACTCATGCCGCTCGACGCGCTCTTCGGCGTGGATCGCGGTTCCGCAGACTACAACGAGCGCGAACGCAGCGGCATCTTCAACGCGCAATCGTGGGCGCTCGTACACTACCTGATGACCGCCAACAACGGTCGGCGTCAACTCCAACTCCTGCGCTTCCTCGAACTCTCGGCGGCGGGCGCGCCCTTCGAGCGTAGTTTCCGGCAAGCGTTCAATATTGACTACCGGACGTTTGAGGAGGAGTTGCGCGAGTACGTTCGCCGCGAAGACTTTCGCGCGCGCCACACGCAACTCGAAGATAACCTGAGCGTCGTCGCCGAACTCGTGACGCTTCCGCTGTCGAACGCCGACGCGCACTATTACATGGGCGACCTGCTGCTCCGCATCAACCGCTACGACGACGCCTCCAGACAGTTGCAGAAGGCTATCGCGCTCAACCCCCGCATGGCTATCGCTTATGCCTCGCTCGGCATGACGCGCGTGCGGCAGAGAGACGGCGCGGAAGCCCGCCGTCTCCTCCAACAGGCGATCACCTTAGAGCCTGACAACTACCTGACGCATTATTACTACGCCTACGCGCTCAGCCGCGAAGAGATGGACGAGGAGCAGGGGATCGCCGAGTACAAACCGGAAGACGCGGCTGTCATGCGCCGCGAACTCGCCCGCGCGATTGCGCTCAAACCCGGCTTCACGGAATCCTACCGCCTGCTCGCCTTCATCAATCTCGTCACGGGCGAACAACTCCCCGAAGCTGTCGAACTGCTCCGGCAGGGATTAAAACTCTCGCCCGGTCGTCCCGACCTGACCCTCATCCTCGCGCAAGTCTACCTGCGCATGAAGGACACGAACGCCGCGCGCGCCGCGCTCCAACAACTCATCAACAGCGGCGCGAACGCACGCCTCCGCGCACGCGCCCAAACCATGCTTGATCGCATGAAAACGAACGGCGCGACCCGATAAGTATGAAGTAGGAACGCGGAACGATGAACTAAAAGCAACTGTCTTTCAGTTCATCGTTCCGCGTTCCTACTTCCTCGTTTCTTAACTCTCTGCGCCCCCTCTGCGTAAACTCTGCGTCTCTGCGGTGAGTGCTTTTCTTTTAACCCAGTCCCGAGCTAAATGTGCCTATCGTATGAACGCGATGCGCCTTTCGGGATAGTTGAAGACGATGGTCAAGGATGAGAGGAATTCGCGCCCCACGACGCCCGCGCCGCCTTCGCGGCTGAGTCCCACGACGCGGAAGCCCGCCTTCGGATTCTTGAATCTCACGCCCGCCAGTTCAAACCACTCGATGTTGCCCGTCAAGAGTTTGTACGTGCCGCCCGATCCCGTTTCCGTCTCGTCTTTCGTCGCGCGGCCTGCGAGCAGCTTCTCGTCCTCTATGAACTTGTCGTAGAAAGTGACCGTGCCCGTGTAGCCTGTGTCGAGTTGGAACAGCCCCTCGCGATTGCCCTCGAAGCGGCAGACGACTGCGGGCGTGAGATCGATGTAAGAAAGCTGCTGCCACTTGCCGCGACCGAGTTTGTAACTGGCCGGATCGTACAAGGCCATCTTTTTGCCGCCGCCCGTGACTTCCATGACGACGCGTGCGAGCAGCGGGTGGCCGACCTGTCCGGCGCGCTTCTCTCCCGGCGGCGCGTTCCTCGCGGACAAGTCCATCGCCAGATAGAGCGGATTCTTGAAAGTCACCCTGCCGAGTTGGAGCGTCTTGCCCTGCCGGATCGTCACCTCCTGCACTTTGCCGTCCGAGCCGCGCGTCTGCGATTTGCCGAGCACGGGCATCTTGAGTTCGTCAGCAAACTTCGTGTCGATGTGCATGGCGTCCGAGCCGGTGTCGAAGTTGAACCAACCGATCTCGCGCCCGTCCACGATGGGACGCACGTAGTAATGGCCGGGCGATCCGCCGGAGAACGGCACGCCCTGCGCGACCTTCAACTCCGCCGGAAGCGTGTTATCGAACGAAGTGTCTGGCGGCAATGGCGGCGCGGCGAACACGTTGCCGCCGTTTGCCTCCGCGACCGAACGCACCCTGTACTCCGAATCCGACCCGCGATAGTTGACGACGACACTTTGCGGAAACCGTAAGCCGAGCGAATCGCGATAATCCTTGTAAGTGACCGTATACGGCCCGCGCTCGTATTCGACGACGAGGGAGTCCGGCAGCCACGTCGCGCGGTTGACGTACACCTTCGCGCCCACCAGCCCGCGCCGCAGCCGCATGGACAACGCAACGCGCGCGTCGTTCGTCTCTTCCGGCAAAATCGAGAAGACGAGCGGCGCGCGCGCGTCGAGCCACCAGCCGCCCCGCACCCACGCCGGAATCAGAAGTTTCTCGCGCAGGCGTTGCGGCACGGGCGCAGCCAGCCCCGTGCGATCAACCTGCCAGCCGTAACTCCCGTCGAACCCGAACGGCCTCGCATTCGTCGGCTTCGAGTCTTCACGAAACGCCCCGCCCGCACCGAACGTCGAAATCCGCGCCCCCTCCTGCGCCGCCCCCTTCTCATCAACCCCAAACTCCTCGACCACAAACCCCCGCCGCAAACGCCCCACCCTCTCGTAATTGATCGCACCCCGCACGTTCGCCAAAACCTTTTCCACAGACAGCTCACTCGTCGCCTGCTCCCTCAAGCGCCACGCACCCGAACCGTGCGCCACATGCGTTTGAACGGAGGCCGCGCAACTCAAAATCAAGATGAGCGACAAACTAAACGCGCGCCCGCATCCGACGACAGGTGCGCGCCTCAAGCCATAGCGATACATCATATTTGTCTCCCACAGCGAAGGAGGAACCGGATCGCACGCGACGTAAGCATCGGGGGAAATAGGGGAAGGTTAAAAATTCGCGTCTGCCCCATTTTGCGCGCTTACGCCAATCTTCGCAATTATTATTCGTCATGGCAGACGCGCGGCGGCGAAGCAAGAAGATGATTATCGACAGGCCGGAGGCACGCGCGCCAGCGAACGCGAACGCCCCTCGAAAAAGAAGATCACGCCCGCTCCCTGATGCGCGATAGGCAAACGGCGGCGCGGGCTGTGTGTCGGCTATCTTGCCACACACAGCCCGCGCCGTTGTTTGTAAGTTAGTGCCCTCCGGTTTATGGCAGAGCCGTGAAGCCTGTGAGCGGGTTACCGTAGAAGGCGTCAGTCTTCCATGCCGCCTTATCCCATGTGCCGTCCTGGTCTCCGAGGACGGTGACGGGGACGATGAGGCGGTCTGTGCCGAGTTTGTTGCTGGCGGCGAGGCTGTTGTCGAGCTTGCCGCCAGCCGGGACGTTGAACTTGACGGAGCGCGCCAGCTTGTTGTTCCTGAGCACCTTCAACTCGTACTCGCCGGGGTTCTTGTCCATCAGGTGCGGGGCGCCGAAGCCCCACCCCGCGTCCGACGTGTCCCAAGCGCGGACGTTGTTGAAGGTGCAGACGACGCGCGCCCACTTGGCCTTCTGCGGCGCGTCCTTCTCGTCCACGAAATGCGTGGTGTTGTTATCCACGTCCGACTCGCAACTGGCCTTGCCGACCTGCTCGCCCTCGTACATGATGCGGCCCACCTCCGCGCCCTTGTAGAAGAGGTGCGGATCGAGCTTGTACGCCTCGCCGCGCACCCAGAAGGCGACCTTGAGGATGGGCCTCTTCCAGCCGTTCAGGTCGTCGGGCGTGTAATAGACGTAGCCGATAGGCAGTTGCCAGTCGTGATCCACGTAGTAGACGAAGTGGTTGGCAAACTTGCCGGTCTTGATCTCGTTGGAGTGTACCTTCGCGATCTTCGCCTTCCCGCTGAAGAGCGTCGTGTCGGCTCCGGCCAACTCGTTTCGCATCTTGATGGCGAAGTTGAAGGGGCCTGTGTAGGTGCTGCTCTTATCTTCGGGAATGTCGCGGCCTCCGCACGAGGTCTTCCACCAACGGCCTTGCGGTGTCTCCTCGGTCGCGCAATCAAACCTCACAGGCGCGCCGCCGGGAACGGTGTATTCGACGTAGAGTTGGCCGCCGCTGGGAATAGGCCCGTTGACGCGATATTCGATTTTCGGCACCCAACTCCACGTGTCATAGTTCCCGCGATAGACGTTGAAGGTGAAAGCGGTCAACTGGACAGAGTCTTTGGCGATAGTCGGTACGTCTTGCCCGCTCGACGATGCTGTCGTCGTCGCTGCCGCTGCGGGTGTTGCGTTGCGGGTATCCGTTGCGGCGGGCTGTGCCGCATCGGTCGTGGCTGGTTGTGCGGCGGCGGGCGTTGCGGTCGGTTGCGGTTTCGGTTGATTCGGTTTCGGAATCTTCGGCATCCTCGGAAACTGAGCCGACGCGATTTGCAAACTGAACAAGACGACAATTAAAAACGCAAAAGCGGGCAATCCACTCCTTCTCATCTTCTCTCTCCTTCGTAATTTGACTGGAATATTCCGGTCGGGCGCGCCGGTGTTCCCGCTTGTTACCCTTGGCGCGCGGCGCGTGCAGTATCCGATTGTCGTTTCGTCCCTGTCAATGTCTATAATGTGCGACGCGAATCATGGGCACACTCAACATAGACCGCTATCACGCGACGATGGGCGACGCCTCCTACAAAACGGAGACGCGCCTGCACGATAAATCTTTGAGCGAAGCGGAGGCGACTTTCTACGTCACGCAGCGCAAGCTCCCCTACGCCCCCTGTCTCGGCCACGAGCGTTTGGTGCGTCTCATGGTCGAGAGCGGCATCGACCGCCCGCGCCTGCGCTTTCTCGAACAAGATCGCGGCGGATTGGGTCGCTTCGCGAAGGCCATCGAAGACGTGAGTTTCATCGGGCAGGTGCGCGCCGTGCGCCCCGCGACGATCATGTTCGCGGGGCAGCCGTTCGCAGACATCACGGGCGCGTTCGGTCTGACGCAGGCGCAGGAGATCAAGTTCGAGCACGCCTTCGATCTGCCGATGACGACCGCCGCGCTCGCCATGCAGTTTCGCATGGCGGCGGGCGAGCGGCGCTGGCTCTCCGACTTCTCTCTGCGGCGCAACGGCGACATCGAACGCGCCGTCGAAGTCGCAACTTACGCCTTCATCGGCGGCTTCAACGACACGTCGAACATGGAGGCGGCGCACCGTCTGGACATCCCCGCCGTCGGCACGTCCGCCCACTACTGGCAGCAGGCTTACGTCGAATACATGGACGAGCCGGAGATCGAGCCGCGCACCGGACGCCCGAAACATTTCGAGCAAGTCGCCTTCGAGCGCTGGCTCGACGCCAACCCGCAGGGCACGACGCTCCTGCTTGATACGATTGACGTTTACACGGGCGCGGCGCACGCCGCGATGGCCGCCACTTCCACGCCCGAACGTCGCCGCGCCTTCAAAGGCTTCCGAGTGGATTCGGGCGACCTGGCGAAACTCGGCGCGTGGTGTCTGCGCTTCTTCGAGGCGAACGGACTCGGCGGGTTGATGCCCGTGTTGACGGGCGACCTGGACGTGGAGACCGTCAAACGCATCGTCGCGGAGTTTCCGGAGGCCGCAGGTTTCGGCGTCGGCACGAAACTCTCGGGTGAGGTGCGACGCGTCGCGGGCGTCATCTTCAAACAGTGCCTCATCGAAGGCCGCCCCACGCTCAAGGCTTCCAACACGCCGGAGAAGTCAACGCTGCCCGGACGCCTGCAAGTCTTTCGCGGCGCGGACGCTCATGGCAACTACGTCGGCGACATCACGGGGCTTGAGGGCGAGGAGTTGGAGATCGCGGGCGCGGTCTCGGTCGAACCGCTCCTCGTGCCGTTCTGGGAGCGTGGCCGCTACGAGTCCATCCCGTCCATCACCAAACAGAAAGCCTTCGTCGAAGAGCAACGCGCGCGCTTCCGCGACATCGAAAACTACCCGCACGCGCTGAGCGACAAACTCCGAACTCTGCGTGACGAACTGACCGCGCGCATGCGCGCCGACGACTCGAACTGGCAATCCGTACTGCAACTGCCGGAAGAACTCGCCGCCACACGCTCTTAGATTACCCGACTTCAAGTTTACGCATGCCCGAACACACGCCCCCAACGCTCAACTGGTCGAAAAAGAAACTGCGGCTCGTCAAACTCGCGATGCTCTTCGTCGCGCTCCTCGTCGGCCTGTTCATCGCCGAGATCGCGCTGCGCGTAGTCGGTTACACCTACCCCATCTTTTATACGACCGACACGGTGCGCGGCTACGCGCTCCAACCCGGCGTGTCCGGCTGGTATCGCAAAGAGGGCGAAGCCTACGTCGAGATCAACAGCGACGGGCTGCGCGACCGCGAGCATGCGAAGGCGAAACCCGTCGGCACAATTCGCATCGCCGTGCTCGGCGATTCCTACGCGGAGGCTCTGCAAGTCCCGCTCGAAGATGCCTTCTGGGTTGTCATGCAGCAGAGGCTGCAAACATGTCCCGCCTTCGCCGGACGACGCGTCGAGGTGATCAACTTCGGCGTCTCCGGTTACGGCACGGCGCAGGAACTTCTGACGCTTCGCCAAAAGGTCTGGGACTACGCGCCCGACATAGTGCTCCTCGCGCTAACCACCAACAACGACATCACGGACAATTTGCGCGCGCTCAAGCGCACGGACGAGATTCCCTACTTCGTCTATCGCGACGGCCAACTCGCGCTCGACAACTCTTTCCTCCAGACGCGCTCGTTTCGCCTGCGCCATTCCGCGCTCAACCGCGCCGGACGCTGGATCAGAGATCACCTGCGCGTCATACAGGCTTTTCATCAAGGCCACTACGCGTTGAAAAACTACCTCGCCTCGAAGCGCGCCCCCGCCGCCGCACTCCCCCTGCCCGCGTTCATCTCGCCCTCGGCGCACGCGCAAACTGCGAACGCCGACGCGAAAACAGTAAACGCGAACACGCCCGCGCGAACAGCGAACGCCCCAACCGCCGTCGTCTCCGACGAACTCGGCATAGACAATCTCATCTACCGCGAACCCGCAGACGACACCTGGCGCGAGGCCTGGCGCGTGACGGAAGGCTTGCTCGCACTCATGCACGACGAGGTCGGCGCACGCGGCGCGAAGTTCGTGGTCGCAACCTTGAGCAACGGCGTGCAGGTTCACCCGCAGCCCGCCGCGCGCGAGGCGTTTCTGCGCCGCGTCGGCGCAAACGACATTCTCTATCCGGACGCGCGCATCCGCTCGCTCGGCGAGCGCGAAGGCTTCGCCGTCATCACGCTCGCGCCCCATCTACAGCACTATGCCGAGCAGCATCAAGCGTTCCTTCACGGCTTCGGGCGAGACATCGGCAACGGCCACTGGAACGCTCTCGGCCACCGCGTCGCGGGCGAACTGCTCGCGCAAAAAATGTGCGAAGTCTTCGGGAAGCAATAACGGATGCTCGCACTTGTGCCGCGCTTTTCCGCCGTGCTATGTATTCGCGCCGCGAATTCTGACGGAGTTGATTCGAGTCTCAGGGAGAAAGGCTAAAGACGATGAACGTTAAAGCCGTCACGGGAGTCTTGTACGGTCTCTTCGGCGCGATCTCCATACTCGTCGGGGCGAGCGTCCTGTTGTCGGAGACGGGCTTGCTGCCCGCGGTCGTCAGCCGCGCCGTCATGAACGCCGCGAACGGCGATGCGAGCGCGCTGCACATCATTCAGGAGTTCGGCGCGTTCCTCATCTTCGTCGGCCTCATCGCGTTCTGGTTCGCGCGTTATTACGAGCAGAGCCGCTTCTTCCACTGGGCTTTGACCGCCGCCTTCGCGCTCATCGCGCTCGCGCACTGGTTCGACGTGCGCGGCGAGCATTCGTTGATCGGCCCGCTCGTCAATTCCGTCCCCTTCCTACTCTTCCTGTCGGTCGGTTTGCTGCGCCTGAGTTCGGAAGCGAAGACAACGCGCGAGACTTGACAGCCCTGCGCGACACACGCGACACGCGCGCGACGCTCTTCGCCGCTTCATCTCTTATCAATTTTTAGATTCACGGAAGGCACACATGAAAACGTCTCTGACTACCGACAACACGCGCGACATCATCACCGGCTTGCAACAGGCCAACGCAGACTTCGCACGCGACTACGCAGGCGAGACCGGACGCCGCCAGCCCGTCCACACCGTCTATGGCGGCGCGCATCTGTTCAAAGCCGACACGCCCCGCCGCCTCGGCGCGCTCGCCCTGCGCTCGCTCTCGCAGTTCGCCCCCGACGCAGACACTTTCGCACGCGCCGTCGGGCTGACGGGCGCGCATGAGTCGTCAGTTGACGCACGCACACATGCGCTCCATGCGAGCACCATCTACGAGCGTGTGCGCGAGAAACTGGAGCGCGAGCCAGTCGAAGACTTCCGCATAGACTTCGAGGACGGCTACGGCAACCGCCCCGATACGGAAGAGGACGCGCACGCCGAAGCAGCAGCGCGCGAAGTGGCGGCGGGGTTGAAGTCGGGCACGCTCTCGCCCTTCATAGGCATCCGCATCAAGCCCTTCACGGAAGAGTTGCGCGCACGCAGCGTCCGCACGCTCGACATCTTCGTCTCCACGCTCGCCGCCGAATCGAATGGCGCGCTCCCCCCGAACTTCGTCGTCACGCTCCCGAAGATCACCATCCCCGAACAGACCGCCGCGCTCGCCTCGATCTTCGATCTACTTGAACCGCAACTCTCGCTCCCCTCGGGCACGCTCAAAATGGAGATGATGATCGAGACCACGCAATCGATTATCAACCGCGACGGCGCGATCAACTTGCCGCTCCTGCTCGCCGCCGCGCGCGGTCGCTGCACCGCCGCGCACTTCGGCACATACGACTACACAGCCAGTTGCAACATCACCGCCGCGCACCAGCACATGACGCACCCTTCTTGCGACTTCGCCAAGCACATGATGCAGGTCTCTTTCGCGGGCACAGGTATCTGGCTCTCCGACGGCGCGACCAACATCATGCCCGTCGCCCCGCACCGCGCGCAGGAAGGCGCCACACTTTCGCCCGAACAGGAAGCGGAAAACGCGCGCACCGTCCACCGCGCGTGGCGCATACACTACACTCATGTCCAACACTCGCTCACCGGCGGCTTCTATCAAGGCTGGGACTTGCATCCCGCCCAACTCCCCACACGCTACGCCGCCGTTTACGCCTTCTTCCTGCAAAGCCTCGACGCCGCGAGCGAACGCCTACGCAACTTCGTCGAGAAGGCTGCCAAAGCCACCCTCGTCGGCGACGTGTTCGACGACGCCGCCACCGGCCAGGGCTTGCTCAACTATTTCCTGCGCGCCATCAACTGCGGCGCGATCACCGAAGAAGAAGCCTTGCAACGCTCCAGCCTCACGCTCCCCGAACTGCGCTCCGGCTCGTTCGTCAAGATTCTCAACAACCGGCAGAATCTATAACCGAATCAGCCTGCATGTTGAATGTTGATGACGATGCGACGGTGAGATAAACTTCGGGTCATGGATGTCAAAGAGATCGAAACTGCCATCGCGCGGCTCACGCCCGATAAGGTGGCGGAGTTAGCCAGATGGTTTGAGGAGTTTCAGGCGCAGGTGTGGGACGAGCAGATCGCGCGGGATGTCGAAGAAGGCCGGCTCGATGCCCTGCTCGAAGAGGCCGAACGCGACTTTGCCTTGAGGCAACACGGAGATACTTAACGCGCCTTGGGGTTTGCAATACGATTATTTGGAAGGTGTCTGGCACACATGCACACGATACGGTACGAACGGACACCTAATCGTGCGGGCGAGCGATTTAGAATCTACAGGGGCGTTGATTTTTCAGTACTGTTCGCCCCGTCGCGCGCGTGGCACGGTGGTTGTTAGTCTCTCCGGCGAGGTTTCGCGATTGTGCGAATTTCAGTTGAAAGTAGAGGGACGATTGAGATGAGAAGCAATGTTAAAGGATGGTTGACGAAGGCGACGATGCTCGTGATGGGGCTGTTTTTGATGCTGCCGTTGGCTTCGGTCGCCAGTGCTCAGGGTTGGCCTTACGGGCAAGACCGCCGCGATGATCGACGTGATCGACGCGACCGTCGTGATGATCGTGACGATCGTTGGGAACGTCGTCAGGACCGGCGCCAGGATAGGGAGGAGCGACGCGCGGAACGCAGGGCGCGACGCGGCAACAGCTACGACGGCTATCCGCAACTCGGCGGCTCTTTCCAGCTTCGCCAGACGGCCTTGAACGCCGGTTACAACGAAGGCATCAAGGAAGGGCGCAAGGATCGCGACCGCAACGAGCGTTACGACTTCAGCGACGAGAGCACCTACCAGAAGGGCACGAAGGACTATAGCTCGCGGCTCGGCGACCGCTACCTGTACCAGCGTTACCTTCGCATGGCGTTCGAGAACGGCTACAACGACGGCTACAGCGGTTACTAAAACCTAAGCCGAACACATTCAAACATGAAGGGGGCGGGAGACGATTGAGTCTTCCCGCCCCCGTTCGCGTTTACGATAACCCTTCAAACATCTCACAACTTACCGACCGGGCATCACGCGCGCCGTATGATCTTCGCGGCGACCCACCCGACGAGAATCAGGACTGACATGATGATCCAGTTGTAACGACTGCCGTAAGTCGCCGTCGGGAAGTGGTTGCTGATCATCGTGAAGACGACGGGCACGGCCATGAAAGTATTTTGCTTGGAGCGGAGTTTGGCCTGCGCGGCGAGGCGCGCGTCGGGCGTCTCTCCGGCGGAGGTCGCGGCGATCATCTTGCGCTGCGCGGGGAGTATGCGCATCCAGACGTTGGCGACCATCAGCGTGCCCATGAGCGCGCCCATGTGTATGTAGGCCGCGCGCCCGCTGAGGACGTTTGTGAGCAGGTAAGCGACCCCAACCAGAAGCGCGTAGCCTACGCCGGCGAACGCCGTCTCGTTTTTGCCGAGCGGCGAGAGCATCAACAGATCGTAGACGACCCAACCGGCGACGAGCAGGCCGACGCTAAAGCCAATGGCGGCGGGTACGCTGATGTCTCGCACGTCCGGATCGACGAGCGCGCCGCCGAGGTAATAGACCACGACGAGCAGCACCATGCCGCTCAACCACGTCAGCCCCGCCTCCCAACGAAACCAGTGAAGTTCCTGCGCGCCCGGCTGCTTCTGTTTTTCCACCACGTAGAAGCCGCCGCTGTGCACCATCCACACCTGCGGCTTGTCGCCCGCCTGCGGCGCGTGTGCTTCCGCTTCGGACAAACGCGCGTCGAGCCAGGTGAAGTAGTAGGTCGTGCCGACCCAGAGGATGCCCGCGAAGACGTGAAACCAGCGCGCGAGGAGGTTGAGCCATTCGCTCGTGTTCGGATCGAGTAGTCTCATTCGTTAACTCCCGCGATAAGTTGAATAGCCGTAGGGACTGACGAGCAGCGGCACGTGATAATGCGCCGCCGCGTCGGCGACGACGAAGATGATCGTCACTTCGGGATAGAAAGTCTCCACCCCCATCGCCGCGAAATAATCAAGGGTGCGAAAGGTGAGACGGTACGCGCCCTCTTGAAGATCGAATCCTTCGGGCAGCAAACTCCTGAGCCGCCCGTCCGCATCAGTCGTGCCCCGACCCAGAGCTTGCCACCCTTCTGCGGCGCGGTGTTCGAGTATGACGGCGACGCCCTCAGCCGGTCGCCCGCGGGAAACGTCCAGGATGTGTGTCGTGATCGCGCTCATAACTAAAATAGTCGGGAGTCTCAAGTCTCAAATCTTAAGTCTCAAGTCTAAGAGCCTCTTTTGACTTGCGACTCCCGACTCAAGACTTTGCGACTTTTATGAATCATGTCGCCAGTAACTTTTCCAATAACTTTTCCAATCTGAGCCGCGTGATCTTGCGTTGCTCTTCGGCGGCGTTACGGAGTTCCGTGCGCGCGTCGTTGGAGAGACGCGCGCGGAGTATGTCCAACATCTCTACGGCGCTCTTGCCCGTCGCGCAGACGATGAAGATGTGGCCGAACTTCTCTTCGTAGGCGCGGTTGGCTTCGGCGAGCGCGTCGAGCGTCTCTTGCGCGGCGAGCGAAGCGCCCGACTGTTCCTGCTCCGACCAGTTTCGTGCCTGCGCGTCCTGCTCGCGCGCGGCCTTCTGCCCGCCGATCTTCGGGTGCGCGGCGAACGCTTCGAGCCAGTCGCTCTCTTTCAGACTACGCCAGATTTCGTCCGCCGCCGTCAACAACTCTTCTGCGTCGCCGAACGGCCTTTGCGTCTCCATGCGGCGCGCCCACGCCGTCGAGCCGCAGCACTTGAGGAGTTCCCTTTCGGCCTCCGCCGCGTCGAGCGCGTTCAGGCGTGCGAGACCTTCGTGCATAGTCATAACTCAATCGAACTTACACGACATCAAACTTACACGACGCTAGGCATCTTCCAAATTACCGTAGAGCCGCAGGCGACTGACGCCGCCGTCCGGATAGATGTTGAAGCGCACGTGCGTGAGCGCCGCGTGCGGCTTCAACTCGTCCGTGAAGTGATGACGCGTGTGCGCCTGCAATTTGGTGCGCGGCAGTATATCCGACCACGCGCAACCGGCGAGCGCGTCCGCGTCTAGGGCGTCGGGCGCGTCGCAGCTTTCGAGCGAACAGCTTTCGGGGTAGTTGCCTTTGAAGTGCGAGGTGTCAACTTCGACCTGGTGAATCCGCCCGCGCGCGCCGAGCTTGATGACGACCCAATCGTGGCCGGGGCCGCGCCGCCGTTTCGTCTCCCAACCGTCGCTCATGTTCGCCGCGCGACCCGGCATGATCAAATTGTGGCGGTGGCCGAAAAACATGTCGCTCGACGCGAGCACGCGCCCGCCCGACTCGACCGCCGCCAGATCGACGCGCCCGCCGCGCGCCCTGATGCGCGCCCAATCCGGCACGACCTCGCCGTACACGCGCAGACGCGCCACGCCGCCGTCCGGGTAAATCTTGAAACGCAAATGCGTCGCGCGCTCAGTATCTTGAATCGCAAACGGATTCTGCGAGTCGCCGCGCAAGCCCGACACGGGCAACACCTCGCGCCACTCGACCGACTCGCCGAGCAGTTGCTCGACATCGGGCTGGCCGTCCACCGCGCAGGCTTCGAGCGAACACTGTTCGGGATAGTTGCCGCGAAAGAAACTCGTGTCAACGACGACGCCGCGAATGATACCGGGCAAGCCGAGACGTATGATGCACCAGTCGAAACCGGGCGTGCGACGGCGGCGCGACTCCCAGCCGTCCATCCACTTGCCGCGATCCGTGTACTCGCCTTCGAGAAAGACAGGCGCGCTTGCCTTCAATAAATTTTCCTTCGGCGCGAAAAAATCGTCGTTCGCATAGAGCACCGCACCGCCCACGCGCTCCGCCGCCAGATCAACCAGTTCCCTGAAGTCCATCGTCATCCTGCGTCACCTCGCGCGAGCAGCGCGCCCGTCGCCTCGTGTAAGAACTCGCCGCGCTCGTAAATTTTCACGCCGCGCAAATACGTCGCCTCTACCACGCCGCTCAAAGTTTGCCCCGCATACGGCGTCAACTTGTGACGGTGGTGAAGCGAATCAGGCTCGACTTGAAACTGCGCGTCGGGACGAAAGACCACGATGTCCGCGTCGCACCCGGCGCGCAGCGCGCCCTTGCGTCCGTCGAGTTCGACGAGACGCGCGGGGGCAGCGGCCAACCATTCGACCACGCGCTCTATCGCGTGGCCGCGCCGCCGCGCTTCCGTCCAGACGACAGGCAGGCGCAGTTGCAGAGAGGCGATGCCGCCCCACGCCGCGAGAAAGTCGCCCTCCTCCCGCCGCTTCAACGCGGGCGGGCACGGCGAGTGATCCGAGACGATCATGTCGAGCACGCCTTCATCGAGCGCGCGCCAAAGCTGTTCGCAATTCTCGCGCTCGCGCACGGGCGGGCAGCACTTGAACTCGGTCGCGCCGTCCGGCACATCCTCCGCCGCGAACGCGAGATAGTGCGGGCACGTCTCCGCAGTGAAGCGCAACCCTTCGGCTTTCGCCGCGCGCAGAAGCGCGAGCGACGCCGAGGACGAATGATGAACGATGTGTACGCGCGCGCCCGTCTCGCGGCACAAACGAATCATCAACGCGACGGCCTCATCCTCCGCTGCCTTCGGGCGCGAACGCAAAAACGTCTCGTAGCGGCGCGGGTCCGCTCTGTTCGCATCAGAGACGCCCGCGAGCGCCGCTTCAATCGGCGCGGGCGTCTCGGCGTGCACGATGAGCAGAGCGTTCATGCGCGCCAACTCCGGCATTGCCGCGCGCAAGTCTCCTTCCGTCACGTGCTCAAACTCGTCAACGCCCGACGGCACGAGGAAGCACTTGAAGCCGAACACGCCGCGCGCGAACATGCGCCGGAGTTCCGCCGTGTTATCCGGCACGACGCCGCCCCAGAAGCCCACGTCAACGTGGCACTTCCCCGCAGCAGCCGCGCGCTTCGTCTCCAAACTCTCAAGCGTCGTCGTCGCCGGAATGCTGTTCAGGGGCATCTCCACAAGCGTCGTCACGCCGCCCGCCGCCGCCGCGCGCGTCGCCGTCTCGAAGCCCTCCCAATCGGTGCGCCCGGGTTCGTTGATGTGAACGTGCGTATCCACAAGCCCCGGCAAAACGATTGCCTCGTCGTCAACTTCCACGAGCGGACACGCGCGCGGCGCATCTTCAAACGCGCTTAACGAGATGATGCGCCCGTCGCGCACGTGAATCGTCGCCGCCGTAGCGACGCTGCTGTCCGGCGTGACGACGCGGCGAGCGCGTATGGCGAATTCAGGCGCGTTCATGTCGGGTTGCCGGACGCTCCGCCGTCCGTTTTAAGAGTTGATAAAAAATCGGCCAGCAAGTTCGCGGCGACGCGCAGGCGATACTCCGCCGTCGAGCGCATGTCGTCAATCGGCGCGATCTCCTGCGCCATCGTCGCACACGCGGCTTTGATCGTCGCCTCGTCGAGCGTCTGATCGCGGAGCACCTGTTCCGCACGCGCGCAGCGCACGACCGTAGGCGCGACACTGCCGAGCGCGATGCGCGCGTCGCGCACGCGCCCGTCATCGCTCACGCGCGCTCCGGCGGCGAAGCAGATTTTCGAGATGGCCTGCGCCTTGCGCGTGCCGACTTTGCGATAGAGAGTTTTGAGATCGCCCGTCGTGCGCGGCAGGTGTATGCGTCGCAGGAGTTCGTCCGCGCGCATCTTCATATGCTTGTAGCCGGTGTGAAAATTTCGATACTCGACCCAGCGTGCCCCGTTCGCGGAGACGAGTTCGAGTTCGGCGTCATAGACGAGCAACGCGGGCGGCGAGTCGGCGGCGGGCGAGGCGTTCACGATGTTGCCGCCGAGCGTGCCGCGATTCTGTATGGCGATGCCGCCCGTCTCGCGCGCCGCCGCGCAAAGTAGCGGAAACTCGCGCCGCATAACGTCGTGCCGTTGAATCTCCGTGTAGGTCGTGAGCGCTCCGAGCGAGACGTGTTCGGGCGTCACCTCGATGCCTTTGAGTTCGGGCAGATGCCGTATGCTCAAAAAATTCTTGTGCGGGAGGACGCCGAATTCGAGCAGCACCATCAAGTCAGTCCCGCCCGCGAACGCACGCCACACGTTCGGCTCGCGCGCCAGCAGGTCGAGCGCGTCGCTCAACGTTTTCGGGGCGCGCAAGTGATAGTCGGGCAGGTAACTTCTCACGCTTTGACCCCTTCGCGCTGGCAGGCGCGCACGACGGCGTCGAAGATTTTCATGTAGCCGGTGCAGCGGCACAAATTTCCGGCCAGCCCGTTGCGTATGTCGGCGTCGGTCGGCTGCGGCGTGTGCGCGAGCAGACTCACGGCTGCCAGGACCATCCCCGGCGTGCAGATGCCGCACTGCGCGCCGCCGCATTCGATGAACGCCTCCTGCACGGCATGAAGCTCCGCGCCGCCGGCGACGCCTTCGATAGTTTTGATCTCCGCGCCCTCGACTTGCAGTACGGGCACGAGGCAACTGTTGACGAGTTCGCCGTCAACGAGCACGGAGCACGCGCCGCACTCGCCCTCGCCGCAACCCTCCTTCGTGCCCGTCAACTGTAAATCTTCGCGCAGCACGTCGAGCAGGCGCGCCAACGGCAGGGCGCGCAAAGTTTGCGGCGCGCCGTTGATCGTGCACTTAACTTCCACTTCGCGGGTCGCGTGCGTCGTGCTCATTTGCTTTCACCTAAACCGCGCATCAAGGCTTCGGGCATCAACGGCACGTGCGTGAAGCGTACGCCGGTGGCGTGTTCGATGGCGTTGAGGATGGCGGGCGCGCCGCCGTCCATGGGGAGTTCGCCGATGCCCTTCGCGCCGCCCGCGGGGCCGTACTCATAAGGCTGCTCCTCGAAGTAGACGCGAATCGGCGGGAGGTCTGCCGATGTCGGCATGACGTAGTTCGTCATCTGGTTGTTCACCATGCGCCCGTTTTGCCAGACCACGTTCTCATACAAAGTGAAGCCGATGGCCTGCGCCACGCCGCCCTCGATCTGACCCGCGGCGAGTATGGGGTGTACAACTTTGCCCACTTCCTGCACCGCGACGAAATCGTCAACGCGCACTTCATACGTCAACGTGTCAACCGTCACTTCCGCGACGTAGACCGCCCACGCAAACGCCCCGTAGGCGTCGCCTTCATACTTCTCGTCGTCCCAGCGCACGCCCGGCGGCGGCTTGTACTGGCTGAAAGACTTGAGCGCGCCGAACTGTTCGACATACACGCGGCACGCCTCGCGCCACTCACCGTCGGTGTAACTTTCCGTGAGCAGCCCCGCGCCCTGCAAAGTCTGTCTGAGGCCGAGCACGGCGGATTCGACGAGACTGCCGACGATCATGCAGGTGCGCGAAGCGACCGTCGGGCCGCTGTCGGGCACGTTGCCCGTGTCGGGCTGCGCCATCTCGATCAGATCGTAATCAATGCGGAGCGCTTCGGACGCGATCTGCGCGAAGATGGTGTTTGTGCCCTGCCCGATCTCCGTGCTCGCGGCGAGTATGCGCACGCGCCCGTCGGCGAGTGCTTCCGCGCCGACGATTGATTTCAAATAGTCTTCACCCGAACCCGTAAAACCCGCGCCGTGCATGAACGAGGCGAAGCCGATGCCGCGCTTCTGCGTGCCGTTTCCTTCGGCGTTCTCGCGCGCGAAGCGTTCGCGCTTGCTTTGGTAGTCCGTCAACTCGAACGCGCGATCCAGCAAGCCCGCCATGTCAACCCGCTCTTTAATCACTTGCTTCGTCGCCGTCGTCTCGCCCTCGCGTATGAAGTTGCGGCGACGAAACTCTTCGGGACTCAGCCCGACTGCCTCTGCAACCTTGTCCAGATGACGCTCCAACGCGAAGATGGATTGCGGCGCGCCGAAGCCGCGAAACGCGCCGTGCGGCGGCACGTTCGTCGCGACGGCGCGGCTCCGTATGCGCACGTTCGGGCAACTGTACGGCCCCGCCGCGTGGATCGTGCCGCGCGAGAGAACGACCGCCGAGAGCGTCGCGTACGCGCCGCCGTCAACGACGAACTCGATCTCCATGCCGAGCAGTTTGCCTTCGCGCGTGACGGCGGTGCGATGACGAGTACGCGAGGGGTGGCGTTTGGTCGTCGCGGCCATGTCCTCCGCGCGGTCGTAAATAATTTTGACGGGACGCCCGCCCGCCTTCAACGACAGGAGCGCCGCGTGGCCGCCGATCATCGAAGGATATTCTTCCTTGCCGCCGAAGCCGCCGCCCGTCTCACATTGCACGACGCGCACGCGCTCCGCCGGCAGCGCGAACAACTTCAAGAGCGCCTTGTGCACGTAGTAAGGGCATTGCATCGAACCCCAGACGGTGACGCCCTCGTCCGCATTCGCCACGGCGATGACGCCGTTCGTCTCGATGTACAACTGCTCCTGAGCGCCCGTCGTGTATTCGCCCTCGACTATGAGATCGGCCTTGTCCCACACCTCGTCCACGTTGCCCTTGTCCACGAGATACTTTTTGAAGACGTTGTCCTCGCCCCAGATGATCTCCTTCGCGGCGAGCGATTCTTCAAGCGTGAAGACGGCGGGCAGCGGCTCGACCTCTACGGAGACGGCGCGGCGCGCTTTTTCCAGCAGATGTTTGTCCTCGTGCGCGAGCAAAAGGATCGGCTCTTCCGTATGATTGACGAACTCGGCGGCGAGGTAAGGTTGATCGAGCAGGATCAGGGCGACCGCGTTCTCGCCCGGAATGTCTTTCGCCGTGACGATGGTGAATTCGTCCCACGGAACACCTTCGCCGAAAGTGATGGCGCGTATGCGACCGCGCGGGGCGGGCGAGCGCACGGTCGCGCCGTAGAGCATGCCGGGCATGCGTAAATCGTCAACGTAGCGCGCCGCGCCCGTGACTTTGCTCCGACCCTCCTTGCGCGGAACGGGTCGCCCGACGATCTCTGTTTGCATGTCTCGTGTTTCTCGCGGCATCACGACTGAAAAGTTGCGCTATTGTGCTTGCGCCGCAGCCCTATGTCAATCGTTGCTTTCGGAGGTCTCTGGGAAATGATTCCGGACGGTGCTCCGTTAAGCGTACTATAGAGAGGTGTCTCGCAGACTTAGAATTTTGATATGATTGCCGCGCGAGGTGACAAGTTATGTCTCAAGAATTATTAGTTAACCGCTCCGACGAGATTCTTGGCGGCACTCCGGTGTTTGCCGGAACGCGTGTGCCCGTGCAAACTCTGTTCGATTATCTCCAGGAGGGCGATAGCCTCGATGAATTTCTCGACGACTTTCCCGCCGTTAGCCGTGAGCACGCCGTGAAGGTGTTGGAAAAGATGAAGGAAACGTTCCTGGCTCAAGTTTATGAAAGTGCTGCTTGATGAATGTGTGCCGCGAAAATTAAAGCGGGAATTGGCGGCTCATGAGGTGCTGACGGTGACAGAGCAGGGATGGTCGGGCGTTAAAAACGGACAACTCCTGGCGTTAGCGGAGGCAGCATTCGATGTCTTTCTCACGGTTGACCAAAATCTGAAGTATCAGCAGAATCTTAAATCCTTCAATATCGGAATCATCCTCTTAGTGGCGAGAAATAATCGCCTTAAGACATTATTGCCCTTAATGGCGGAGGCCAGAGCGACCCTGGAGAATATTAAGCCGGGAGATTTCGCGCGCGTGGGCGGCTGAGCGTGTTGACGGTTGACCAAGGGCGACGTTTCATTCGATAGTTCTCAGACAGATGGCAAGTATAATTTCCGACAACAACGAACCCGTCGCGAATCGCAACTCGCGTGCGAACCTTGAACGGTTGCTGAACGACATGATCGAGCAGCCGGAGCAGCGCGACGAGATCACGCAAAACATCGACGCCATCTTCGCGCAGGACAAGGCCGTGCTCGTGCTCGACATGAGCGGCTTCTCGCGCACGACGCGCCAGCACGGCATCGTCTCGTTTTTGTTGATGATCCACCAGATGAAATTGATCGCGCGTCCCGCGATAGAATCGCAGGGCGGGCTTATCCTCAAGGCCGAGGCCGACAACCTGTTCTGCCTGTTCGACACGACGGACGACGCCGTGCAGGCGGCGCGCGAAATCGTCGGGCGGCTCACGACCGTCAACGTCCTGCTGCCGGAGGACCGACGCCTCTACGCTTCGGTCGGCATCGGCTACGGGCGCATCCTGAACGTTGCGGACGAAGACATCTTCGGCGACGAAGTTAATCTCGCCAGCAAACTGGGCGAAGACGTGGCCGAGCGCGGCGCGGTGCTGCTCACAGCGAACGCGCACGCGCAGTTGCAGGACACCTCTATCCAGACGCGCGAAGAATCCCTGAGCATTTCGGGACTCTCCCTGTCGTACTACGTGGTCGAGGGGTTGGGCTAAGCGAGGGATGAATAAGAAACGATGTCTGTAAAACTTTAGTAATGTCCTAATTTCAGCTTTCAACTCTGTGTGCCCCTCTGCGGCTTTGCTCTGCGCCTCGGCGGTGAATGCCTGGTTTACTAAGATTCACCGCCGAGGCGCAGAGAGACCCGCAGAGGGGCGCAGAGAGTTCAAATCAATTTAGGACACTACCAAAACTTTTGGAGCGCATGAGGCCGTTCGGGTTCGCATCGTAAGCGCGTTTGAAATAGACGACGGAGAGTAGCCACGCGCTCGTGCACGCGCGTGACTACTCTCCGTCGCTGCTTTATGGCTGCTGTTCCTCGCCCGTCCAAACCTTACGAGGCGGGCACGTTCATCTTCAAAGTGCGCACGAGGAAGCCCCAGATGTCTGCGTATTCTTCGATGATCTTCGAGGTGGGTTTGCCCGCGCCGTGTCCGGCCTTGGTCTCGATGCGTATGAGGACGGGCGCGTCGCCTCCTTGCGCCGCCTGCATCGCCGCCGCGAACTTGAAACTGTGGCCGGGCCAGACGCGGTCGTCGTGGTCGGCGGTCGTGATCAAGGTCGGCGGGTAGGAGACTCCCGCTTTCAGGTTGTGCAGCGGCGAGTAGGCGTAGAGGGCTTTGAATTCTTCGGCGTTGTCGGGCGAGCCGTAATCGGAAGCCCACGCCGCGCCGATGGTGAACTTGGAGAAGCGCAGCATGTCCATCACGCCGACGGCGGGCAGCGCCGCGCCGAACAGATCGGGGCGCTGTGTGATGACCGCACCGACGAGCAGGCCGCCGTTCGAGCCGCCCTGTATGGCGAGCTTCGGCGTGGACGTGTACTTGTTGGAGATGAGCCATTCGGCGGCGGCGATGAAATCGTCAAAGACGTTCTGCTTCTTCAACTTCATTCCGGCCTCGTGCCAATCCTTGCCGTACTCGCCGCCGCCGCGCAAGTTCGCCAGCGCGAAGACGCCGCCCATCTCCATCCAGACGAGGCGACTGATGGAGAACGCGGGCGTCTCCGAGACGTTGAAGCCGCCGTAGCCGTACAGGAGCGTCGGGTTCGTGCCGTCGAGCTTCAACCCTTTCTTGTGCGTGATGAACATGGGGACGCGCGTGCCGTCTTTGCTCTTGTAGAAGATTTGCTTCGTCTCGTACTCGTTCGGGTTGAAGTCAACTTTCGGTTGACGGAAGATCGTGCTCTTGCCCGTCGTGAGGTCATAGCGATAGATGGGATAGGGCGTCGTGAAACTGGCGTAGGCGTAGAAGGTCTCTTTGTCCGTGCGCTTGCCGGAGAAGCCGGAGGTCGAACCGATGCCGGGCAATTCCACTTCGCGTACGAATGTGCCGTCGAGCTTGTGCACCTTCACCTGCGAGTGCGCGTCCTTGAGATAAGAGACGACGAACATGTCGTTGAGGACGTTGACGCCGTCAATCGTCTCCGCCGCTTCGGGGATGACGACTTTCCGGTTGGCGCGTTCGGGCTTGCGCGTGTCAACGGCGATCACTTTGTAACGCGGCGCGTCTTTGTCGGTCGCGAACCAGAAGACGGGGCCGTCGTTGTCTATGAAGTTGTAGGCGGCGTCGAAGTCGTCGAGCAGTTTGACGACCGCGCCGTCTTTGGCCTGGAGGTCTTTGTAGTAGATGCGGTTCTTCGCGTCCGTGCCGACCCAGACGTGGATGATGAGATAGCGTCCGTCTTCGGTCACGTCGCCGCTGAAGCCCCAGTCCTTTTGATCCTTGCGTTCGTAGATGAGCGCGTCTTCCGCCTGCGGCGTGCCGAGGCGGTGATAGTAGAGTTTCTGAAACTCGTTCACGCCCGAGAGATCGCCCGCGCCCGCCTTCGGCTCATCGTAGCGACTGTAGAAGAAACCCTTGCCGTCCGTCGTCCAGGACGCGCCGGAGAACTTGACCCACTTGATCGTGTCGGGGAGGTCTTGCCCCGTCTCGATGTTGCGCACGCGCCACTCGGACCAGTCCGATCCGGAAGTCGCCAGCCCGTAGGCCATCAACTTGCCGTCGCGGCTGATGGCCGTGCCCGCGAGCGCGACGGTGCCGTCGGCGGAGAGTTTGTTCGGGTCGAGCAGGACGCGCGGCTCGTCCGAGAGCGAGGCGACGGTGTAGAGCACGCTCTGGTTCTGGAGGCCGTCGTTCTTGGTGTAGAAGTAGCGGTTGCCTTCGCGGAAGGGGATGCCGAAGCGCTCGAAGTTCCAGAGCTTGGTCAGACGCTCCTTGATGCGCTTGCGCGCGGGAATCTCCGCGAGATAGGCGTTCGTCAAGCGGTTCTGCGCTTCGACCCACTGCTTCGTGTCCGCCGAATCCAAATCTTCGAGCCAGCGATAGGGGTCTGAAATTTTCGTCCCGTGATAATCGTCCACCTGTTCCCCCTTCTTCGCCGACGGATAGAC
>DATHBB010000307.1:0-21066 GCA_035296385.1 Pyrinomonadaceae bacterium | reverse complement strand
CGCCTCGCCACGCCGAACATCCCCGAAGCCGAGCGCATCACGGGGCTTGAGATCAAAACGGAAGCGGACATGCGCCGCGCCGCCGCGTTGATACGGCGAGAGATGGGGGCGCGCGCCGTGCTCGTCAAAGGCGGGCATCTGAGCGGCGACGCCGACGCCTTAGACCTGCTCGACGACGAGGGGCGCATTCAACTCTTCCGCGCGCCGCGCATCCAAACCGACGCCACACACGGGACGGGTTGCACGCTCGCCGCGTCAATCGCCGCCTGCCTCGCGCGCGGGATGGAGTTGACGGGCGCGGTCGGCGCGGCCAAGCGTTTCGTCACGGAGGCCATACGCCGCTCGCCGCACATCGGGCGCGGCTTCAGTCCGGTCAATCACAACTTGCGGGTGCGTTTTGATGAACGGGGCGGGATCGTATTCGGTGAGGATTGAGCAAAACGATGAAGTAGGAACGATGAACGATGAAGTAAAAGCAATTTGTCTTTACTTCATCGTTCATCGTTCCTACTTCATCGTTTTCTTACGCTTCTTACTGCCCGTCGCCGGATTCGATGGTTACTTTCTCCATGACGACATCGGTGCGCGGGCGGTCTTGGCTGTCTTTCGCGACCGACGCGATGGCGTCAACCACTTCCTGACCTTCGATGACGCGCCCGAACTTGCTGTAGCTCGGCGGCAGAGGGTAGTCGGCGTGCATGATGAAGAATTGCGAGCCGTTCGTGTTCGGCCCGGCGTTCGCCATCGCCACCGTGCCCTTTGTGTACGCGCCCTTGTAGAGGTCGGACGAGCGGTTGATCTCGTCGGCGAACTTGCCGCCGGAAGCCGCTTCGCCGCCGCGCCCCGTGCCCGTCGGGTCGCCGCCCTGAATCATAAAGCCGCTGATGACGCGATGAAAGATCACGCCGTCGTAGTAGCCGCGCTCGGCCAGTGTGATGAAGTTCTTCGTCGTCTTCGGCGCGTCTTCTTCCAACAACTCGAAGCGGATCGTGCCGTGATTCGTCCTGATGTTCGCGATGCGATTTGCCATAAAATTTGTCAGTTGTCAGTTGTCCGTAGTCAGTTGTTTTATCTCTTACGCAAGCTGAGACCTTTATCTTCAATCCGTTGCTCGTGAACCACGAACAACGGACAACTGACGACGGACAACTGACAAACCCTCATCCTTTCGTAGTAGTTTCTGCTTCCAAGATAAATTTTTCGATTGCCGAGGCGACGCCGTCCTCGTCATTGCTCGCGGTGACGTGGATTCCGGCGAGTTCGAGCACGCGCGGCTCTGCGTTCGAGACGGCGACGCGCGTTCCCGCGAATTCCAGCATCTCCACGTCGTTGTGATTGTCGCCGACGGCCATCACCTCCGCGGGCGAGAGCTTGTGTTCCAGTGCCACCGCCGCCAGCCCCGTGCCCTTCGACACGTCGGGGTGAATCACATCAACCAGCCCGAAATCAATCGAAGGATACAGCGTCGTCATCAACTTCACGCTCGCGCCGAGTTCGCTGTCGAAGACGACGCTCAGGCGTTCGATGTTGGCGAACGTGCCGGAAAAGGTGATGTGTACGGGCGCGTGGTCGAGATATTCTTCGAGCGAGGGAACGTGGAGGATCGCGCGCTCGGCCTCGTCGCCGTGTATGCGGCGCGACCAGGCGATGTATTCGGCGACGGGGCCGTCTGTGTCGCGCAGATGATCGTAGACGAGCAGCCCCGCGCCGTGCGGGTCGTCCGAGACGAGCGGGTCGGCGCGGTGCGCGCGCCCGACGCGCAGTACTTCGCGCGCGGTCTCTAAGGGCAAGAGGCTCGCGTTGACGGTTTCGAGCGTGCGCGCGTGTTTGGTGAGCGCGCCGTTGTGCGCGACGACGGGCACGTCGAGGCCGAGCCGGAGCGCGAGCGGGCGCGCGTCGCGAAAACGCCGCCCCGTGACGAGCGCGACGCGCACGCCTGCCGCGCGCGCCGACGCAATCGCGCGCGTGTTGCGCTCCGACAACTCGCCCATCGAGTTGAGAAGCGTCCCATCGAGATCGAGCGCAAGCAAACGAATCATAAAAGTAGTGACGAGTTAAAAGTGACGAGTGACAAGATAAAGCCTTTCCCGTGTCGTTGTCACCTGACGACTCGCCGGTTCATCCGTCGCCCGCCTTTCCAGCGCCGCTTAAATTTTCCGACTCCGGTTTCCGAAGGTCTGGCTCGTCACTCGTCACTTGTCACTCGTCACTGCAATAGCTTTGCTCCACCTGACGGATGTTTGGTGGCTGGCGTATGATGCGGGCGGTTTAATGAACGCGGGGAAGATGCTGAAAGGACTGGATTTTCATGTATGTGACACATCTGGAATGCGCGGCGTGCGGGGTGAGACACGAGGCACGGCAGTTGCAAAACCTCTGTCGCGAGTGCGGTAAGCCGCTGCTGGTTCGATATGATTTGGAGCGCGCCGCTGCGCGTTTGAAGAAGGAAACTTTACGGGAGAGGGCGGGGAATTTATGGCGTTACAGAGAGGTGCTGCCCGTCGCGCACGCAGAAAATATCGTCTCGCTCGGCGAAGGCTGGACGCCCATCTTGCGCGCAAGTCGGTTGGGCGAGCTGTTGGGCTTGAGAGAGTTGTACATCAAGGACGAGGGGCAGAACCCGACGCAGAGTTTCAAGGCGCGCGGGATGACTGCGGCTGTCTCGATGGCGAAGGAGTTGGGCGCGCGTAAGCTCGCCGTCCCGTCGGCGGGAAACGCGGCGGGCGCGCTCTCGGCCTACGCCGCACGCGCAGGGTTAGAGGCACACATCTTCATGCCGAAGGACACGCCGCGCGCCAACGTCGTCGAATGCGAGCAGACGGGCGCGCACGTCGAGTTGATGGACGGGCTGATCACGGACTGCGGCGCGGAAGTGGGCAGGCGTAAAGAAGCGGAAGGCTGGTTCGACGTTTCCACTTTGAAAGAGCCGTATCGCGTGGAAGGCAAGAAGACGCTCGGCTACGAGTTGGCCGAACAATTCGACTGGGAGTTGCCCGACGTGATCGTCTATCCGACGGGCGGCGGCACGGGACTCATAGGCATGTGGAAGGCGTTTGAGGAGATGGAACAGATGGGCTGGATCGGCAAAAAGCGTCCGCGCATGGTGACGGTGCAGGCGGCGGGGTGCGCGCCCATCGTGCGCGCGTTCGCGGAAGGTAAACGTTTCGCCGAAGAGTTCGCGGACGCGGCGACGACCGCTTCGGGCTTGCGCGTCCCGAAGGCCATCGGCGACTTTTTGATCCTCGACGCGCTACGTGCATCGGGGGGTACGGCCATCAGCGTGACGGATGCGGAGTTGATCGCGGCGACGCGCGAGATCGGCGCGGCGGAAGGTCTGTTTTGCGCGCCGGAGGGCGCGGCGTGTTTGCCCGCGCTGAGGAAAATGCTGGCGGCGGGCGAAGTCGAAGCGGGGGAACGCGTCGTGCTTTTCAACACGGGCGCGGGCGTAAAATATTTGGAGAGTTTTTCGTGAGACAACGCGCGCGAAAGAGGCAAAGGCAGGCGTTTTGGATGCGTCTAATGTTCGTCGCTTCGGCGTTGAACGTCGCGGGCGTCATGTGTCTGAACGCGGCGACGCGCGCGCCCGCAGTAGAGCAGGCCGCCGCGCCGGAGTTCGGATACGGCGGCTGGTCGCGCGCTTCGGCGGCGCTGCTCGACTCGCTCGGATTCACTTTGATGATGCCGGGGATATTTTTCGCCTCGACCGTGTTTTTAGGCGCGCACGTGCTGGCGTGGAACGAGCGCGCGACGCGCGCCGCCTGGTACGCGACGGGGTTCGGGATCAATTTGTTGACGGTGTGGAGAGTCGGCGTCGCGTGCGAGGCGGCGGAGGGTAGGGTGAGAAGATGATGAACGGAGAAGTTGTGATGAAACGGCGTTTGCCCGCGGTGCTGTTCGTGATTCATGTGACGGTGCTGCTGCTGATTATTCTATTGGCAACTTACAGCCTCGCGCACGCACAGACCGGGGCGTCGGCGAAGTTGCAGCCGGACGCGGGCGCGAAGACACCAGCGACAGCGGCGGCGGCGGTCGAAGTTGACCGCGCGCGATTCGATAAGGCGCGCGCCGAAGGTTTCGAGGCGCTCTACAACCTCGATTACGAGGCGGCACGCACGCGCTTCAAGGAACTCGCGCGCCTCTATCCGGATCATCCGGCGGGGCCGCAGTTCCTCGCGGCGAGTTTGTGGCTGGAGACTCTGAACGCGTCGCGGCGTTTGCAGTCGGGGCTGTACAACAACGAGTCTTTCTACGCGAAGACGGAGGACAAGGTTGACCCGAAGATCGTCGCGCAGTTCAAGGAATGGACGCGCTCGGCGAAACTGTTGGCCGAAGCGCGCCTGAAGAAGAACCCGAAGGACACGGAGGCGCTCTACTTTCTCGGCGCGACGCAAGGCTTGAAGGCCGCGTTCGCCGGAGCGGTCGAGCGCAGTTTCGTCTCTGCGCTCAGGAGCGGTTCGGACGCCGTTGATCGCCACCGCGACACGATCAAACTCGATCCCAACTATCACGACGCGGAGTTGACCATCGGGGTGCAGGATTACATCGTCGGCGGCCTCCCGCTGCCCTACAAAATTCTCGCCGGAATGACAGGCACGCGCGGCTCGAAAAAACGCGGCCTCGCCACGCTTGAACGCGTCGTGCGCGAAGGCCGGTGGGCGCGAGACGACGCGCGCGTCATGCTCATCCCGCTCTACAAGCGCGAGAAGCGTTTTGCAGACGCCGCCGCGCTCGCGCGTGAACTCGCGGCGAAGTATCCGAAGAATTACCTGTTCAAGTTGGAGTACGCGGACGCGCTCGTCTCGCAGGCGGCGACGGAGCGCGCGGGCGGCACGGTGGGCGCTTCGGCGGCGACGGAGCGCGAAGCCTTCGCCATCTTCGACAGTTTGCTGCGCGACAAGGCGACGCGCGACGCCGCCGCGCGCCAACTCGATCTCATACATTTCCAGTACGGCGAAGCGCTCTTCGTCGCGGGGCAGGCGGAGCGCGCGGCGAAAGAGTTTTTGGCGGCGGCGAGCGCACCGAACGCGGAAGCGAACCTCGCAACTCTGGCACGCCTGCGCGCCGCGCAGTCGTTAGACCTCGCGGGCAGACGCGACGACGCGCTCGCCGAGTACAAGCGCGTGCTCGCGCGCCCGAACGTTTACGACTCGCTCGAAGAAGCGCGGCGCGGCGTGCGCGAACCGTATCGCCGTCCGGCGGCGAAGCCGCTAGAAGATAACTAAAGGCTTGTCAGTTGTCCGTGGTCAGTTGTCAGTTGTTTGTGTTCATGTCACCTGCTACCACAGTCTGCATTGAACCAACGGCGACCAGCTACGGACAACTGGCAACTGACCACGGACAACTGACTACGGACAAGGATAGGTGAAGCGGTGCAAAAATATTCGACAGGCGGGGCAGGGGAGACGAGGCCGCGCCGCCTGCTCTTGTGTCTCGACGGCGTGCCTTACGAAGTGATCAAAGCGGCGAAGTCGCGCGGTCTGTTCGCGCGCTTCGGTGAGCCTTCGGGGCTGCTCTCGCCGTTCCCGACGATGACGAACATCGCGCTCTCGACGATGCTCGGCGCGTCTGCCCCGCTCGGCTACGAGAGCCTCTACTTCAACAAGGATTCGCAGGAGTTGTGCGGCGGCATACGCAAGTACATCGGTCGGCGCACGCCCGACAAAGTGCCCTCGTCCTACATGGACGATCTCGATTATCAAGAGCCGCTGCCCTTCGAGTTTCTCGTCTACGTCGCGCCCGACGCCGTGTGGCGCGCGGACATGCGCCGCTTCCGCGACAAGTTTCGCGCCGCGCCGCAAGACAGGGATTTCTTCGCCTTCCTCAAAGGCACGGACGGACTCCTGCACATACGCGGGCCGCAAAAGTTGAACGTCGCGCTCGAATCGCTCGACAAAATCCTGACCGGCATACAGGACTTCTGTGGCGCGGAAACCGAGATCGTCCTCTTCTCCGATCACGGCATGAACCTCGAAGAGAACCAAAAGATTCACCTGCAAACGCACCTGCGCGCCTCCGGCTACGAAGTCAAGGAGCAGTTCGAGCGGGGCCGAGGCAAACGCCGCGTCGCCGCGCCCGCCTTCGGACTCTGCGGTTACGCCGCGCTCTACTGCGCCGACGAGACAGACCCGGCGGAAGTCGCCGGCACGCTCTCGACGCTCGAAGGCGTTGACTTCAGCATCCATCGCGAAGGCGCATCCTCCGTCGTCGTGAGCGGCGCACGTGGGCGCGCGCGCATCACACGCGAACAGAACGGCCACACGCGTTACCTCTACGAACAACTCACGGGCGACCCGCTCGAACTCGACGCAACCCTCAGCGCGCTCGGCGACGCGGGCGAACTGGACGCGCGCGGTTACGCCACAGACCTCGCGTGGTACGCGCGCACCGCCGCGCACACCTACCCCGACGCACTCGCCAACCTCTACGACGCGCTCCACGCCCCGCGCGTGCGCCACACGGCGGACGTGCTCGTCAGTTGCCACGACGGCTACTACTACGGCATGTCCTTCTTCAGCCGCTTCGTACGCCTCGCCGCCACGCACGGCAACGCCCTGCGCGCCAGCACCACAGCCTTCCTCATGAGCACACACCGAGAATTTCCCACGCACGTCCGCGCGGGCGAAGCGCGTCCGTTTTTACGTGAGTAAAACGCTGCCGGAACAGATATTGATGGAGTGGAGGCAGACGAGCGGGCGACCGGAATAATCTGTCAGACGAAATGCGCAACGGAGCAAAGATGTGTGGATCAATCCTCGTGAGGAGCTTTATGCTTTCTGCGAAGCCGCGCCGCAACTCCGATAACTCCGGTAGCGAGTAGTAACAGGGTTGCGGGTTCGGGAGTCGGCGTCCCCAGAGTGTTGTAGCTCAAAGTATCTATGCCGATACGCCCGTTGTACCTGTTGCCCTCAAAATAAGGATTATTATAATCGTTATAGATGAGTGCGAATCCGATGATTTGATTAAACGGCGTGGAGAAAGTTACGAAGGAGTTACCTACGCCGGCCACTGAGGGTCCTATATTAAGTATTTGCCCTCCCGTGCCAAAAATGTAAAGCAGCCACGGCGCGTTTTGTGTGTCACCGGTAGCAATAACATTCAATGAAATAGATGACGTTGCTGCGACCGTGTCTGTTTCTGGAAAGTAGAACCTGGCGTGTAATGTATTGTGTGTGATGCGAGGGTCAGCGCCGCCGAAAATGAAATTGGGCGGCGTATTGGCACTATCCGAACGGACGATATATTGGTGTTCACCATAGCCGAAGATCCGTAAGCCTTGGGCCTTGTACCGGTCAACCGAAATTTCCTGAATCCCACCGGGGGGCAAAACGAGGTCGTCGAAGGTAATGGTATCGGCCTTGGCGTGGCTTTCCCCAAAACAGAAGAGTGCGATTGAAAATGCGCACAGGATGGCGAGTTTGAGTTGATTGCGATTTAACATAGACACCTTCTGCTAAGGATGGACAGACATTTCGGGCGGCAACATCCGACATTAAAAGCCAATAGCTGCAATAACGCAAGATATAATTCATTCCGAGAGTGCCTAAATCAGAGTTGATGATGCAAGAAGGGCTGCTTTGAAGTGGAGGCTTAACTACTCAGAGCAAAGTCCATTTTCAAGTTCGGCCTCAACTGCTCCGCTTCCACTGCCAACTCGGATTTAGTCACTCCCACTTATAGAAGTCACTGGATATGACAGAATCGAAGATGCTAAGATGCCATTAGATCGGGCATCTATGGCAAAGGAAATCAGCAAGACTCAGATTGACCGCTTAGGCGACAGGCTGAAGAAGGGCAATATTACCGAAGCTGATCTGCGGCTGCTCGATCTGTATAGGCGTTCGTTTACTCCGGCATACGAGATTGTCGTAGGAACTATTCGCAAGGACTTGGCTCTCGAACCGACAGGCAGACCGGCAAAGTCAACCACGTCTATCTCCGAGAAGTTGCGCAGACAGAGCATCCGCTTAACACAGATTCAAGACATTGCGGGCTGTCGTTTGACTGTGGCAGACATTGCGGAGCAAGATTCGGTCGTTCAATCTCTTACTAATCTCTTTGAACAAACTGACATCGAGGATCGCCGCGAGCGACCCAGCCACGGTTATCGTGCTGTTCACGTTATCGTGAGTTGTCTCGACAAGATGATCGAGATACAGGTGAGAACCTCGCTACAACATCTTTGGGCAGAGCTTTCAGAAAAGTTATCGGATATTGTTGACCCTGCGATTAAATACGGCGCGGGTAATAGAAATGTGCGATCAATCCTGAGAGGAACATCCGATATGGTTATCGGTATGGAATCACTTGAAACAAAGTTAGCAAATACGAAGACGCAATTGTCCTTAGAAGATAGGCTAACCGACGCTGACAAGCAGCTAATAGTCCAACTTGAAGAAGAGCAGAGTTCGCTGAAGCGACAGGCGCTTGAGATTCTTCGTGATAGAATCGAGCGCGTCGAAGAATTGGTAGGAGGGAGTTATGATCTTTCTGATTGAATATGACCGTGCTCGTGGAGAGATTGTTACCTTCAAGACGTTTAATGATTCCGAACGTCAAAATGCTGAAGAGGCGCGGCTTGAGATGGAACTCGAACTTAACCGTCAAGGCACTGAGCGTGAAGTCGTCTTGCTCGAAGCAGCTACGGAAGAGGCTTTGCGGCGAACCCATCGCCGCTACTTTGAGAATTTATCTGAGCTTGTCAATTCGCCCACATAACATACCTTGTCCGTTGTCGTAACTCTCACATCTCTCACGGTCGTTATCTATAATCATCGCGTACCTTCCTTGACCGCTCGCGTGCTCTGCGCGTACAAAATTAAGTGATGAATGATTCAATTGATGTGGGGCGCGTGCCTGCCGTGGAGACTTTTGAGTTGGTGCGGCGGTTTGGGGATTTTACGGCGGTTGATGGTGTGAATTTGCGTGTGGAGCGGGGGCAGTTCTACGGGTTTTTGGGGCCGAACGGGGCGGGGAAGTCTACGACGATTAAGATGTTGACGGGGTTGTTGCAGCCGACGGAGGGGCGTGTGCGTGTGTTGGGGCGCGATCTGGCAGGCGAGACTTTGGAGGTGAAGCGGAGGATCGGGGTCGTGCCGGAGGATTTGAATTTGTTCGAGCGTTTGACGGGCGCGGAGATGTTGATGTTCACGGGGCGAATGTATGGCCTCTCGCGCGAGGAGACACGGGAGCGCGGGCGCGAGTTGCTGGCGCTCATGGAGTTGGACGACGAGCCGAAGAAGTTAGTGGTGGAGTATTCGCACGGGATGAAGAAGAAGTTGTCGCTGGCGTGCGCGTTGATTCACAGGCCGGAGGTTCTGTTTCTGGACGAGCCGTTCGAGGGCGTGGACGCTTTGGCGTCGCGTACGCTCAAGGATTTGCTGTTGAAGTTGACGGCGCGCGGCATCACTGTCTTTCTCACGTCGCACGTGTTGGAGATCGTGGAGCGTTTGTGTTCGCACATCGCGATCATCACGGAGGGGCGGCTGGTGGTGGAGGGCGCGCTCGACGAGTTGCGGCGGGGGATCGCGCTCGAAGACGGGGGCGCAGGGGAAGGCGGCGGCGCAAACCCCGTGTCGCTCGAAGATTATTTCATACGCGTCATCGGCGGGGCGCGTCCGGCGGGCGAAGACGTGTTGGCGTGGCTGGCGTGAGAGGAAGGGATGAGGGCGGAGGGGTGAAGGATGAATAAGTAGAAGTTGACTCGAAGGAACTTGTCTTGCCCCGTTAGTCGGGAATGGTAAATCGAAAGGCACACGCGCTGAGAGTTGAATCTCAGCGCGTGTGCCTTTCGGTTGTTTGCGGCGGCGCGGTTAGCGTTCGCTCTTGGAGTTGTTGACGCCTTTGCCCGCTCGTTTGGTGTTGGTGGAATCAGCGGCGGCGGCGCCTTCGAGCGCGGGGGCGACGCCCGCCGTGATCGCTTCGACGTTGACGAAGAAGCGGAAATTGCCGTTCTGCATTACGCCGAGGCGGAACTCGACGTTGATGTTCGCGTTCGGCTGGAGCGGCGCGGAGAGCGTGACCGAGGGCGCGCTCAGGGTGGAGTTGATGCCGCCGCCTTCCGGTTGATCGGAGGCTACGTTGAGCGTCAGGCCGCGCAGTAAGACCTGCTGTGTGTTGCTGTCCGTGACCGTGATGTCGGCGGAACTGAGCGCGCGCAGGTCTGCCTGACCGGGCTGGAAGTTGCCCTTCGTCGTCAGGTCAACGATGCGGAAGCGCAGCCGGTTGATCTTCTGCCCCGTCGTGTTGCTGAACTTGCGGCGGATGAGCAGCGTGCCGAAGGCCGCGTTCGTCGGGTTCGCCCCAGCGGAGGTGCGGACTCGCGCGCACGCCGTATTCGCCGCGCCGAAGCCTGCGCACTGCGGGTCAACGAGTTGCGCCTTGATGGTCGCGTTGCGCTGGATGTGGCTCGCCAGATTCTCCGGCCCGGGCGCGCCCAGGACCGATTGAATCGTGCCGAACGAGGCGGCGTTCGTCGAGACCAACAGGAAATCCGCTTCGTTGTTGTCCGTGTCCTGCGGCGTGCCGTTCGTCAGCTTGCGGACGAAACTGTACTGGCCGTCGGTGGTCGCGATCACGGGCAGGCCGAAGAGCTCGCGGAAGAAAGGGTTGATCTCGGAGTTGAAGCCGACGGCGTCGAGGCGGTTGCCCGCCGCCGGATACTGCGACGGTTCGGACGTGCGCACGAGCGCGATGCCGGAGTTGTCCGGTATGTCGCCGCCGTAGAAGGTGTCGGGCGAAGCGTAGGGCGTGAGGCTGTAGCCGCTGCCGTTGCCTGCCAGATAGTGGCCGCGCGCGGGGATGATCGTTCCGCGCGGGATGACGAAGCGGACTGAGGCGGCGGTCGAGTCGGACGAGACGACGACCCAGCCCGAAGAGTCGTCGGGCGTGTTGACGACGAAGGCGGAGTCAGTGTTGTTGTAAACCTCTATGAACTCGTCGCGCGAGCCGCGTATGTCCGGGTCGCCGCCGACGGGGAACGGGCCGCGAAAACGAAATTCGCTGATCAGGAATTGCCCCGCGACGGGCAGGATGGTGCGCGTGAAGGTGACGTTCTGATTTCCGATGTAAGAGGTGAAGGCGCGGCTGGCGGGGAAGAATGTCGAACCCGCCTGGACGGCTGTGACCGTGTAGTTGCCGCCCGCGACGAGACCTTCAAAGAGATACTCGCCGTTCGCGTCGGTCGTCGTGGAGGCTGTCGTGCTGCCCGTCAGGTTGATCGTGATGCCGGGCAGAGGGTTGCCCTCCATGTCTATGACCTGTCCTTCGAGGATGAGCGAGGTGGCCGTCGTGCCGAGACCCGTGAGCATCTGCCCGTTGCGCAAGCCGCCGGTGCGGCACTGGTACTGCGTGAACGATCCAGCCGCGTCAGCCGCGCCGGCGCGCTGCACGCCCACGGTCGCGTCGAAGCCGTTGCCGGGAACCGTGCCGTAGATGATGTCGAAGCGCGTCTGGCCTTCGTAGAGGCGGATTTCAAAATTGAGGCTGCCCGCAGGTTTGCCGAGCGCCGAAGCGCGCCACTCGATGTTGAAGATGCGATTGGGGGCGTCGCCCGTCACGGACGTGAAGATGCCCTCGCCCGCAGCCGTGCCGCCAATCGTCAGATCGGAAAAGAATGGGAGGATGGCGTTGCCGAACTGCGAGAGCGGCTGGCAGACTTCAAACTGCCCGTAGTCGGCGCTGGCGCTGGTGAATTGAAGGTTGCCGTTTGAACTGACGTTCGCGCTCGTGTAGCTGTTCCCGTAGAACATGTAGGCGAAGGGCAGCGCGACGGTCGCCACGCAGTCGTCGCCAGCCGTGGGCGTCACGCAGTTGAAGCCCGTGACGGCGGTTGTGCCGGGCACGATGGTCGCCCCTTTGGTCGAGGTGAAGCGGTACTGGTTCGCCGTCTGCGCCGACGCGTCGGGTTGCGCCGCGCCGAAGAAGAACAGGCAGAACATGAAGCCCACAGCCGCAGTGCGGGCGGGAAAAAATTGCACGAGGGAACGCATAACTTACCAACCTCCTGAATTGTCCGTCGAAATATTTAGACTGAAGTTTTTTGAACGGAAATCTTTATTTAGACTGAAGTTTTTTTGAACGGAAACCGCTATGCAGTTTTGGCCGCCGAATTAACACCGCGAGTGCGTCAGTGGTCGGGGGAGAAGCGAAACTAACACAGGACGGGGGGGAAAGGAAAGTGACAAGTGACAAGTGACGAGTGACAAGTTAAAGAACAAGGCTTTTGTTTTAACTTGTCACTCGTCACTCGTCACTCGTCACTTTCTTACGGTACTTCGATGGTCAGTTCGCGCGCGAAGATGAAGTTGGGGCGTTTGCGCCCTTTCATGTACTTGGCGGCGGTTTGCGAGAGCGAGGTGACGAGGATGGGGAGCGCAATCGTCGCGTCGCAGTTGACGTAGGCGGACATCGCGCCGCGCGCGAGTTTGCCGTAGATGAGCGACTCGTCGCCGACCGTCCCGCCGGTGCGCCCGCCCGGGTGCGGCGCGTCGGTCGAAATCTGAATCGCGTACTTGTGCCCGCGCGCCGGAGTCTTGACGATGTTCGTGGAGACCTCCATCTGGTGCAGGAAACTACGAGACGTTCCGCCGCCGAGATTGATCACGCCGGAGACGCGCGCGCGCGCCGCCACCTGTGTGAGATCGAGCACGTCCTGAACCAAGTCGAACATGAAGTTGTTCTTCTTCTCGAAGCGCGCGTTGGCGATGCCGATGCTGATGGAAGAGTCTGCGATGGTCGGGCAGAAGACGGGCACGCGCGCCTTGTAGGCCGAAGTCAGGACGCCGTCGTCGGTGGCGATCTCGGCGAGTTCGCGCCCCAGGAGGTGCAAAAATTCTCGCGTCGAGTAGGGGCGCGTCTGGTCGAGTTGATTGGTGAAGCCGCCGACCCACTCCTCCGCCTCGCGGTACTCTTCCTCGCTCGCGATCACGTCGAGCATGCGGCTGATCTGCGAGGCTTCGAGTTCGGCGTCGGTCATCTGCGGGTGCGACTGGAAGTGCTGTCGCCCGAGCGTCTCGTGCAGGTCGTGGAAGAGCAAATTGCCGGAGCAGACGAGCACGTCTACGAAGCGGTTCTTGATGACGTAGGCGAGGAGGCGACGCATCCCTGCGGGGATGAGCGCGCCGGAGGCGGCGACGAAGATCGTCGTGTTGTCGCCGAGCATGTCGAGCCAGATGCGGTGCGCCTCGGCCAGTTGGCGCGCGCCGAAGCCCGTGCCCTCCATCTTCTCCAATAGCCCTGCCACCGAGCGGTCGCGATCCACCTGCACGGGGCGCGTCGGCACCGTCAGATATTTCGAGGGGCGCGGTTTACGTTGAGTTACCATATTTTTACAAATGATGAACGCGGAACGATGAACGATGAACTGAAGACAACTTGCTTTTACTTCATCGTTCATCGTTCATCGTTCATACTTCATCGTTCATCATTTCCTCTCTTTTCCATTAACTGCCAGATAGGTGTACGCGCCGACGCGAGATTCGTAGAACTCTGCGAGTTGAGCGCCTTCGGCCTCGGTCAGTTCGCCCTGTTTGATCCGCTGTGCGACTTGGCGGCGGAAGCTGTCATGCAGTTGCCCCGGCTCGTAGCGCGCGCTCTCGACCGCTTCGCCGACGGTCGTTCCGCGCAAGACTTTCTTGATCAAATAGCCGTCTTCGTCTATGTGGATGTGCGCCTCGTTCGGCGTGCCGAAGAGGTTGTGGTTGTTGCCCATCACTTCCTGATACGCGCCGACGAGCAGGATGGCGAGATAATACGGTTCGCCCTCGATGAGCGGGTGCAGTTCGAGCACCTGCTTCACGTCGTGCAAATCGACAAACTTGTCAACGACGCCGTCCGAATCGCAGGTGATGTCGCAGAGCGTGGCGTAGGCGGTCGGCGGTTTGTTGAGGCGGTGAATCGGCACGATGGGGAACAGTTGATCGAGCGCCCAGTGGTCCGGCGCGGAACGAAAGACGGAGAAGTTCGTCAAATACTTCGCGCGCGAGAGGCGACGCAGTTCGTCGAATTCTTCGGAGACGTATTCGGCCTGCTGCGCGTACTTGTCCGCGCGCTCGCACACGTCCCAGAACAGGACTTCGCCCTTCGCGCGATCTTCCAGGGAGATCAAGCCGAGGTTGAAGAGCGTAAACATCTCGTCGCGGTGTTCGAGCGCGTCGTGGTAATACTCGCGGTAGTTTTTGATGGAGATGCTCTTGCGCAAGTCGCCGAGTTCGGTGACGACCTGCGGATCGTCCGCGTCGATCTCAATCGGCGTGATGTCTTCAACGACCGTTTCGACTTCTTCCAGAACGTTCGTCACGAGGATCGAGTGATAGGCGGAGAGGTAGCGCCCCGATTCCTGTATGACGGTCGGGTGCGGCACGTTCTCGTCGTCGCAGACCTGCTTGATCGTGTAGATCACGTCGTTGGCAAACTCCTGCGAGTTGTAGTTGGCCGAAGAATCGAAAGCAGTCTTTGAGCCGTCGTAATCGACGGCCATTCCGCCGCCCACGTCGAGGAGTTCGATGGGCACTTTCATCTGGTAAATCTTGGCATAGACGCGCGCGGCCTCTTTCATCGCGTTCTTGATGCGCTTGATGTCGGTGAGTTGCGAGCCGATGTGGAAATGCAGGAGGCGCAGCATCTCTATGCGTTTCTCATCCTGCAAGACGCGTATGACTTCGAGCATCTCGGTCGTCGTCAAACCAAACTTCGCGGCCTCGCCGCCGGACTTCTCCCAGCGCCCCGAACCCTTCGAGTAGAGTTTGACGCGCAGGCCGACGAGCGGCAGGTTGCCTTCCTGCGCTTCCTCGAAGCGTTCGGCGAGGCGCAGGATGTGGCCGAGTTCGCTCATCTTCTCGATGACTATGACGACGCGCTTTCCGGCGCGCGCCGCGATGAAGGCCAACTCGATAAACTCCTCGTCCTTGAAACCGTTCAGGACAAGCAGGCTGTCGGACGGTTGATCGAGTCCGATGGCGGCGTAGAGTTCGGCCTTCGATCCGGCTTCCAGCCCGAAGTCGTAGCGCGCGCCTTCGCGCAGGTATTCTTCGACGACGGCGCGCTGCTGGTTGACTTTCATCGGGTAGACGCACATGTGCGTGCCCTGATATTCAAATTCTCGTATGGCGTTGCGAAAGGCGCGTTGGAGTTTGCGGACCTGTGCGGTGACGAGTTGGGGGAAGCGCAGGAGCACGGGCGTGGAGATGCCGCGACGTTGGAGGTCGTCGATAATCTCTTTGAGGTCGGCGGAAGATTTGGTGTCCGTGTCAGAGGGGTGGACGATGAGGTTGCCTTTGCGGTTGATGCCGAAGTAACCGGCTCCCCAGTTTTCGATGCCGTAGGTTTCGAGTGTCTGTTCAATAGCCGTGGTCAACTTCCGGTCTCCTGCCTCCCTTGTGTTCGTGTTGGGGCGTTAAATGCGCGCCTTGCCGCGTCACGCGCCGTCTCTCTGTTGGGACTTTCATGGTTGGAAAACTTAGACTCGCAGAGTAACAGAAAAACGAAAGCCGGACAATAACTATTTTTGGCGCAATGACAGACCGAAGCACGCTTAAACGTTCGCCCCAGAGAGGTTTAGGAGGCCGCGAGCGGCGCTGTTGAAAAGCGTGTCACAAAGTTTCTCGCGTGAAACCTTGACAGGCGCGCGTCGGTCTCTATAATCCGAACTTTTTTAAGCGTCACACGCTTTGCAGTAACATGACGCACGCCTTGAAGCATTTGCCGAACTCTTCAACAGAAGTCGCCCGCCGCGTCCGTTGCCAGATGGCGGCCTGTCACCTCCACACTCCCTATACAACTCAGGAGACAACATGAACGCAAAAACGGCCTTGAAGTATGCCGAGGATCAAGGGGCGAAATTTCTCTCCCTCAGATTCACAGACCTCGTCGGTGCCTGGCACCACCTGACCTACCCGATCCACGAACTCGACGAAGGCTCATTCGAGGACGGCTTCGGCTTCGACGCCTCATCTTTGCGCGGCTGGGCTTCCATACACGAATCCGACATGTTGCTCGTGCCCGACCCTGTACGCATGTGGATGGACCCGTTCGCCGAAGAGCAGACGCTCTGCCTCATCGCCAACGCTGTGGACCCGATCACGAAAGAGGGCTACGGGCTAGACCCGCGCTCGGTCGCGCAACGCGCCGAGAGCTATTTGCGTTTCACGGGGCTGGCCGACACGGTTTACTTCGGCCCCGAAGCGGAGTTCTTCGTCTTCGACTCGGTGCGTTACAACAACGACCAGTTCTCCGCCGGTTACACCATCGAATCCGACGAAGGCCACTGGGCGACGGGACGCGCAAATGATGAGACGAACGGCCCCAACCTCGGCTACCGCATCCGTCCCAAAGAAGGCTACGTTCCCGTCCCGCCCACAGACACCTTGAGCGATCTGCGTTCCGAGATCGCGCTGACGTTGGAACGCTGCGGCATCACGGTTGAATGTCACCATCACGAAGTCGCCACCGCCGGACAATGCGAGATCGACATTCGCTACGCGACGATGTTGGGGACAGCCGACAACCTGCAACTCTTCAAGTACATTGTACGCAACACAGCTTACCAGTACGGCAAGACCGCCACCTTCATGCCGAAGCCGCTCTACGGCGACAACGGTTCGGGCATGCACTGTCACCAGAGCCTGTGGAAGGGCGAGAAGCCTCTGTTTGCGGGCGACGGCTACGCCGGACTTTCCGAGATGGCGCGCTTCTACATCGGCGGCCTGCTGAAACACGCCGCCGCAATCGTCGCCTTCGCCGCGCCTACGACGAACAGCTACAAGCGACTCGTGCCCGGCTTCGAGGCTCCGGTCAACCTCGCCTACTCGGCGCGCAACCGCTCGGCGGCCATACGCATTCCGATGTTCTCGACCAACCCGAAGTTGAAGCGTCTGGAGTTTCGTCCGCCCGACCCGTCATGCAACCCTTATCTCGCGTTCTCGGCGATGCTCCTCGCCGGTCTCGACGGCATACAGAACCGCATCGACCCGGGCGAACCGCTCGACAAAGATATCTACGATCTCTCGCCCGAACAACTCAAAGACGTGCCGAGTTTGCCCGGCTCGCTCGACGAATCTTTGAACGCGCTCGAAGCCGACCACGACTTCCTGCTCAAAGGCGACGTGTTCACGCCGCAGCTAATTGATCGCTGGATCACTTACAAGCGCGACAACGAGATCACGCGCCTGCGCATGCGCCCGCACCCGCTGGAGTTCTCGATGTACTACGACATCTAAAGAGAACGATGAAGTAGGAACGCGGAAGGATGAAGTAAAAGCTGTCCGTAGTCAGTGGTCAGTTGTCCGTTGCTTGTGATCGGGCGGCTTGCTCTCTAAAGATTAAGAATCAAGTCAGGTCACACGAAAACAACTGACAACTGACTACTGACAACGGACAATCTTTACGGTCTTAAGGAGTTCAGATTATGAGTGAAGAGATGCGCGAAGAAGATGTTGTCCAACCTAAACCGGCGAAGTCGAGTAACGTGCTCCAGCGCATCGGCCTCTACGCGGCGCTGATGCTCATCGCCTTCCTCGTCGGCTTCGTCCCGATGTGGCTTAAGGCGCGCGAGAGCGGCAACCAACTCGCAGAGACGGAACGCACGCTCGGTCTCGCAAAATTACAGAACCAGATAGCCTCCGCAGCGCTCGACGCGCGCAAAGCCGATTATGAACCGGCGCGACAGGCGGCCAGCCAGTTCTACACCTCCCTCCAGGCCGACATCGCCAAAGGCGACGCGTCGCCGCTCACGCCAGCGCAGAGACAATCCGCGCAAGCGTTGTTCGCGGGGCGCGACGAGATCATCACACTGCTCGCGCGCAGCGACCCCGCCGCCGCGGATCGCCTGTCCGAAGTGTACGCGGCATATCGCAAACTCGTCGGCGGTTGAAGCTTTAACTACAGCGCACGCGTGCACGCTCCCCCGGCGCGGCGCGGCGACTTCTCGGCATCTCACCGCGCTTATTTGCCGATGGCGAACAAGTGGTGTTGAGTGCGCACGAACATGCGCCCCGCAGATATCGCCGGAGTCGCCATCAAAAGCTCGCCCATCGGATTCCGCGCGAGCAACTCGAACTTCGCGCCCGCGCGCACGACGAACATCTCGCCATCCTCGCTCGGCAAGTAAACCCGCCCGTCCGCCGCCACCGGAGACGCGCTGAAACCGCCGCCCTGATGCGGCAGTCTTTCGCGATAAATTTCCGCGCCCGTGCGCAAGTCGTAACAATCGAGCACGCCCTGATTCGAGAGCACGTAGAGGTGTGCGCCGTAGATGAGCGGCGTCGGCATGTAAGAGCCGCGCGCCTGTTTGCTCCACGCAACGAACTGGTTCGACGACTCGCCCTTCCCAAGCGTGATGTCGCCCTTTGCGCCCGCGCGTATGACGAAGATCGGGGCTTCCGGCCTGCGCCCGCTCGCGACGACGATCAAGTCGCCGGAGAAGACGGGCGTGGGCGCGGTGATCTTCGAACTGCCGCCGAGCCGCCAGAGTTCCTTGCCGGTCTGTGGATCGTAGCCGCGTATGAAGTTGGAGGCGTTGGTGACGATCTGCGCGCCGCCCGCGCCCGTGTAGACGGTCGGCGTGCCCCACGAAGGGAGTTCCTCGCGCGGGGTCTTCCAGACGGTCTTGCCGGTTTTTATGTCGGACGCGAGCAGAAACGATCCCGTCTGCGTGTCGCATTGAACGACAACTGTGTCCTTGTAGATGATAGGCGAACTGGCCGTCCCCCATTCGTAACTGGGAATGTCATACGCGCCCGCGTTCAGGACGCCGAGGTCTTTCTTCCAGACGAGGCGACCGCGCATGTCGAACGCGTACAACCCTTGAGAGCCGAAGAAGGCGACGACGTAGCGCCCGTCGGTCGCCGGAGTCGCGTTGGCGTAAGTCGCCTTGATGTGACGCTTCTCGCGCGGCGCGCCCTCGTAAGCCGTACGTTCCCACAAGATTTTTCCCGTCTTATGATCTAACGCGTAAAGCTTCCACTGTTGACTCGAAGTGTCGTCCGAAGCGTCGCCGTCGCCGTAGAGACCGTGACGGAAAGTGCCGTCGCCGCGCGCGCTGCTGACGGCGGTGGTGACGAAGACGCGCTCGCCCCAGACGACCGGACTCGAATGCGCCAGCCCCGGAATCCTCGTCTTCCATTTAACGTTCAAGCCTTTCTGCGCGTCCCAACTTTGCGGGAGGTTCTGGCCTTCGGCTGCGACGCCCGAAGCGTTCCTGCCGCGAAAGGAAGGCCAGTGTTGCGAGTCGGCTTCAGGCCGCGCCTGCGCCGAAAGATTCGCCGCACACAAAAGCTGCACCGTCAGACACAGAGTTAAACTCAACTTCATAACCGGCTCTCCTCGAAGGTCGCGCTGAAATAGCAGCGCAGCAACGTAGCGCAGCGCACTGGAGTAACGCAATAGAATAGTGCAATAGGATGGTGCAATAGAGCGGCGCGAAAGTTCGCTTTAATCGTCGGTCGCCGCTCTGCCGTTCAGATAGTAGTGCCACAAAAGCCGCGCGGCCAAAGCCCTCCACGGACGCCACGCTTCGGCGATTGTATGGAGTTCGAGAGGCGTGGGACGCGACGCGAGGCGTTTCAACTTTTGCACGGCGACGGCCAGTGCCAGGTCTCCGGCAGGCCACGCGTCCGGCCTTTTGAGCGCGCGCAACAAATAGATGTCCGCCGTCCACGCCCCGATCCCTTTCACCTTCAACAACTCCGTCTTCACTTCCGCGTCCGTCATCGCGCCGAACGCTTCGAGGTCGAGTTCGCCGCTCGTGAGCGCACGCGCGAGGTTTCTGCCGTAAGCGATCTTCTGTCGGCTAAAGCCCGCGCCCTTGAGTTTGGCGTCGTCGAGCGTGAGGAAACGCTCGGGCGTGAGCGGCGCGGCGAGCGCGAGTAGACGCGCGAACGAGGCTTTGGCCGAGGCGAGCGAAATTTGCTGTTCGAGTATGATGAGGATGAGCGTCGCGAAGCCCTGCTCGCGAAACCACGCGGGCGGCGTGCCGAACTCCGCAAGTACGCGCGCGAGGTCGCCGTCGCGCGCGGCTAAATATCGCAGCCCTTCGGCGTAAGACTTTGCGTTTAAGATTTCCGGCTTGGGTTTACGGCGCAGAGCATCAGCCTTTCTTTATGCATTAGCCTTTCTTTATGCATCAGCCTTTCTTTACGCGTCAGCCTTTCTTTAACAGTGAAATCTGGCCGCCGTGATATAGATCGTGCTGCGCCGCGCCGTGCAGCGTCACGTAGCACGACACGCCGGCACCCGTCTCGCGGCTGCTCTCCGTGATGAGCACGTCTTCCAGACGCGCCGCGTCGAGACCGCGCACCGCAGCCAGCAACGCATCGTGTCGCGCCTTCAAACGCGCGAGTGTCTGTTGCCAACTCTGCTCGCTCGTGTCCGAGACCTGCGGCCAGTCGCCCTCTTCCGGCATCCTGACGGCTTGCCCTTCGAGCCTCTGATGCACGGTTCGTTTCCAGCCGCTCACGTGCGAGACGATCTCCCAGATGCTATGCGCGCGTGCGAGCGGGCGCGCGGCGGCTTGCGCGGCATGCACGCCCTCAAGCGTTTCGAGCAGCGAAGGGCCGCACCACGCGTCTGCGTAGAAGGCGCGTTGCAACTGATCCGCGAGCCGTTCGATCTCACTCATCGCGTTTCCCCTCGTTCAAGATGTCGCGCCCTCGTCCTTTTCCACCACACGGTCTTCGCTCTTGGCCTGCTCCATCGCCTCCGGTTCCAACTCCTCCGCGCTCTTGTTCAATTTAATGAAGACGCCCCACGCGGCCAGCAACGCGGCAGCCGCGACGGCGATGGCAGAGGCTTGCGGAAGCTGGTCCGGCTTGTCGTGCAAAAATTGAAAGACCGCCACCAGCGACTCGATGGCGAGCGACACTATGACGACCACCAGGAACCGCGACAGGAAACGCCGCACACGCGTCGGCGCGCTCATCTGCGACTCCCTGATCACCTCTTCTTCGAGTATGGTCTGCCCCAGTTCGAGCGAAGCCACCGCGATGGTCAACAGCCCGACGCACTCCAACACCGCGTTGAACCGCTCCCTCAGCGGCAACCCGGAGTTAGGATTAATGCCCTCCCACAATTCCA
>DATHBB010000306.1:0-5166 GCA_035296385.1 Pyrinomonadaceae bacterium | reverse complement strand
CAGTTGCGGGTTCGAGATGAGCGCGTGTGCGAGCGCGACGCGTTTGCGCTGCCCGCCGGAGAGCGTGCCCATCAGCGCCGTCGTGTCCTGTAGCCCCAGACGCGAGAGGATCGTCCGCGCGTTCGTCTCCAACTCCCACGCCCCCGTTGCCTCCAGTTGATGCGCCAACTCCGAGACGCGTCTCAGCAGGCGCGCGTCGTCCCCGCCGCCGCTTGTGGCTAACGACTGGCAGGCGCGCTCGTAGTCGAGCAACAACGCGGTCGTCGCGTCGCTCGCGGCGAACACGGCGTCGAGCACAGTCTGTTGCGGCTCGAAAGGCGGGTTCTGCGGCAGGTAGCCGAGCGTGGTGCCTTCTGCGAAAACGACGCGCCCGGAATCGGGTTGCTCCGCGCCCGCGATGAGACGCAGGAGCGTCGTCTTGCCCGAACCGTTCGCGCCGACCACGCCGACGCGGTCTTGCGAGTCGAAGCCGAGCGTGACGCGCTCGAATAACGGTTTCAGCCCGTAAGTTTTGCCGAGCGATTCGATGGATAGGAGATGCATTATAGGTTTGTTAAAATAACTTTTCTCAACTCGATCATGTTCAAGTTAATTCAAACTCAATCCAACGCCTCATTCATTACGTAAATATAATGAAAACTTGAAAAGAGAGGTTCGAATAATGAATAGACGTTATTTTATCAAATCCGCCGCGACTCTCGGAGCAGTCGCCGCGCTCGCACGTTTACCGTTTGCAACGGCGTCAACTCAAAAGAGCGCGAACGGCGGGAGCGGCGGCGCGTTACCCTTCAAAAAAGTTGTTAAGACCGACGAAGAGTGGAAGCGCATTCTGACGCCGGAGCAATACCGCGTGACGCGACAAAAGGGGACGGAAGCGCCTTATTCCAGCCCGCTCAACAAAGTCTATGCGAAGGGCACGTTCCAGTGCGTGTGCTGCGCGCTTCCCCTGTTCAGTTCGAAGGCGAAATACGACTCGCACACGGGCTGGCCGAGTTTCTGGACGCCCATCGCGAAACAAAACGTGCGCGAGCAAGCCGAAACGGGCGAGGGCGACACGCGCACCGAAGTCGTCTGCAACCGCTGCGACGCGCACCTCGGCCACGTCTTCGACGACGGCCCCGACCCGACCGGACTACGCTATTGCATGAACGGCGTGGCGTTGAAATTCGTGCCGAGCGCCAAACGCGCCTGAACGCGCGTGCGCCGTCGTGAGATAAATTGAATGAACACAGAGGGGGATTATTCGTGACGAAGAAAGTTATCAAGACCGACGAAGAATGGCGCGCGATACTGACGCCGGAACAATATCGCGTCGCGCGCCAGAAGGGGACTGAGCGCCCCTTCACGGGCGAATACTACGACGCGAAGGACGAGGGAACGTACAAGTGCGCGGCCTGCGGCAGCGAACTCTTTAGCTCCGAAGCCAAGTTCGATTCGGGCTGCGGCTGGCCGAGTTTCACCGCGCCCGCTGCGGAGGAGAACGTCCGCACCGAAGTAGATTACAGCTTCGGGATGAAACGCACGGAAGTACTGTGCGCGAGTTGCGACTCGCATCTCGGCCACGTCTTCGACGACGGGCCGCGCCCGACCAACCTGCGCTACTGCATCAACTCGGTCGTGCTCGACCTCGACAAAAAAGAGTAACGCAACGCGAAAGCGTAAAGCGACAGCGCGCCGCCTGTTATCGGGCGGCGCGCTGTCGTGAGAACTGGAATTCGTGACGAAGCTACGATTTCCCCGGAAGACTAACTTGTAGCCCGTGTCCTCAATGACAATCCTTACGGCAATGCGGCGTTGAGGGATTTCAATGCCTGAGCGGCGATGGTCAGCGTCGGATTGGTGGCAACTGCGCCGGGGATGGCCGAGCCGTCAACCACGTAGAGACCGGGATAGACATCTTTCGAGCCTTTCGGCTTGTTGCCGTCGAAGACGCGACCGAGTTCGTCAACCACGCCGTCGAAACTCGTAGGGGCGATGGGGCAGCCGCCCAGCGGGTGCGTGATGACGAGTTTCTTATTGCCCAGACCCTTCCAGAGTGGGAACGGCACGTAACGCCCACCCATTGATTCGGTTAAGGATTTCAGGAGCACTTCGATCTTCTGGAAGATGGGCGTCTCTCCGATCTTCTTGCTCCAATCGAGGTCGAGGCGGTCGTTCTTGAGCGTAAAACTGCCGCTCGCGTCGTCCTGTCCCATCACGTTGAAGAAGAAGATGTTTGAGACCATTTCGCCTTCGGTCTGATTGCTTTCGGGGTCGTAAGTGTCGGGCAAGTGCGGGAAGAAGTCGCGTAAGTCGGGCAAGGATTTGTTGATGAAGGCAAACTTCAGTTCGCCTTTCAGCTTCTCGCGTTGCGCGGCTTTGTCGAGCACGCCGAGCGTCGTGCTGGCGATAGCGGCGAACATTTCGGGGATGGCCGAGTCTTCGACCTTGATGTGCAGCCCGTCGAGTTTCGTGCTCACCTGACAGGTGTTGATCGGCCCGACGGTGCTGTGAACGGCCTTCGTCGTGCCGACGGCGAACGCGCCGAAGTCGCCGTTGGTGGAGAAGTGCGTGCCGAGCGTGTCACTGAGCTTGAGGCCGCCGCGGTCGCGCGAGCGCAGGAGTATTTCGGTCGTGCCGAGCGTGCCGCCCGCCAGGAAGACCATCGTTGCGGAGACGGTTTTCTTCTTGTCGTCGCGGTGATCGCGATAGTTCACCTCGTAGCCGCCATCGATCCGTTTGATGTCGCGGACTTCGGCCAGCGGCGAGAGCGTGACGCCTTTGGCCGGATCGGCGAGCAACTTCGTGTAGAGCGTTTTGCTGAACGTGTGACGTGCGGAGGGCAGGCAGCCGAGGATGCAGCGCCCTTCGCGCTGGCAGAACGTGCCGACCTTCGCGGCGTCGCCGCCGTCCGGACGGTGCGGGTCATATTCGATGAGCGAGAGGTCGAGCGGCTTCCACGGAAGCTTGATGCCGAGTTTTGCGGCGGAGGTTTTGGCCGCGTCGCGCAGGACGCGTGCGCGGTCGAGGTAAAGGTAATCGTCGGTCGTCAAATTCGTCACGTCCCGACCGGGCAGAGGGATTTTGGTGACGATGTGGTTGAGCCTGCCGCGAAAATCCTCCATCCACTTGTAGGCGAGTTGATATTCAGCGTCGCCTAAATTGAGGCCGATGCCCGCCAGAACTTCGGCTTCGGGGCGCACGGTGACGTTCGAGTAAATAAGCGAGCCGCCGCCGACGCCGCTGGCCGTGAGGATGTCGGCCTGTTTGAAGATCGAATATTGGTAGAGGCCGTCTTTGTTGAATACAGGGTTGCGTATGGCGGCGAAGAAGTCGAGCATCCCGTCCTTGTTATTCGGGCGCGTCCAGTATTGGACGGGCTGCGGGGGCTTCTGCTCCTTAGCCCATTCGGGGATTTTCTTGAACGCGCTCGCCGGAGCTTTGCCGAGCTTCGCGGGCGTCACCCACCAGGTGCCGCGTTCCAACATCAAAACTTTCTTCCCCTTGGCGGCCAGACGTGTCGCGGCAATAGTGCCGCCGAAGCCAGTCCCGATCACAATCGCGTCAAAGTTCATAGGCATGATTGTTTCTCCTTAGTTGATGGCCTCATGGAAAGTGAGGGCGATGCGCTATTCGCGGAAGACGATCAAACTACATTGGCAAAGGACTTGAGCCGTTCAGGTTGGCGAAGGATACCTCAACGACAGGCAACGATATGTGGGGCTTTGACAGTCAGGGTTAGATGGCTCTCAAAGTCTCTCGCAGGGCGAACCGATAGCCTGCGCACTTTATTCTTGATGAAAAAGGCTGTCAAGAGTTGTCGGCCCGATTGACATTCGAGAATGACGGGAATATCTTTTCGCACGCTTCAGCCGTTCACTTTACCGCTAACGAATACCTCTGCTTTCGTCGGCCTCAACCAAGCCTCTGTCGCAATGGAAGCGACGAGCAACGTGGAATAACAGACGCCTCGCCGTCTGCTCGAATCCTTGTCATGTCGAACGTTTTAACCATCGGTGTACTCGGCGGCATGGGGCCCGAGGCCACGAATCAACTGTGCGCTTTGATCACGGCGCACACGCCCGTCAGCCGCGATCAAGATCACATTCCCGTCATCACTTTCAACAACTCGCTCATCCCGAGCAGGGTGCAGGCCGTCAACGGCGGCGGCATAAGTCCCGTGCCGGAAATGGTTCGCACGGCGCAGGTGCTTGAGCGCGCGGGCGCGGACATGCTCTTGATGCCCTGCAATCTCGCGCACTTCTTCATCGAAGAAATACAGGCGGGCGTCCGCATACCCCTGCTCGACATGATCGAAGAGACGGTTAAATACACCGTCGAGCGTTACCCGCAATGCCGTCGAGCCGGAATACTCGCTTCGACGCCGACCATAGAGTGCGGCCTCTACGACAAGGCTTTCCGCAAACACAGCGTGCGTCTGCTCGCGCCCGGTGCGCAGGATCAGGAAGACAGGGTGATGAGCGCTATCTACGGCGAAGCGGGCATCAAGTGCGGGCATAAGACCGCGCCGCGCGCTTTGTTGATAGAGGCGGCAGAGCGTCTGGTTGTCGCGGGCGCGGAAGTCGTGATCGCCGGCTGCACGGAAGTGTCGCTCGTGCTGACGCCGGAGAATTCGCCCTTCGTCGTGATCGATCCGTTGGAGATCATCGCACGCGTCGCCGTCGCGAGAGCTAAGTCGGGCGAGGGCGCGAGTGCGCCGCCGGAGATTCCCGCCGCGAGTTTATAGACTTATCAGAACGGGCTTTACTCTTTTCGGAGGTGACGGCGCGTGAGCAACATCTTGATGACACTGGCGGAAGAATCGGAGTTGACGACCGACAACCATTTCGCGGTGAAGTTAAAGGTTGACGACGGCGACTGTTACGATTTCTCCAACGAGTTGCAGGCGCTCGGTCACGAAGTTTTTTTCGCCAACTGGGACGATCTCGCAGGGCGCGAGTTCGAGCGCATGTTCCACGACAATGCGAAGCGATTCGTCGCGCCTCCGCCGCTCTCCACGATGGACTTGATCTTCGTCTATAAGATGGAGGGCTTCTATTTCGACCTCGGCAGGTTCTTTCAGATGGTCGAGACGTTTGCCGCCGCCGCGCCGCACGTCGTCAACCACCCGCGCACGATCAGGCACAACATAGACAAGCGTTACCTGCTCGAACTCGAACGCGAAGG
>DATHBB010000305.1:0-34060 GCA_035296385.1 Pyrinomonadaceae bacterium | reverse complement strand
TGGGCACGATTCTTTCCAAAGAGCCGCTCGGCGCTGCGAATTCGCACCCGCCGCTACCCCACGAACTCGATCACATACTCGGCAAAGCCCTCGAAAAAGATCGAGAGCTTCGTTATCAAACGGCTTCGGATTTTCGCGCCGACCTGAAACGTCTGAAACGCGAAATCGACTCCTCGCCTTCGCTCACGGGCGACAGCGGTGTCCGCGCCGCGCGACGAACCTCTGCGGCGCTCGCCGCACCGGCGAAATTGTGGCTCAGTCGCACACTCGTGTGGGGTGCGCTTCTGGCCGTCGTGCTGTCGCTCGGCGGCTGGCTGCTGGCTGCGAAATGGTTCACGAAGAAAACTCCGGCGGGTCCCGACTGGTCGCGCGCGCGAAACGTGCAACTCACCATCAAGGAGGCTTCGGAACTCTTTTGCAGTCTCGCGCCCGATGGCAAGTCTTTCGTCTACGTGAGCTTCGAGGCGGGTAACACGGACATCTACTGGCAGCGCGTCGGCGGCAAGAATCCGACCAACCTCACCAAAGATTCTTCGCAGAGCGAGACAACCCCGGCCTTTTCGCCGGACGGGAATTTGATCGCTTTTCATTCCGCACGCGAACCCTCCGGCCTCTACATCATGGAGGCGACAGGGGAGAACCCGCGCCGCCTGTCCGACACCGGATACCACCCTTCCTGGTCGCCCGACGGGAAGCAGATCGTCGTCGGCACGGAGTGGGTCGGCGTTCACTCGAATAAAAGCACCAGCCCGAGCGCGTTGTGGATTATTGATGTTGCGACCGGAGCAAAGCGTCTGCTGACGGAAGGCGACGCCGCGCAACCGAGTTGGTCGCCCGGCGGCGGACGCATCGCTTACTGGTACTGGTCCTCGCAAGGGCGCGGCGACATCGTGACCATCCCCGCTGCGGGCGGGCAGCCCGTCCGTGTCACGGCGGAAGATTCGATTGACTGGAACCCCGTGTGGTCGCCCGACGGAAAATATATCTACTTCTCCAGCGACCGTGGCGGCAGCATGAATTTGTGGCGCATCAGTGTGGACGAAAAAACGGGAGAGGCGCTCGGCGCGCCCGAAGCGGTCCCGACGCCTTCGAGATATGCGTTCAGCGTCAGTTTTTCGCGCGACGGCAAATCGCTGGTCTACGTGCGCTACGAGAGTTTGGCGAACTTACAGTCAGTTCCTTTTGATCCGTTGTCGGGGAAAGTGACCGGCGCGCCGGTCCGTGTGACGCGAGGCTTCACGGGCATCAGCCACCCGCAGCTTTCGCCCGACGGCGAGCGTTACGTCGCGCGCTGGCCGCGTCTCACCCAGGAAGACATAGCCGTCTTCGACAAAGACGGCTCAAACTGGCGCGCTCTGACGGATGACAAATTTCAGGACCGCCGCCCGCGCTGGTTTCCCGACGGGCGGCGCGTCGCTTTCAGTTCCGACCGCAGCGGCCTCAATCAAATCTGGTCAATCAACACCGACGGCGCGGGGCTGCAACAACTTACGTTTGCGGAGGGGAACGGCGCGAGTTCGCCCGTTCTGTCTCCTGACGGTAAAAGTCTCGCTTACCTGCAACTCGAAGACAAAGGCGCGAGCGCTTTCACGATTGACCTGACGAAGCCGTGGCAGGAGCAAAGTCCGGAGCAGTTGCCGCCCGTCCCGGACTTCGACGGTTACTTCCTCCCGAACGACTGGGCGGGCGACGGCGACAAGCTCATCGGCGCGTTCGTCGGCGAAGATAGAAACGACGGCGGACTCGGAACATATTCTTTCTCATCCCGCAGCTACGAGAAGCTCACGGACATCGGCGGCTATCCCATCTGGCTGAACGACAGACGCAAATTCATCTTCATCCGGAAGAACACGATTTATCTGGCCGACGCCGAAAGCAAGAAAGCCCAGCCTGTCTTCACGCCCGCCTCGAACGGGATTCAAACCCCCTCAATTTCGCCGGATAACCGGACGATCTTCTTCCGTTTTTTGAACGTCGAAGCGGATGTCTGGTTACTAAGCCTCGAATAACGGCGACACGTCGCGAGACGGCGCGGGAAGTAGTTACGGCGTCGGATCATCCGGGTTCTTCGTCATTTCTATCGCCAATTTATTCAGGTAGCAGCCGTTCTGGCTAATGCCGCAGAGATCGCAGTTGCCACCGGTCTCCTTGCACAACTCGATGCATAGCTCATAGCCTTTGTCGCACTCCTCAAAGTTCGTCGAGCCGGGTTGTGCCAGACCCTTCAAGGTCTTCATGGAGCGGGCAAAATTAGCGACCAGAGTTGCTTCGCGCGCCGTCGAGGTGTTATTGGCAATCGCCTTCAAGGCGGCGAGCGCGCGCGACGTCGCATCGCGCAACCTGGCGTCTTTGACCCGCTTGAAGTCTCTCGTGCCTATGTTTGACAGCGCGCGCTTCGCCTCGGCGGACGACTTTAAGTCTGCTTTGAGGGTCGTCGGCGCGGTCTGTGTCTGAGCGAGCGCGCCTGCGTCGAGAGCCTGTCCACAGACGAGCGCGACGAAGAGGATGATCGACGCCGATTTGAAATAGTTCGCAAATGTGCTGATGTTTTTTGGCATGGCTTGTTCTCCTTAAATTACCGGCGCGTGTTTTGCCGCCGCAGTTAAGACCGATTGCCCGAAGCTTCTCAACTACCTTCACTTAACTAAGGCGCAGAAACGCGCCGGATATTATCAAGCGCGGCAAAAATTCCGTTTCTCTGGTTTGATCCGCAATTGTGGGGAAAACAAAAGGGTGTGAGGCGCTACCTTGCGCCTTAAGTAATAGAAACGGCGGGCTGCATTTACAGCAGCCCGCCGTTTCGGTGTGGAATGCGAGGGCAGCGCGAAGCTGCCGCCGCGTCATGTTTATCTCGTCGTCCCGTAAGACACGTTGGAGTAAGCGGAGTTACCCGAAGCGTTGTAGGCGTAGACGCGGTAGCCGTAAGTCGTACGGCGTGCCAGGTTGCTGTTGGAGATGCTGGTGACACCGGCACCTACCGTCCCGACGAGCGCGAAGCTGGTGCAGTTTGCGCCGGTGCAACGCTCGATCTTGAAGCCGCTCTCGTTGTTTGAATTGTCTGTCCAACTAACATTGAGACGACCATTCTGAGAGGGAACCGTCACAACGAGACCGGTGGGAGCGGCGGGTAGTTGCGCGGCAATGACCGTCAGCGAATTGGTGGCGCTGCTGCCTCCGAAGCCGCCGCCCTGCGCGAAGCTCGCGCCGACGCCGTTCGGATAAGTACCGGCGGCGATGCTGCCGAGACTGACATTAGAAAGCGACGCGACGCCGGAAGCGTTGGTCACGGCGTTGCCCGCGCTCGCGCCGTTCAGCGTGAAGCTAACGGTTTTGCCGCCGATGCCGTTCGTGCCGTCGGTCAACGTCGCGGAGAGATTGACCGTCCCGCCCTGAGTTCCGCTCGCGGAGTTGACGGAGAGACTCGTGATAGTCGTCACGGCGTCGCACGACGCCGGAAGATCGAAAGCCTCCGTGCCGTCCGTTACGCTGGTGTTGCTCCCTTGAGTCGCGCTGTAGCCGAGGCCGCGCTTGGCAAACGCTTTCCAGATAAGGCACTGGTTGGCGCCGCCCGTGAGGTTCATGTCGGCCTGCAAGATTGCATCGCGCCCGTTGATGAAACCGGGGCTGCACGGTTGCAGCTTCATGCCGTCCGTCACGAGCTGGATAGCGAGATTGTTGCCGCCCGTGTTCCACGGCTCGTAGACGTTCGGGTTGTAGCCGTGCTCCGCGACGAGATTCCAGTACATCTCCCACAGCATCGTCGCCCAGACATAGCCGACGCCGTGCGGCACAGCCGCCGTCTTGATCGTGTTATAGGTCGAAGGGTTGACCGACATATCCGTCGAATAGGGAGTCGGGCGAATGCCGTTGCCGGTGCCGGGCTGGTAGCTGACGTAAGTGCCGATGCCGCGCGCGGTGTTGGGCAGGTCGAGCGGGTCTGTGGTCAGGACGAGGCCGACGAAGTCGCTCCATCCTTCGCCCATCTGCTCCTGATTGCCGAGGCAGGACGTGTTCAGGCGACCGCCGGTGAGACGATTGCTGATGCCATGCCCGTATTCGTGCCCGATGATGACTGCGTCGAAGTCGCTGTCGCGGCTGGGCGGCGGGTTCGGGTCTATCTTCAGCGAAGCGTTGAAGGGCAGATTCGCTTTCAGCAGGTTGGCGTGGTCGAGAGAGATCATCGCCGACGTGATGTTGATGGTGTTGTCCGCTCCGCCGAGAACGATGGGGTCGCCCGCGACGTTGTTCCCGACGATGACGGCGGTAGCGCCCGCGTTCTGCGCGTTCTTGATTTTAATGACGAAGCTACATGAGCCGCGATCCACGAGCGCGATCTTACCCGCGACGCTGGAGGCATTCGTGAGCGGGCTGCACGCGTCGGTCGTTGACGCTCCGGCGGCGTCTGACGGGTCGAGTGCGAGGACGACATCACCCGTGACGCCAGTGGCCGTGATGGTCGGGCCGGCTTCGGCGCTGGTCGTGGCGTAGCTGCCCGCGACGGCGCCGCTGTTGACGATCACAGCGTTGACGTAAGGATACGTCCAGACGAACATCTGCATGCGCGGGCGAGATGAGCCGGTCGTGCTTCCGCTGTCGGGCGGCGTCCCGAAGTTGGCGTTGTTGGTTCCGCTGCCGTCCTGCGCTTCGGCCTGAACGTAGTCGTTACCGGCGCCGCCTCTACCGTAGTTGTTCGTTTGGAAATTACCCGCAGCTTCGTTGAATCCGTACTGGTAGAACACGTCATGGACGATGTTATTCCAGTAAAAAAGATTGACGACCGCTGACGGGCGATAGAGTTCCGGCGCTTTGGTCGGATCGAACTGATAGTTGAACTGAAGATTTGCGCCGCCGTCCGGGTCGCTGCCCGTGTCCACGGCGTTGTTCGCGTCCACGTCGGTGTAAGCGTGGACGTTGTTGCCGCGCGTTCTGGTGTACTCGGCTCCCGCCGCGCCGTTCGTGTCGTGCCATCCGAAAGGGGAGGCGAGCGCGTCCGCGGGATTCCACACCAGCGTGTTCGCGCCGTCGTTCGGACTCTCGAACGGGAAGGCGTAAACGTTGTAGGACGAGTTGTCGTTTACAGTCTCTAAGGAAGCGGCGGCGGTCATCGTCGCGCGGGTCGCCGTCGTGGAGGTACGCGCCGCAAAATTCTTGTTGCGCGCCGCGTCCGTCTTGAAATTACTTCCCCAGTTGTCGTGGTCTATGTAATCGTATCCGGCGAGAATCGCCCCCGTCTCGGCATCGACGCTGATGTTCCACCAGTGCTTGCCGCTGACTTCGCTCAACTCGACGCTCCACGCCAGGCGCACCTCGCTCTCGGTCACCGGCTGAAAAATGAGCTTGACGTGGATCGGCCCGGTTGACACTCCGCCCTTGCTGAAAGTCGTGTTGCGCTCCGTCCCATCTTTGGTTTCGAGCGTTTCGAGCGGTTCGGTGAGCGTCAATCCGAGGTGCCGTGTGACGGCTTCCACAGCTTGCTCGGGCGAGAGGGAAGCACTCCGTTGTTTGGCGGCGGCGCGCAACTCTTTCACAAAACTGCTGTTGAGATTGATCACACGTCCGTCTCTCGCCACGTTGGTGCTCATCTCAGCGCTGACGACTTCGATGCCGTCAATCTGCTGCCTGAGATAAATGTGCGTGACGCCGTTATGAGCGTCCGTGTATTGATCAGTGACCTTCAAATCGAGCACGTCCGTTTCGGACAGTCCTAATTTCTCGTGGCTTTGCTTGATCAGCCCGAGCGCGATGTCGAGCGGTTTACCATTTCTGGGGGCGGTTAACGGGGCGATTTTTCCGGGCGCATTAAGCGAGCGTGAATTGGGGCGATAACCGAATTGTTTGGGTTTTTTGTCGGTCTTTTCCGCTTTGTCCGACTGCGCTATGGCGCTGGTCAGATTGGCGGGAACGGCGAGGGCTAACATAAGCAGGGCGAATATCAGCAACAAGGAAGTCTGGCGCAAGGATAAGTGAGTTCTTCGCTTCAACAGTGCTCTCCTTCGAATATGTGTTTGTCTGCTAAGTGAAAAAGGGTAAGGTGGCAAAGAAAGGCGCTGGGTGATTACGCGATTAGAGAATAATTCTCGTAACGCTTATCCGAACAATCGTCTTTAAGTGCCGAACTATTAGGTAGGGGACTCATTAGATGCCGGACAGCGGTAGGAGTTGCCAACAGTTGCGTCTGAGGCGGCGGATATATGTAACTATTCGAGTGTCGGGCGCGGCTCGGTTGAGTTCCAATTTATTGGAAGAGGAGTGGCTTCTATAAGCGGCAATATCTCAACTATCCTGAGGCGCGGGCACACGGAACGGAACGGGGCTGGCGTCATGCGCGGCGAAACGACTGAATGACTATATGGCCGGGTAAGCGTGATACTGTGATTCGCACTTCACTTTTACCTGTAGGAGTTGAGACTTGCTGAGAAACCCCATCGGTCGCCTGCGCGTCATCGCGTTCATAGAGGGCGTGTCGTACCTTCTTCTGCTCGGAGTGGCGATGCCTTTGAAGTACTTCGCCGGTATGCCCGCGGCTGTCAAAACCGCAGGGTGGATTCACGGCGTACTGTTTATGCTCTACCTGTTCTCCGTCGCAGAGGTGACCGTCAGGCGGCGCTTGTCTTTCGCAATGTCGTTGGGCGCGCTGGCGGCGTCTTTGATCCCCTTCGGCACTTTCGCGCTCGACCCACGCCTACGCCGGGCGGAGCGTGCGGAGCAAAACGTTAACGTGCCGGAAGATAAATAAGTGTTCCCGGCGGCGGGAAATCCTTATGCAGTCACGCCAGAGCCAGAGCCTGTCAGGGTTGGCTCTCCTAAAGTGAACATTATGCCGGCCCGCAGAGACTGACGAGGAAATGACCTTGCGCGGTGTGGGTCAGGCAATTCCGATGTCATATCATGGCGAGCGTTTCGGTGTAAGCAAGCGCATGACTTCACAGTTTAACTTCTTTGACGGCACGGGCGGCGCGGATGAAACCGCGCCGCGTCTGCCGGAGGGCTTCCGCTACCGTGCAGAACTGATCGGCGCGGCTGAGGAGGGCGCACTCCTCACGCACGTGCGCCGACTGCCCTTCCGTGAGTTCGAGTTTCACGGCTACAAAGGCAAGCGCCGCGTGGTCTCCTTCGGCTGGCGCTATGATTTCTCCGCACGTCATCTCCATAAAGCGGACGACATTCCCGAATATCTCCTCGCGCTGCGTGAGGCCGCCGCTACGTTCGCCGCTTTGGAACCGGAGGAGTTTCAACATGCGATGGTCACCGAGTATAGCCCCGGCGCGGGGATAGGGTGGCATCGTGATAAGGCGGTCTTCGGGGAGGTCGTCGGCGTCTCGCTCGGCGCCCCGTGCGTGCTGCGCCTGAGGCGGTCGGTCGGCGCGAAGAAGTGGGAGCGCGTGAAGGTGTTGGCCGAGCCGCGCTCCGCATATTTTTTGAGCGGTCAGGCGCGGTCGGTCTGGGAGCACAGCATCCCGCCGGTGGAGGCACTGCGCTATTCGATAACCTTCCGCAACCTGCGCGGAGAATAAGTGGCTCACGGTCCCGTCAAGCTGATGTAGGGAGTAGTCGCCGGGATGTTTGTTTACGTAACTTAACCTGTTGCTGATTCTCGATAAAAGCGGGAGCGAAGTTTATTCAACTTCGCTCCCGCTTTCATTGAGAGTTCGATATCGAAGGGTAGCACGCGCCCACGGGGCGGGGTTTTTCATCGTCCGGCCTGATCCGTTTCCCACGCGATTTTCGCGTATCTGATCGGAGGTGAAATTTTATGGCGATTAACGCGAACACATTGCGGCGGCCTGCGGATCGGCATCTGTTCCTGGCTGCGGCGATCCTCTTCCCGCTGGTCGTCCTCGTGGGTTACTTCAAGTCCTACTACTTCAGCGCCTTCTTCGATGTCCCGTCGGTCGCCAACATGCTGGTGCACGGGCACGCCGTAGTGATGACGCTGTGGGTCGCCTACTTCTCGGCGCAGATCGCGCTCATCCGTACGAGGAACGTCCGGGTGCACATGACGATGGGGATGGTCGGCATAGCCCTCGCGGCGCTCGTCGTCGTCGTCGGGACCGCGACCGCCTATGACGCGCAGCTCGTGCGCGGGTCGGCGCCGCCGGGCGTGAATCCGCACTCCTTCTTCGTGCTCCCGATGCTGGACATGGCGCTGTTCGTGGTCTTCTTCGCCGGAGCGATCTACTACCGGAAGCGCCCGGCGGAGCATAAGACACTGATGCTGATGACCGCCATCGCTTTCATGCCTGCGGCACTGTTCCGGCTGCCCGTCGTGCCCCCGCATCTTATGATCCACTGGGCGTTCGGCGTCCCCATGATCGTCGCGCTCGGCTGCCTCGGCTGGCACAGGGCGAAGCACCGCAAACTCAATAAGGTGTTCGCCGTCTCCGTCCTGCTCATCATCGCGGCGCACCCGCTGCGCGTCGCGCTCTTAAACTCGGAGGCCTGGCTGCGGTTCACCGCCTGGCTCGTTTCCTGATAGAGGGGCACAGAGAGTCCTCGCATAGTGCCCCTCCGTCACTTGACCACCGCCACGATCTGCCGCGATCATGTGTGGCGTGAAGACATCCTTGAAGGCATCGCTGATCGTCATTGCGGTGGCGTTGCTCGCTTGCGTCGTCTGGCTCATATCGCGACCGGACGAGCCGGACACGGCGAGCGTCCCTGATACGTCGCGCGGCGCGTCGTTCGAGGTGCGCGTCGAGAAGCCTCGCATGGACCGGTTCCTCGGCGGGATTCTCCCGACCAAGATTGAAGAGAAGCTTATCGGGGGCGGCGAGCTGCGTTTCGACCAAGCGAGCCGCGGCGCACACGTCGGCAGCGTCAGGCACGACCGCCTCGAACTGCGCGCCGACGGCTGGGACCTCCTCATCGAGACCGACGCCGAAGGGCGCGTCACCCAGGGGACGCGCCTCCTGTTTCCGATTGAGATCGCGGAAGTGCGGCGGACGCTGCGCTGCCGTCCCGCGAACGCGGCCAATGGTTATCTCCACGCCGCCACGCGGGCAGGCTCCGACGTGCTCGACGGGCGTTTCCTCGTCGAACTCGCCAACTGCGTGAATGCCGAGACGGGGAAGATACTCGATACGGAAGCCGGGGGTAATCCGGGTCAAGCGTGGCCGTCGTCGCCGCTCACCCTACGCGGGAGCTTCGCGGGACTGCCGCAGGTTCGTCGCTAGTGCCCGAGGGCGACCGCCCAAAGGCGTGGGTTCATGAGTCGCACCCCAAGAGGCTGTCTTTGGAAGTTCACTGTCCGCAGAAATTTAGAACGACGAACATGCCTCTCCGAAAACGGTGGAGGTAATTTTGAGTGCTGTTCTGAGAATCTGATCGAGCAACGGTAGAATATCAAGCCCGTCCGGGAAGCATCTTGACGCTTCTCGGACGGGCTTGATGATTACCCTGCATGATTACTCTGCGGGCGTGCGACGGGGGAGCCGCTATTTGCCCGTCGGGCTGGCGGCTAATTTGACGGTCTTGGGGTCAACCATGATCTCCTGCAAACGTTTGGCGACTTCGGGCGCGACGGATTCCTGATAGCGTCCGCCCAGATGTTTAGCCAGGAACTTCTCGGTCATTGCCAGCATCGCCATGACGTTGACAGGGCGCGCGAAGCCGTGTCCCTCGTCGGGTGCGACCATGTACTCGACCGGAAATCCCCTGTCACGCAGGGAGATCACCATCTGGTCGGCCTGTCGTTTCTTCACGCGAACGTCGTTCGCTCCCTGCACGATGAGCAGCGGGGTCTTGATCTTATCGGCGTGCGTCAGCGGCGATTGCCGTATGAGCTGCGCTTTCCCTTCGGCGGTGGTCGGGTCGCCCACTCGCTTGTATACCCTGATGCGCTCGGACTCCATGGTCGGCGGCATGGCTTCGAGGAGTGAAATCAGGTCGTTCTGTCCATTGATGGACACCGCCGCCGCGTAGAGGTCCGGCGTGTAGGCGACGCCGGAGAGCGCCGCGTAGCCGCCGTAAGAACTCCCCATGATGCCGACGCGCTTGGGATCGGTGATGCCCTGACTAATCAGATACTTCACGCCCCACGTCACGTCGTCCTGCATCTTTTCGCTCCATTGCCCGTTACCGGCGTCCAGAAACTTCTTGCCGTAGCCCGTCGAGCCGCGAAAGTTCGGACTGAGCACGGCGTAGCCGCGGTTCGTTAAGAACTGTGTTATGGAGTCGTAACCCCAACGGTCGCGCGCCCACGGCCCTCCGTGCGGAAGGATAACGGTCGGCAGGTTCTTCGGCGCAATGCCTCTCGGCAAGGCAAGGTAAGCGGGAATCTCCAGCCCGTCGGACGACTTGTAGCGAATCGGTTTCATTTCGGCGAGAGCTTCGCGCGGCAACTTTTCGCGGATACGGTATTGCAACTCCAACTTCTTCGACTTGCGGTCAAACAGATACTTCTCGCCGGGTTCCGTGTCACTGGCAGCCGTAATGAGCCAGGTCATCTCGTCATTGGTGGTCGAGTCAAACCAGATTTCCCGATTCGGCAACTTCTTCTGCAATAACTTGTAGTCTTTCTCGAATGCCTTGTCCCTGAAATAGAGCCGCTGGCGGTCGTCAAAGTAACCCGTGAAGACAAGCTCGTCCGTCACTGTCGAGAAGGCTGCGCCGTCCAGGTCCACACGTCGCAGGGGATCGGATTCGACGACCTCCTCTTTGCCCGTTTCGGGGTCGAACAAGACGAGCCTCGCCAGATCGACGCCGTCGCCCTTGTTGGAAGTCATGTAGACGCGGCGATTGTCCTTGTTGAAGCGGCTCAGGCTGCAAGTCTCAAAGACGCTGCACGAATAGACTTTCGTGAACTTGCCGTCGGCGTCCACCCTGAGCACTTCCTTGTCGCCGCTCTTGGTCGAGCGCGTGGCGAGACGCAAACCGTCTTTATTGTCGAAGTGCCAGTCCGTCAGCCGTTCCGTGTTCTGTCGAATCAGTGTGCGCTCGCCGGTCGAGATTTTGACTTTATACAGATCGTGCCAGGCCGGGTCGCGTTCATTCATGCCGATGTAAACCGCGTCAGGCTCGGCGCGCGGCACGTTGTAAAGTATGGTCCTGACCTTCTCCGAATTGGTGAGATTTCGCGCGACGGGGACTTCCGCCCCGCCCGGCGGCTGCTCGGTAGGGCTGACGGCGTAGAGGTTGTAATTCTCGTTGCCCTCTTTATCTTTAGTGAACAGGATGAACTTGCCGTCACGACTCCATAAAAATTGTCTGGGCGGGCGTCTGGTCTCGCCGGTCAGCAGGCGCGCGTTGGCGAACGGCTCGTCCGCGCGTTTGACCCAAATGTTCACCGTGCCCTTGTGGGGCTTGCGGAAGGCGATGAACTTGCCGTCGGGAGAAATCTGCGCCCCGGAGATTTCCGAACTGCCGAACAATATTTCGCGTTCAATCAGCGGCGGCAAATTGTTTTGTGCCAGCGTGGTCGCGTCGGAAAGAAAAATGAACGACATCGCGCAGAGTAAAAATCCGGTCGATAAAGATGTGCGAAGAATTTTAATCATATCTCAATAAACTCCTGGTAGATGTCTGTGGTCAGTACTGGCCGACACTGCGATAAATGCAGTTCCAAAGACATAAACGTGCGGGAGGGCGAAAGTATTAACATCAGGCGTTAATACTTTTCATCGGGAGTGACCGATCCACGCTCTCAAATGATCGTCTTATCTATTTCTCAATTTCATTCGACGGTATTTTTCTGACCTGGAAGATGACCTCATAATCGACGGGAATTTTGGGGACAACTACCCACACATCCCAAACACCCATCCGGCGGCAGACGCCCGGCGTCGTGTGATAACTGATGTCGAAAAGATATTTCTTAGTGGCCGTGTCCTTTATGAGTTGGTGTGCAAGCCCCGGCGGACGTCTGCAATAGTCCGTGACGAGTGCGACGCCGAGCAGTGAGTGTTTTGTGAAATCAATGCTTTCGAGATTTTTGCGACACCATTCCCGTGTGCCGTCGGCGCGAATGGCTTGCTGGAAAGATTCAGCGTCCTTGATAAAGAATTGTCCTGAACGAGAGTTTTTGATACAGCCTTTAATATCTATCGGGCGAGTTTCGATAATTTCCGTATTGGCTGAAGTTGATGATTGGGGTTCGGACTGCCATGGCACACCGGTTTGAGCGTGCATCTCGAAGGGCAGGACGGAGAAGATTAAAGCCACAAGAGCGGCGCCGCACGAGAGGTGTTCCATGCGCCGCAGCGTAGCAAAAACTCTCAATCAAGAAAAGCTCAGCCCCTGAAAAGCCGCCCATCAATCTCAGGTTTAGCCCCCGGCGAGCTTTGCCCAACCATTAGCGCCAGGCCAATACAGGAGGTGATTCGACTACTCGGGTAAGAGTTCCAATCAACGAGAAAAGGACGGCAATTGCCGTCCTTTTCTCGTCGGATGAATCAAACCCCTTTTTGCTATGAATCACGTCCCTGGAATGGGACGAATCACATCCGTCACTGACCGCCGTTTGAGAGTTTGCCGACGAGGGTGAAGAGGGGCATGTACATGGCGATGACGATGCCGCCGATGGTGACGCCGAGGAAGCCGATCATGGCGGGTTCGATCAAGGTCAGCATGTTGGCGATGGCGGTGTCAACTTCCTGTTCGTAGAAGTCGGCGATCTTGCCGAGCATGGAGTCGAGTGCGCCGGTCTGTTCGCCGATGCCGACCATCTGCGCCACCATGTTGGGGAACACGTCGGTCGCCTTCAAGGGTTCGACGAAACTCTCGCCGCGTTCCACGCCGGTGCGGATGCCGCGTATGGCCTCTTCGATGACGACGTTGCCGGCGGTGCGCGCCGTGATCTCTAACGATTGGAGGATGGGGACGCCGGAGGATAGAAGCGTGGAGAGCGTGCGCGAGAAGCGCGCGATGGCGATCTTGCGCAGGACGACGCCGATGATCGGGGCTTTCAAGAGCAAGCGATCAATGTTGCGCTGACCGTTCGGGGTCTTGCGGTAGGTGCGTATGCCGATGACGGCGGCGATGACGCCGACGAGGATGCAGAGGCCGCCCCAGCCCGCGACGAAGTCGCTGAAGGCGACGACGATGCGCGTCGGGAGCGGGAGTTTTTCGCCGGGGCCTAAGAGGCCGAGGAAGATCGTCTGGAATTGCGGGATGACGAAGATGAGGATCGCGGCCACGACGAGGATGGCGATGAGGATCACGGCTGTCGGGTAGATCATGGCCGAGATCACGTCGCGTCGCAGCTTGACGATCTTTTCGATGAAGGTTGACAGGCGTTGCAGGATGATGTCGAGAATACCGCCGGTCTCGCCCGCCTCGATCATGTTGACGAAGAGTTGATCGAAGACTTTGGGATGATTCGCCATAGCTGCGGCCAAAGTTGATCCTTCTTCCACGTCCTGCCGGGTTTGCACCAGAACTTGCTGAAAAAATTTGTTCTCCTGCTGGCTCGCCAGGATGTCCAGACATTGCACGAGCGGCAGCCCCGCGTCGATCATCACGGAGAACTGGCGCGTGAAGATTGACAACTCCTTCGACTTCACTTTGCCGCGCCCGCCGAGCTTCGGCACGGCGACCTCGCGCCCCTTCTCTTTGACCGAGGTGAGCATGACCTGTTCGCGGCGCAACAGTTGTTTCAACATGTCGCGATTGTCGGCGACGCGTTCGCCGACCATCACTTCGCCGAGTCGGTTGCGGCCTTTGAAGACGTAAGTAGGCATCTGTGAAACTCCTTAAGTGACAAGTGACAAGTGACGAGTGACGAGTTAGAACAAGATGCGAGTTTTTATCTCGTCACTTGTCACCTGTCACTTGTCACTCCTTTATCTCGTGGGGCGCGTGCCGATGGGACGCGGTTGGGCGTAGGGGCTGGGGTGCGCGCCGTTGGGGCGGGGCGGGGCGTTCTGTGCGCCGTTCTGTCCGTTGCCCGTGTTGATGCCCGCGCCGTGTTCGATGAGATCGCGCAGTTCGTCCGTGTTCGAAGAGCGCTGCATGGCGAGTTCGAGGGAGATCAGGCGTTTGTGGTAGAGCGTGGCGAGAGCCTGATTGAAGGTCTGCATGCCGTATTTTTCCTGACCCGTCTGCATCATCGAGTAAATCTGGTGAATCTTGTCTTCGCGTATGAGGTTGCGTATGGCCGCGTTGGGGACGAGGATTTCGAGGGCGGCGACGCGTCCCTGCCCGTTGGCGCGCGGCAAAAGCGCCTGACACATAATGCCTTCGAGGACGAGCGAAAGCTGTGCTCTGATCTGCGCCTGCTGGTTCGACGGGAAAACGTCGATGATGCGATTGATGGTCGAAGCGGCGGAGTTCGTGTGCAGCGTGGCGAACGTCAAGTGGCCGGTCTCTGCGATGCGCAGGGCGGACTCGATGGTTTCAAGGTCGCGCATTTCGCCGACGAGCACCACGTCCGGGTCTTGCCTGAGCGCGGTGCGCAACGCTTCCGCGAATCCTTTGGTGTCGGAACCGACTTCGCGCTGGTTGACGAGACACGACTTGTGGTTGTGCAGGAATTCAATCGGGTCTTCGATGGTCATGATGTGCTCATGACGTTCGCGGTTGATCTTGTCGATCATCGCGGCGAGCGTGGTGGACTTCCCCGATCCGGTCGGGCCGGTCACGAGTATGAGGCCGCGCGGCTTGTCGCAGAGCTTGGTGACGACGGGCGGCAGCCCGAGGTTCTCAAACGATCTGATCTCGTAGGGGATGGCGCGGAAGACGCAGCCGACGGCGCCGCGCTGGTTGAAAAGATTCGCGCGAAAACGCGAGAGGCCGCGCACGCCGAAAGAGAAGTCGAGTTCGAGCGATTCCTCGAAGCGGTGCTTCTGCGCGTCGGTCAGGACGCTGTAAGCGAGTTGTTTGGTGTCTGCGGAGGTGAGCGTTTTGAAGCCGTCGAGCGGCTTGAGCGCTCCATCGACGCGCACCTGCGGCGGGGTGTTCGTGGTCAGGTGCAGGTCAGACCCGCCCAACTCGATCAACTTCTTGAGCAGATCGGAGAGCGAGAGTTGCTCGGCCAGAGACGATTCGTTAGCTGACATTTTTCCTTTGTGAACTCCGTTAAGTGAAGATTGCCCGGACGAAGGGGCGAGCGTGCGAGACGTGCGCGCGCGAGCATTTTTGAGTTGCCCGCGCGCGAAGAATTAATTGCTCACTTCTGGTTTTGCGCGGTCGTAGAGTTTAAGCGGCGCGAGCCGAGCGCGACGATGGCCCGTTCGGATTCGGCGGCGAGCGTGTCCGCAAACTCTGCGGGCGCGTTCGTCGCGAGGCTGTAGACCTGACCGTCCGACTCCGTGAAGTAGAACGCCCACGCGCGGCGTTCGCCGCTGGCGGCGACGGTCTGCGCGGTGACGACGAACACGCGTCGTTCGCCGAACTGCCGCTGCACGTCGTTGACGACCCAGCCGCCTTCGGCCACCATGCGGTTGATCACCGTGCGACGCAGGAGCGTGACGGGGACGCCGCCGAAAGTTTTGCTGCGCGAGTCGGAGGCGGAGGGCGCGGCTGCCTGCAAGTTGACGCGCGACCAGACGGCGGAGGAGCGCACGCGCCCGTCTGCGGCGCGCACGTTGAAACGCATCTCGCCCGCGCGAGAGGCGGCAGCGCTCGACCAACCGCTCGGCAGCGGCGAGGCTGCTACCGCTGCCGAGCGCGGCAACGCTTGCAACGCATCTTTCGACGGGGCAACAACCGTCGCAGTCAGCGACTTGACCGGAGTGATGCTTGAGAGCGAAGCGGTGCTCGGCAGAGCCACTCCGGGCAGCGCGAAGTTGACGTTGTTCAGGGTTGGCAGCGACGGCGACGCAGACGCGTGATTGGCGGGTGAAAGTACGGAGGAAGGCACGGGTTTCGCCGCGAGGATCATGGCGCGACGCCTGCGGCGTTCGGCGGCGATGGCGCGTTTGCGGCGCAGGCGCGCGCGGTAACGACGCCACCAGGCGCGCGAGTGGCGGCGCGCGTAGCGGCCTTTGTTGTGGCTGCGCGAGGCGGAGGGGCGTGCCGAAGACCAGTGCGCCAGCGAATCCGAGATGGGCAGCGTCGCCGCCACCGTGCACATGATGAGTATGGTTAAAACTAAAGCGCGAAAAAACATGTGTGAACCTCTCTTTTAAGCGACCGTCTCGCGCACAACTTCTTCGATGGTGGTGACGCCGTTTCTGATCTTCACCAGGCCCGAAGCGCGCAAGGTGAGCATGCCGTTCTCGATGGCGCGCTTGCGCAGTTCGAGCGCCGACGCGCCGATCAGGATCAACTCGCGTATGTCGTCCGTGATCTCCATCACTTCGTAGAGACCGACGCGGCCTTTGTATCCCGTGTTGTTACACTTGGCGCAGCCCTTGCCCTTGTAAATCTTCAAGTCGTGCGCCTCTTCCTTCGTGAAGCCGATCTCGACGAGGGCTTCGGAAGGCGTCGGGTGCACCTCTTTGCATTCGGTGCAGACGCGGCGTATGAGGCGCTGCGCCTGAATCAAGTTAACGGATGTGGCGACGAGGAAAGGCTCGATGCCCATGTTCATCAGGCGGGAGATGGTGGAGGGCGCGTCGTTGGTGTGGAGGGTGGAGAGGACGAGGTGGCCTGTGAGCGCGGCCTTGATGGCGATCTCGGCGGTCTCGAAGTCGCGTATTTCGCCGACGAGCACGATGTTCGGGTCTTGTCGGAGGAACGAGCGCAGGGCGGCGGCGAAGTTCAAACCGATCTGCTCCTTCATCTGCACCTGATTGATGCCGACGAGGTTGAACTCGACGGGGTCTTCCGCCGTCATGATGTTCGTCTCGGTCGTGTTCAGGGATTGGAGCGCAGAGTAGAGCGTGTTGGTTTTGCCCGAACCCGTCGGGCCTGTGACGAGCACCATGCCGTAGGGGCGTTCGATGTTGCGCTTGAACTTGACGAGCGATTCCGGCTCGAAGCCGAGCTTCGTCATGTCGAGCATCAGCTTCTCTTTGTCAAGGAGACGCATCACGACTTTTTCGCCGAAGAGGGTCGGCAGGGTGGAGACGCGGAAGTCCAACTCGCGCGAACGACCGTCGGCTCTGAGCTTGATCTTGATGCGACCGTCCTGCGGCAGTCGCTTCTCTGAGATGTCGAGCTTCGACATGATCTTGATGCGCGAGATGAGCGCGTCGCGCAGGCGCAGGGGCGGGTGCATCACGTCGTAGAGCACGCCGTCGATGCGGAAGCGTATGCGCATCTCTTTTTCGTAAGGCTCGATGTGGATGTCGGAAGCGCCGCGCTGCAAGGCATCAACGAGCAGGACGTTGACGAGACGCACGACGGGCGCGTCCTCGCTCATGCGCGCAAGGCTCGACACGTCTATCTCGTCGTCTTCGTTGATGACCTCAACGTCGTTGGCCGCCTCTTCGTCGAAGTCCAACTGCGCGAGCGAGACGGCGTCCGTCGTCAGCGAGAAACCGTTTCCGTTGCCGTTACCGTTGCCGTTCGCACCGGCCAGCGTCGCCTCGACCATCCCCGCAAGCTCTATTTCGCGCGTCCCGCCGTAGTACTCCTCGATGGCCTCCTGCACGCCCGCTTCCGAGACGACGACCGGCTCGATATTCAAGCCCGTCATAAACTTGATGTCGTCCATCGCAAAGACGTTCGTGGGGTCAACCATCGCCAGCGTCAAAGTCGCCCCGACGCGCGAGAGCGGCAAGACCGAATACTTGTCGGCCACTTCGCGCGGGATGAGGCGTATGACGGAGGCGTCAACGTCGAACAAATCGAGGTTGACGCTCGGCACACCGTACTGGCGCGAGAGCACAGCCGTCACCATGTCGTCGGAAACGAGACCGAGTTTGACGAGGTTGAAGCCGAGACGCCCGCCGTGCTCGCGCTGGTAGTCGAGCGCTTCGCGTAGTTGCTGCGGCGTCAGGATGTTTTCGCGGACGAGTATTTCGCCTAATTTAGCTGACATTTCTTGACTGTTTCCACAGGAATCGGACGCTTCTTGGGTAAGAACTCGACGGAAGGGGCAGGCACTTTCAATTCGATTCGGACACGGGAGAGTTACGCGAGACGCGTGTTGTTAGTCTTAAGGCAACGATGACAAACATCGTTGGCAAAATCATGTTACTGGACTTAATGTGCGGCTGTCAAGATGAATATCTGTTGATTGCTTTTGAGTCAAAAAAGAGTCGCCCCCGAAACTCGGAGGCGACTCTTGAATGGTCGAAATTGGCTTAGTCTATGGAAGACTAGGGTTTACGTCTGCCGGTGGTGCGAGATTTGTTCGTTTCCTGCGACTTATTGTTCGCCTCGGCTTTGAGCGATTCGTCGAGGTATTTCACCATTTCGGCGGCTTCCAGCTTGCGCACGTTGCCGTCCGGCGCTTTGGAGGCATACTGCTGGAGGGCGTCGCGCGCCTCGGCCAGCTGCGGCGGGTTGGTGGACGCCAGAGCGATGCCGAGACCGAACATCGCCTCCATGTTATTCGGGTTCTGGGCTAAAATCTGGCGGAATTTGGCGAGCGACTCGTCAATGCGTCCCGCGTAGAAGAGGGCGTCGCCCAGACTCGACTGCATCTTCTCCTTCTTCGCCGCATCGGTTTCCGCGTTGATGTACTCTTCGATGGACTTGGCCGCTACGTCGTTATCGACAGGCGCTTTGATCTGCAAGGCGCGGCGGTAAGTCTCGGCACGGTCTTCCAGATAGCCGACCTCATCTTTCTGCCCGCTCGGCGCTGCGCCCGCCGACGGTTCCTGTCCGCGTTTCCGCTGTGCGGCGACGGCCTTTTCGCCGCTTTCGACCGCACTCATCAGATCGGCTCTGGCAGCCTCGATGCCCGCGTTCTTCGCTTCCTTGTCTTTACTGACGACGGCCATGTTGTACTTCTCCAGGCCGCGTGCGCGCAACGCTATCTGCCTGTTGCGATAAACAGCCCCCTCCTCCGGATCGATCTCGATGCCCAGATTGTAGCCGTTGACGGCTTCATCCAGCTTGCTGATCTTTTCCGCGCCCTTGAGCGCGTTAGAGGCTGTGACGGCGTCGTTGGCGTTCTTGAAGATCACCGGCAGCTTGGCGTTGCGCTCCTCGATCTTCGCGTTCTTGGCCGCGATCTCTGCGCGCAGACGCGCGTTCTCCTCGTCGAGCTTCTTCGCCTGTTCGGGGGTCAGCCCCGAAGCCGGAGCCGCGCCCGGTTTGGCGGCAACCGCGCCCGCCTGAGCTTCGGCGAGCGTCATGGTTCTGCCGTCGCCCGGGGTGAGCGAGAAGTTGTTGTTCGGCTGCCTGCCGATGCGTACGTTCGAGCTGTAGGACGGCGTCGCATTCGGCGCGCTGACGAGAATGGTGTACGTGCCGCCGAGGTCGAGTCCGGCATAGACGTATTCGCCCTTCTTATCGGTCTTCGTCTTCAAGGTCTGTTTAATATCGGTGCGGTGAAATTCCACCTGAGCGCCCTGCACGGGCACTTCCGTGCCGTCGGCCTGTTTGAGCGTAACTTTGCCGGTGGCCGTCGCTTGCTGCGCCGAAGCGCTCGCGGCGAAGGCCGAGACGAGCAGCAACGCGGCGACGAAGTGTGTGAATTTTGGGATACGCATGTTGGGCTTCTCCTCGGTAAATGGTTATACGGAGTTTAATTATAAACGGGGGTGCGATCAAGTCTTCAGCCGTCGTTTAAGATGCTTTCGGGGAGCGTCCGGTTGTCATTTGTACGACTCCCTAAATAACAGATCGGGAGCGTGCAGATCAAGCGTACGGAATCGGATCGACTGCGCCCGCCTCTCGGAAGGCACGCAGGCGCAACGCGCACGAATCGCAACGCCCGCAGGCGCACTCCTCCGCCTGATAGCACGACCAGGTGAGCGCGAGCGGCGCGCCGAGTTCGAGGCCGCGCCGTATGATCTCCGCTTTGCGTAAGTTGATCACGGGGGTTTTGATCTCGACGCGCGTTTCAGGTCGCGTGCCCGTGTCAATCGTTTGCTGGAAGGCCGCGTAAAATTCGGGTCGGCAATCGGGATAGCCGGAAGAGTCTTCCGCCACCGCGCCGATATAGACGGCGCGCGCGCCCAAAACTTCCGCCCAACTCACGGCGATTGAGAGCAGGTGCGCGTTGCGAAAGGGCACGTAGCTCGTAGGTATCTCGCGCGCCTTCAAGTTGGCCGCCGCGACGGGAATCCGCGCGTCCGTCAGAGACGAACCGCCGATGCGCGCCAGATAATCGAGCGAGGCGACGAGGCGTTTCGTCACTTGATAATGCTCCGCGAGTTCCCGAAACGCGCGCCCCTCACGCGCCTCCGTGCGCTGCCCGTAAGAGACGTGCAAAAAGGCCAACTCGTCAAACTCCGTCCCAGCAATCGCCGCCGTCACACACGAGTCCATCCCGCCCGACACCAGACACACCGCCAACCCCGCGCCGTCGTCAAACTCTTCCGGCTCGTCCAACACCGCCAAAGCCTTTTCGTCAGAACCACCCATAAGAAAAACGATGAAGTATGAACGCGGAACGATGAACGGAAGACGGTTCGTTGTCAGTCGTCAGTTGTCAGTTGCATGTAGTTATCACGCAAGTTGCTAAAGACTCAACTAAACAACGGACAACTGACGACTGACAACGGACAACGGACAGCTTTTACTTCATCGTTCATCGTTCCGCGTTCATCGTTTGCTGTCAGACTCCGTGAACGTCCGCGCCCCAGATCATTTTGTGGAGTTGCATCTGCATGCGAACTTTTCCGAGTCCGCTCGATGCGACGAGGTCGGCCAGCGCTTGAAGGTCGGTTTGACCCCAGACGGGCGAGACGAGAATGGCGTGCGCGCGGCGTTCGAGATCGTAGCGCGCGATCACCTCGCGCGCGTAGTCCCAGTCTGCCGCGTCCACGACGACGAATTTGATCTCGTCGCGGTCGGCGCGCAGGCGTTCGAGGTTCGGCCAGTGGTTGCGCTCCGCTTCGCCGGAGGCCGGACATTTCACGTCGAGTATTAACTTCGCGCGCTCGTCAACCGCTTCGGTCGAGACGTAGCCGCCGGTCTCGATCAAGACCTCGTACCCTTCGTCGCAGAGGCGCGTGATGAGCGTGAAGGCTTCGCGCTGCGCGAGCGGTTCGCCGCCCGTTACTTCGACGAGTTGACAGTTCATCGCGCGCACCTCTGCGAGCACGTCTTCGAGCGACATGCGCTCGCCGCCCGTGAACGTGTATTCGCTGTCGCACCAGACGCAGCGCATCGGGCAACCCGTCAGGCGCACGAAAGCGCACGGTCGCCCGGCGTGCGTTGACTCGCCTTGAATCGAACGAAAGATTTCTGTGACGCGCAGCATGGAAAGCGAAAAGATGTCCGTTGTCAGTAGTCAGTAGTCAGTTGTTTTTTGTCTGTCGTTAGTTGAGCAATTCCATCTTTAGCAACTCATGAGATTGCCACATGCAACTGACAACGGACAACTGACAACGGACAGTTTTTTATCCTTGTGTTAGCATACGCGGTCGGTAGGCTGAGCATCAAACCCAAGCGATGAGCCGGAAGGCGACAGCCGCTGCGGCGGCAAACACGGAGCGACTTTTGCGCGAGGGCACGGCGCGACTTTTGGCGCGTGCGGCTGACGCGCGTGCGCTCGACGCGGCGGCGCTCCTGCCGCGCGTCGGCGGCGTGCTGGAGAAGTATCTGTTGCGCCACCAGCCGGAAGCGTCGGCTGAGGAGATCGACAGTTTTCTCGACGCGCTGCGCGCGGACGATCTCTGTCTCGTAGTGGCGTGCGAGCGCGGCGACGATGCGGCGTGGACGGATTTGATGGAGCAGTTTCGCGCGACGGTGCTTTCGGCTGCGCGCACTGCTTCGGCGAACGAGGACGCGGCGGAGGAGTTGGCGCAATCGGTCTGGGCTGATCTCTACGGCCTGCGCGCGCGTGCGGACGGAAGCGTCTCGGGCAAGCTCGCATATTATTCGGGCTGCGGTTCGCTCGGCGGTTGGCTGCGCGCGGTGGTCGGTCAACTCGCAGTTGATCGTCATCGCAAGACGGCGCGGCTCGTGCAGACCGAAGAGGCAACCGACTTCGACCGCCTCACGCGCGAGGGGCATGAAGAGACCGACAACTTCACCGTCGCCGCCGCGCCCGACCCCGAACACGCGCTCGCCGGGCGACGGACGGCGGAGTCGCTCGAACGCGCGCTCGCCTCTGCCATCGCCGCGCTCGACGCCGAAGATCGTCTCCTGATCAAACTTTACTACTTCGACGATCTGCGGTTGCGCGAGGCGGGCGCGGTGCTCGGCGTGCACGAGGCGACGGCGAGCCGTCGTCTGACGCGCCTGCACGCGGAGGTGCGAAAGAGCGTCGAAGCGTTTTTGATCAAAGAGCACGGCTGGACGAAGCAGGAGACCGCTCGCTCGCTCGCAGACGCCGCGACGCACCTCGACACAGACCTCCGGCGCATGCTCGCCGGTGCGGAAACTTCGCAGGCTGCCGAGCGACGCGAAGAACTTTATGAATGAATCGCGCGGCGAGATAAATGAAGCGCGCGAAGATGGCAAGGGTGCTAAAGGTGCTAAGCTTTCAAAGGTAAACGCGACGCAAGATCGGCGGGCGCGGCGCGTTCTTCAAGTGGCCGGAAGTTGATTAAAGTTTGAACGGAAGTTTAATGAGTTCAGAGTTCGACAGAGAGATAGATTCGTTGTTGCGCGAGGGCGCGCGGCGCAGTCGCGGCGCGTTTGTCGAAGGGCGCGCAGACAGCGGCGTGCGTGCAGTGCCTTCGGGCGCGCACCTCGACGCCGACGAATTGAACGCGTATGCGGAGAACGCTTTGCCGCCGTCCGCGCGCACGCATCATGCAGCACATCTGGCCGATTGCGACGACTGCCGCCGGAGCGCGACCGCGCTTGCGCTCGCCGCAGGGATGCCCGCGCAGTTGGAGCAGCGCGAGGCCGTGACAACAGCCGCAGGAGCGGCGGCGGCACGTCAGAAAGTTTCACCGGACGCGGGTTGGCGCGAACGCCTCGGCGCGTTGCTCGCCCCGCGCGCATGGCGCTACGCAGTTCCGGCTCTGGCGTTGCTGCTCGTCGGCGCGGTCGCGCTCGTGGTCTTCATGCGCGGTCGTCGGGATGAACCTTCACTCGCGCGCCACAACACCACAGAGAGGGCGAAACCGACGGTAACGCAGAGCGAGCAGCATCACGCGGCGCAGCAGAACGACAACACCGCCGCCGCAACCGCGCCGACGAACGAGAGCGTGGCGAGCGCGCCGAACTCAAACGCGACTGCGACGATGGCGAGAGAAGAGACCGCCCCTCTTGTTGTTGACGGAGCGAGCGAAGGACAAGCGCCGCCTGGGTCGGGCGTCGTCGTGAACGAAGATGCGGTGCCCGTTCAGCCGCCACCCGCGCCCGCGACGGGCAGCGGCGCGGTCGCGCGCGCCATCACGGAGATGCCTGTTCCGACGCCCACGCCCGTGCCTCCGATGCCCGTCGGCGAGCCGATCATCGTCACGCCGGAGCGCGAGGGGAAGTCCGTCGGACAAGTGGCGACAGACGCGCAGCAGCAGAGACAGGCCGACTATGCAAGCCTCCAGCGCGAGCAAGCGGCCAACGCGCGCCGCGCCGAGAAATTGAGCGGCCCGCGCCGCAACAGCAACGAACAGATGCGCAACTCGCGCGCGGCGAACATGGAGGACGCGCGCAACCGCGCCGACAACGCGGACAAAAATGACGAAAACGTCGCGGCGACAACTGCCGCGCCGTCCGCCGCCGCGAACCGCGCGAGGCAGCGCGACGCCGAACGTGAAAGAGACGGGGCGAAGCCGTCCGACGATTCCTTGAAGAGCGAGAGCAGGCGCGCGCCGGAGTCCGTTGCGGGCGAGACGCGCTCGGTCGGCGGTCGCCGCTTTCGCAAACAGGGCGGCGCGTGGGTTGACACGGCTTACAGCGCGGGTCAGTCCTACACGGTCGTGCGTCGCAACTCCGAACAATACCGCGCGCTCGTCGCCGACGAACCGGCGATAGGCCGCATCAGCAATGCGCTCGGCGGCGAAGTCACAGTCGTCTGGAAAGGCCGCGCCTACCGCATCCGCTAAGAGAACAGTGACGAGTGACGAATGACAAGTGACAAGTAAGATATTTACCTGCCACCCGCTTCTCGTGTAAGGTGTACCTCTCAAGAGCCGCCTCGGCTGACAACTAACTACAAGTGAAGATACTGCATGGGGCTTAAAGCACGAGTTTGACCTTGTCACTCGTCACTTGTCTTTAACTCGTCACTCGTCACTTGTCACTCGTCACTGTTTTCAGGAGGTCTCCCGTGATCTTCCGCAGTCCCTACCCCGCGCTTGAGATGCCCGCCGTGCCGCTGACGCCTTTCGTGCTCGCGGGCGCGCATGCGCGCGGCGACAAGCCCGCCCTGATTGACGCCGCGAGCGGGCGCACGATCACCTACCGCCAACTGTACGACTCCGTGCAGGCCGTCGCCGCCTCGCTCGCCGCGCGCGGGCTTCGCAAAGGCGACGTGTTCGCCATCTACAGCCCCAACGTTCCCGAGTACGCCGTCGCCTTTCACGCCGTCTCACTCATCGGCGGGACGCTGACGACGCTCAACCCTGTCTACACCGTCGCGGAAGTCGCGCACCAACTCGAAGACGCGCGCGCCAAATATTTGCTCACCGTCCCGGCGCTGCTCGACAAGGCGCGGGAGGCCGCTGCGCACGCCCCACACGTCGAAGAGATTTTCGTCTTCGGCGAGGCCGAGGGCGCGACGCCGTTCGCCACGCTTTACGAAACCGAAGGCGGCGCGGGAGTGCCGCCGGTCGAGATCAATCCACGCGAAGACGTGGTCGTGCTCCCTTATTCGAGCGGGACGACGGGGCTGCCGAAAGGCGTGATGCTGACGCACGAGAATTTGATCGCGAACACGCTGCAAGTGCAGGCGTGCGAGTTGATCAAAGAGTCGGACACGATAGTCTGCGTGCTGCCGCTGTTTCACATCTACGGGATGGTCGTCATCATGAACGTCGGCCTCTACGCGGGCGCGCGCATCGTCGTCATGTCGCGCTTCGATCTCGAATCGTTCCTCACAGTTTTGCAGGACTACAGTGTCACGCTCGCACACGTCGTGCCGCCGATCATGCTCGCGCTCGCGCAGCACCCTTCTGTTGACAACTACGATCTCTCGAAACTCCGGACGCTCTTCTCCGGCGCAGCGCCCTTGAGCGAAAAACTCGCGCGCGCGTGCAGCGAGCGTCTCGACTGCTCCATCCGGCAGGGCTACGGCATGACGGAGACCAGCCCCGCCATACACCTCACGCCGCCCGCGCTCGACTGGGCGAAGTACGGCTCGATCGGGCAGTGCGTGCCGGACACGGAATGCAAGATCGTTAATGTCGAGACGGGCGAGCCTGTGGGCTACGGCGAGGAGGGCGAGATTTGCATGCGCGGGCCGCAGATGATGAAAGGCTATCTCAACCGCCCCGAAGCCACCGCCGCGACGATTGACACGGACGGCTGGCTGCACACGGGCGACATCGGCTACTGCGACACGGAAGGCCATTTCTTCGTCGTGGATCGCCTGAAGGAGTTGATCAAATATAAGGGGATGCAAGTCGCCCCGGCGGAACTCGAAGCGCTGCTTTTGACTCACCCGTCCGTGGCGGACGCGGCGGTCGTGCCGCTGCCCGACGAAGAGGCGGGCGAACTGCCGAAAGCGTTCGTCGTTCTCAAACAGGGAACGGTAAGCGTCGCGCAGGAAGAGTTGATGGCCTTCGTCGCCGGGCGCGTCGCGCCCTACAAGAAGATTCGTCAACTGGAATTCATAGACAAAATTCCGAAGTCCGCGTCCGGCAAAATCCTACGCCGCCTGCTCGTCGAGCGCGACCGCGCAAAGTAGATTTTGAACACCTGTAAGCTGTTTGAAAAGTAATCTCGCTTTTGCACGGTAATGTCGCTTTTGTCCCGTCAGGGACAATTGATAATAGCCCAGCCATTTATGGCTGGGAACGATGTGTATAAAATGTTAAGAGAGTCCCGTAGGGACGATTGAAATTCTCCCGTCTCAATCTTCAATCGTCCCTACGGGACTCGACTCAATAATGCATGTACGTAATCCCGGCACTGAAGTGCCGGGCTACTCTCAAACGTCCCTGACGGGACTTCTCAAACAGTTTCTTAAAAACCCCATTGAAGAGTTAAACGAAAATTTTCATGTCGAACATCTCAAACATCTCGCGCGCCGCGTGTGCGTCATTCGTCGTCGCCGTCCTCTTTTTCATCGCATCCTTCAACCACACGCCCGCCGCCAACGCGCAACGACGCGGCAACGCGCGCGGGAGAGCGCAGGCCGCCGCGTCCGTCCCCGCTGCGACAAGACGCGACGCGGATGTCGTGCGCATGCTCACCGAAATCGATCCGCGCAACATCGAGCGCACGGTGCGCAAGCTCGTCTCCTTCGGCACGCGCAACACGCTCTCCGTGCAGGACAACCCCGCGCGCGGCATCGGCGCGGCGCGCGATTGGCTCAAGAGCGAATTTGAGAGCATCGCGCGTGGCGCAGGCGGCGGGCGAATGACGGTCGAGCTACAGTCTTACACGCAGGAAGCGATGCCGCCGCCGCGCGGTCGCATCCCGCAACCGACCGTCATCACGAACGTCGTGGCGACGCTTCGCGGCACGAAAGAGGATTCCGCCGCGCGCATGTACGTCGTCAGCGGCCACTACGATTCGATGTGCACCAGCCCGACCGATGCGACTTGCGACGCGCCGGGCGCGAACGACGACGCATCGGGCGTCGCAGCGGTCGTCGAGATGGCGCGCGTGATGTCGCGCCGTGAGTTCGACGCAACGATTGTGTTCATGGCGGTCGCGGGCGAAGAACAGGGCTTGCTCGGCGCGACTCACTACGCGGAGCAGGCCAAACAGAAGAACCTCAACATCGAGGCGATGTTCACGAACGACATCGTCGGCAACTCTCTCGGCGGCAACGGCGTGCGCGACCGCACGAGCGTGCGCGTCTTCTCCGAAGGCGTGCCTTCGAGCGAGACGCCGGAAGAGGCCGCGACGCGTCGCAGCACCGGCGGCGAAAACGATTCCGCCTCGCGCCAACTCGCGCGCTTCATCAAGGAAATCGGCGCGGCCTACATGCCCGCCTTCAAAGTGCACACGATCTACCGGCGCGACCGTTATTTGCGCGGCGGCGATCACATCCCGTTTCTCGAACGCGGTTTCGCGGCGGTGCGCTTCACAGAGACGAACGAGGACTACACGCACCAACACCAAAACGTACGCACCGAAAACGGAATTGTTTACGGCGACCTGCCGGAGTTCGTTGACTACGGCTACATCGCGCAGGTCGCGCGCCTGAACGCCGCCGCGCTCGCCACGCTCGCACGTGCCCCCGCGCGCCCGAAAGCCGTCGGCCTCCTCACGCGCCGCCTGACGAACGACACCGACCTCCAATGGACTGCGAACACGGAAAACGATCTCGCGGGTTACGAAGTCGTCTGGCGCGAGACGGATTCGCCCGTCTGGACTCACGCCGAGATGGTCGGCAACGTGACGACCTACACGGCGAAGGGCATCTCTAAGGACAACTACTTTTTCGGCGTGCGCGCCGTAGACAGAGAGGGCAATCGCAGCCCCGCCAGCGCGCCGCGTCCGGTTCGTTGACGGGCGCGCGTCGCCGCAGTCTGTCGTCCGGCGCGAGATGAGAAAGAGGAAGGGCGTTTGAGTTTCGCCGAAACTCAAACGCCCTTCCTCTTTCATTCGCTGACCGTCGTTTTAAGTTCGACGGGTTGGGTTTTAGGGTAAAGCTTCCACTTTGAGGAAGAAGCGTAACGTGCCCTCCTGTTGTACGCCAAGCAGGAATTGCACGTTGACTTTCTCGGTCGGCTGGAGCGGCTGTGAGAGCGTAATGGTCGGCACAGCGAGGCTGGAATTGAGTCCGCCGCCCGCCGGCTGCGAGGGCGGCCCTTCGAGCACAGTGCCTTTGACAAGCACGGTCGAGCCGTTTGTGAGCGTCACGAATGTGTCGTTCGAAGTGAGCGCACGCAGGTCTGCTTCGGCTGCCGTGCGGTTGTTTGCCGTCGTGAGTTCAACGATGCGGAAACGCAGGCGCGTGACGGGCTGGGTAGTGTTGTTGGTGAAGCTGAGCCTGTAAGAGATCGTGCCGAACTGTCCGTTCGGGACGGGCGTTGTGTCGCGCACGCGGTTGGGCGGGCTCGGTTCGGGTCGCGCCGTGTCGAGTAGCGACCCTGACAGGATGCCGTTGCGCCGGACGGGGCTTGCGGTATTTTCCGGCCCCGGCGCGCCGAGGATGGAGAAGTAGAAGCCGGTCGAGATGTTGCCGAGCGTCTGAGCCAGCGGCGAGACGATGACGAAATCCGCCGCGTTGCTGCCTATGTCCTGCGTCACGCCGGAAGGCATCTTGCGCACGACGGCGTGCTCCACGTTCTGCGTGACGCCGAAGTTGAGCGGTACGCCGAAGCCTTCGCGGTAGAGCGGATTGTTGACGTTGAAACCGACGGCGTCCATGCGGTAGCCGTAGTTGAAGTTCGACGGGTTGCGCGTGCGGAAGAGTGCGACCGCCGAGCCGTCCGGGATGTCGCCGCCGAAATAGGCGTCGCCGGAGGCGTAACTGCCTAGCCCGTAGCCGCCGTTGTTGAAGGCGAGGTAATGTCCGCGCGCGGGGATCGTGACGTTGAAATCGGGCAGCGGCACGCGCACGCTCGGGTTGCCGCCCGCGTCGAGGACGACGAGCGACCAGCCGCCCGAGCCGTCGGAACTAGTGACGGTGACGGGCGCATCGCTGTCGTTGAAGAGTTCGATGTATTCGTCCTGAATCCCGTTCGGGCCGCGAAAGCGAAACTCGCTGATGACGACCGCCGGGTGAATCTGCCCGCGAATCTCGCCGCCCGGAAAGTTGACGCTGTGGACGTTAAAATACATCAGCCCGGCCTTCAAGTTCGCCACGTCCGTCGGCGTGACATCAAAGACGCGATCCCGGAAGGAGCCGGTGGTCTCGCCCTGCGAGCCGATGGGGAAGCGTACGGGGGCGTTGACGCCCACCTGCGCGGGGCTGTGTATGTGCGCGTCGGTCTGGTTGCTGGTCAGGCCGCCGAAGACGAGCGAGACGGTGATCTGCGTCTCGGCGTCGTTAAGGATGACCGTGCCGGTGCCTGAGGCCGGACTCTGGCGCGGCGGAACTTCCTGTTCGCTCTTAAGGAAAGCACGGAAGGTCGTGGTCGCCTGCGCAGCCGAGGCGAAGCAGATGAGAAGCAGTAAGGAGACGAGTAGGGAACTCGCTCGGAAGGGGCTATTCATGGTTTACACTCCTTGTAAAGTTTGGTGAAACGGTTGGTAACTGGACGGCCACGTTTTTTGAGGAGCAAACCGACCGGAGAAGTTTTTCGCCGTAGCGGCGTGCGGGAAATTTGCTTGCCGCAAGTAAGCCGACGAGGGGTTTTTACTGTTCGGCTTGGAACCGCATGAGTTAGGCGCAGAGACTAGCACCGCCCGCACAGGCGGTCAATATTTATTGCGCCCGCCGCCGCCAATTTTTTGTTCAACCAACAGGCGACGGTGTGCGTCTAAACTAGCGGCAACGGCAATCGCGAATGATCGAGCTTTTATTGACGGAGCGAGTCGGGATTTAAGGATACTGCTATGAAAAATATGTTCGGGAGTCAACTCAAACAGGAAGGCGGATTCATGCGGCGCGTGCTGGCGCTGGCGCTGGCTTACGCGCTCATCGGCGCGACGCTCGCCGCGCCGTCGGCCCGGGCGCAGACGGCCTCGAAGGGCGCGCGGCTCGGAGAAGATCAACGCATCGTGCATGTCCTCGGGCGTCTCGGTTTCGGCGCGCGCCCGGGCGATGTGGAGCGCGTGCGCAAAATCGGCCTTGAGCGTTACGTCGAACAGCAACTCGCGCCCGACAAGATAGAGGACGCGTTGGCGGAAGCGAAGTTGAACGGTCTATCGTCTTATCGCATGACGACCGCGGAGCTTTTCCGCAAGTACCCGCAACCGGGTCAACTCGTGCGCGCGTTGCAGCGACAGGGTCGCCTGCCCGCAGACCTCGCCGCACTCGCTGAGAATCGCAAGGGCGGCGAGCCGGACGCGGCGGCAACCAAAAAGGGCGCGGGCGAAAAGATGGACGCGGAAGGCGCGATGTCGAACGACAACGCAACTGAGGCGATGAAAGCGGCGGGCGGAAACGACGCGGACGCGGCGCGAAACGGCGCGCGCAGAGAATATCGTCAGGCCATACAGGAATATTACCGCGAGAATAACCTGCTCCAACCCGCGCGCATCACGGCGGAGTTGCAGGCGTCGCGTATCCTGCGCGCCGTTTACAGCGAGCGGCAGTTGCAGGAAGTCCTTGTCGATTTCTGGACGAACCATTTCAACGTCTATGCCAACAAGGGCGCGGACCGCTGGCTCTTAGTTTCCTACGACCGCGACACCATACGCCCGCACACGCTCGGCAAGTTCAAAGACCTCCTGCTCGCGACGGCGCAAAGCCCCGCGATGCTCTTTTATCTCGACAACTTCCAGAGCGTCAGCCCCACAGCCGCGCAGGGCGCAAATCGCATGCGCCCGCGCGTCAAGCGCTTCTTCGAGACTTTAACTGACCCGCAGATGAGCGGCGCGGGCAGCGCGGAACAGGGAACTCCACCGCAGCGTCGCGCACGCATGAACCGCCGACGCGCATTGAGACGCGAAGGGGCAAACGGGCAGAACGCGCAGATGCCCGCCGCCGCCGAGCAACAGCAAGCGCAGATGCCCGCCCCGCAGCAACCGCGACGACAGCGGCGCGGCATCAACGAAAATTACGCGCGCGAGTTGATGGAACTGCACACGCTCGGCGTCGAGGGCGGCTACACGCAGAAGGATGTGCAGGAAGTGGCGCGCTGCTTCACCGGCTGGACCATCTTCGACCCGCGCGGACGCGGCGGCATAGCCGGACTCACGAACCCCGAACGCGCCGGAACCTTCTTCTTCAACGCGCGCCTGCACGACGACGGCGAAAAGGTCGTGCTCGGCCACAAGATTCCCGCGGGCGGCGGCATGAGCGACGGTTTGACGGTCCTCGACATTCTCTCCAAACATCCTTCGACGGCGAAGTTCATCGCGACGAAACTCGCGCGCCGCTTCGTCTCCGACAACCCCAGCCCTGCGCTCGTCGCGCGCGTCAGTGCGGCCTACACGAAGTCCGAAGGCGACATACGCGAAACCCTGCGCGCGCTATTCGCGTCGCCCGAATTCAACGCGCCGGAGAATTACCGCGCGAAGATCAAGACTCCGTTTGAACTCGCCATCAGCGCCGTGCGCTCGCTCAATGGTGAGACGAACGGCGGCCCCGCGCTGCATCAATGGATCGCGCGCATGGGCGAGCCGCTCTACCTGTATCAAGCGCCCACCGGCTACCCCGATACGGCGGAGCACTGGGTCAACACGGGCGCGCTGCTCGAACGCATGAACTTCGCGCTCGCGCTCGTCTCGGGGCGCATCAACGGCACGCGCGTCAATCTCTCGCGCTTCTCAAACGCGCCCGGCGGCGCTGTCGGAGTCGCAGACAAGTCGCGCCTCGTGGACGAGTTCGCCGCCAGCATCTTGCAGGGCGACATGTCGCCCAAGACGAAAGCGGCGCTGCTCAGACAACTGAACGAAGCGACGGCGACCACAACGACAAACACGTCGCCCGCGCCGACGACGAACACGACGACGGCGGCAGACGCTTCGACGATGACGACAGGCGCGATGAGCAACGAAGACTTCGCGCGCGTTCGGGGACGCGGCGCACGGCGCGGCGAGATGTTGGCCGCCGGATCAAACGCACCGATCCCCGAAGCCGCGCGCATCGCCGCGCTGATCCTCGGCTCGCCCGAGTTTCAAAGGCAGTAACGAGTGACAAGTGACGAGTGACGAGATGAAGACAGGCGATGAGCAAGAAGTAAGACAAGTTTTTGTTTTAACTTGTCACTCGTCACTTGTCACTCGTCACTGTTTTAGAGAGGTATTGAGTGATGAGTATCAATCGTAGGTTCTTTTTGAAGTCGGGCGGCGTGGCGCTGGCGAGCGTCGGGTTGGTGGGGGCATCGCCGTCGTTTTTGCGGCGCGTGGCGGCGCAGGGGTTGAACGCGAGCGCGGGCGGGCGACGCAAGACTTTGATCGCCATCTTCCAGCGCGGCGCGGTGGACGGACTCAACATGGTCGTCCCGCATGGCGAGAAAAATTATTATGCGCTGCGCCCCTCAATCGCCATCCCGCAACCGGGCAGAGGCGCGTCTAACGAGTCGGCGATTGACCTCGACGGGTTCTTCGGCCTGCATCCGGCGCTCGCGGGCTTCAAGCCGATGTGGGACGCAAAGCGGCTCGCCGTCGTTCACGCCGCCGGTTCACCCGACAACACGCGCTCGCACTTCGACGCGCAGGACTACATGGAGGCGGGCACGCCCGGCGTCAAGTCAACGCCCGACGGCTGGCTCAATCGTCACCTGCAAGCGCGCGTCGATCTCAAGTCTTCACCGTTTCGCGCCGTCTCGATGACGCAGAATTTGCCGCGCGCGATGCAGGGTCGCGCGCCCGCGCTCGCCATCTCGAACCTCGCGGACTTCTCGATTCGCGCCGGACAGGCGACGCCTTCCGTGCAGGGCGGCTTCGAGGACATCTATGAGCAGGCGGCGGGCGACGCGCTTGGCGGCACGGGCAAAGAGACCTTCGAGGCCATAGCCTTTTTGAAGCAGGTCAACCCCGCGCAGTACAAACCGGAGAACGGCGCGCAGTATCCGCGCACCGCGTTCGGCAACGCGTTGTTGCAGATCGCGCAACTCGTCAAAGCGGGCGTCGGATTAGAAGTCGCCTTCACGGACGTGGGCGGTTGGGACACGCACGTCAACGAAGGCGGCGCGCGCGGCCAACTCGCGCTGCGTCTGACCGAGTTTGCGAACGGCATCACCGCGCTCTACACAGACCTCGGCGCGCGCCGCATGGACGACGTTGTGATCCTCACGATGTCGGAGTTCGGGCGCACCGTCAGAGAGAACGGCAATCGCGGCACGGACCACGGCCACGCCAACGCCATGTTCGTCATCGGCGGACAGACGCGCGGCGGTAAAGTCTATGGTCGATGGCCGGGACTCGACGCAGACAAACTCTACGACGGGCGCGACCTCGCCCTGACGACGGACTTCCGCGACGTGTTCGGCGAAGTCGCGCAGAAGCATCTCGGCAACGCCGATTTGAAGCGAGTCTTTCCCGGTTACGCCGCGAGCGCGGCGAAGTTTCGCGGCGTGATAGGGTGAAACGATGAAGTAGGAACGCGGAACGATGAATGAAAGACCTTTTGTTTTCAGTTCATCGTTCATCGTTCCTACTTCATCGTTTCCTTTCTCTGCGCCCATGCGACGCCGTCCGGCCCCGCGCCCGTCTCCACTTTGCCCACAACTTCCATCCGTTCGAGGTCAATCGCGGCGACGCTGTTCAGTTCTTGCAGTGCGACGTAGGCGCGTCTGCTGTCAGCCGAGGCGACGACGCCGACCGTCCCGCCCGCGAGCTTGATGCGTTTGATCTCTTTGCGCGTGGCGGCGTCGAAGATGACGAGTTCGCCGCCCACGGGGTCGGGGATGAGCACGCGCTTGCCATCGGGCGTGAAGGCGACGCGGAAGGGGAGTTGCGAAAACTTCGCGATGGTCTCCACAACCTTGTTCGTCGCCGTGTCGATGATCGAGATCGTGCCGTCGTCGCGGTTCGCCGCCCACACCTCGCGCCCGTCGGGGGAGATGCCGATGCCTTCGGGCGTTTTGCCGACGGCGATGTGCGTGATGTTCGGCGGGGTGGGCGGCACGCCCACGCCCAGCGCGGTGACGGTGTTTGAGAGCATGTTGGCCGTGTAGATACGCCTGGCGTCGGGCGTGATGACGAGCATGTGCGAGATGCTCTCGCCCGTGCCCATGAGCCAGTCAACTTTGTCTGTCGCCGGATCGTAGCGCGCGACGGCGCGGTTGGCTTCGAGTGTGAAATAAATTTTCCCGTTCGCCTCGACCATCCCGTGCGGGCGCAGGAGCGCGCCCAGATCAACGCGCTTCGTCTCTTTGCGCGCGACGAGGTCTATGACGGACAGAGAGTTGCCGGGCTTCTGCGCGCCGTAGTTGCCGACGTAGGCCGTGCGACCGTCGGCGGAAGCGACCACCTCGTGCGGCGAGTCGCC
>DATHBB010000304.1:0-6492 GCA_035296385.1 Pyrinomonadaceae bacterium | reverse complement strand
AGTTTTCTTTCCATTCGGGGATGCGCCCCGGCGTGTGGGGTGCGCCTGCGGCTTCCATCGCTTTTTCAAGGCGCGCGAGGTCGCCTTCGATGAGCGAACGCAACTGCGCGAGCACCGACTCGAACTCCTGCGCGGCGATTGAATACTGCGCGGCGTGTGTGCCGGTCGGGCGGGCGATAGCCATGCGCTGCTCGCCGATGATGTTCGAGACGCGTTCGTTGATTGAAGGCGGCGTGTTGGCGTTGCGCGCGCGCAAGACCGTGTCGCCGCGCAGAGCGCGCAGGATGTCGTTGACGCGTCGGTCAATCGCCGTCGCGTCGTCCAGAAGTTTGTCGCCCGCCGATGGCGTGTCCAGAAGCGCGCGGCGTATGGAGACGAGTCGGGGCTTGAGCGCGTTGGCCGTCTCCAGCGCGCCCGCCACCGCGCGTTGCAGGCGCGCGACCTTCTGTTGGAACTCGACGAGCGCCGCGCGATCCGCCTCCGTCATTTTAGATTGACCTTCGACCACGACGTTGAACGCCTGCGGCGCGCCGAGCGGCGTGAGCACACCGCCGACGCGGCGGGCTATCGAGACTTTGTACTGGCCGGGCATGACGAGCGGCCCCGACGGCGCTTCAAAGAACGGGTCGGCCTCCGTGTCGGGCGAGGGCGGCGCTTGGAGGGTGGGCGAGGGCGAGCGCAAGTCCCACGTCACGCGTTGCATCCCTGCTGTGACCGGCCCCGTCAGACGACGCACGACGCGCCCCGACGCGTCTGCGACGGTCAGGATGATCGCGGGCGCTTCTTCCTCTTCCTCCGCGCGCAGGTCTTCGGCGGTCGGCAACGAGACGGCGACGTTGCGTCGCTCGGCCTCCTTCTCCGCTTCCTGCCGACGCACTTTGCGCGTCTTGATCGTCTCTTTCAGATAGTAGGTGAAGGTCGCGCCGAAGGGCGGGTTCTCCGCCGTGTAAAACGACTCGCCCTGAAACACCTTGCCGCGCCCGCCCAAAGGTTGCGACTGGATGTACATGAGAGCGTCTTTGACGGGGAACAAAAAGCTCTCGCTCCTGAGCATCTCGTTCGAGACCATGCGCAGCGGCGCGTAGTTGTCGAGCACGTAAATGCCGCGCCCGAACGTGCCGATGACGAGATCGTTTTCGCGTCGCTGGATGGCGAGGTCGCGGACGGCGATGATGGGGAAGTTGCCTTTGAGTTGCACCCACTTCGCGCCGCCGTTCACGGAGAAGAAGACGCCGAACTCCGTGCCCGCGAACAGCAGGTTCGGGTTGACGTGATCCTCGGCGACGGCGAGCACGGGGCCGTTCGCGGGCAGGTCGCCTTTGAGCGAAGTCCACGTGCGCCCCGCGTCGGTTGACTTCAAGAGATAGGGCGCGAAGTCCGCGTTCCAGTGGTTGTCGAAAGAGGCATAGACGGTGTTCGCGTCGTGATTGGAAGTGACGACGCGCGAGACGTAGGCCATGTCGGGCACGCCGGGGAACTTGTCAATCTTGCGCCAGTTCTTTCCACCGTCCTCCGTCACTTGCATCAAGCCGTCGTCGCTGCCGACGTAGATCAAGCCCTCCTTCTTCTGCGACTCGGCGAGCGCCGAAGCGTTTCCGTAAAACGCCGTCGAGGCGTGTTTCGACACCGCATCGACGCCCCACACCCTGCCCATCACGGGCAGTTTGTCTCTATCCAGAGCGCGCGAGAGTTCGCCGCTCACGACCGTCCAACTGTCGCCCCTATCGTCGCTGCGATAGAGACGATTGGCGGCGAAGTAGAGGCGCGTGTGGAGGTGCGGGCTGATGATGAAGGGCACGTCCCAGTTCAAGCGCAGGGGGTCTTCGCCGCGCCCGACGGCGGGCTGTATGCCGACGCGCTCGCCCGTGCGTTTGTCGAAGCGCGCGAGGCCGCCGTGTTGATACTCGGCGTAGATGATGTTCGGGTCGGTCGGGTCAACCTGCGAACGAAAACCGTCGCCGCCCTGCGTGACGAACCAGTCGGCGTTCGTGATGCCGGAGGCGCTGCGCGTGCGCGCGGGGCCGCCGACGCTGAAGTTGTCCTGCGTGCCGCCGTAGACGTTGTAGAAGGGCGCGGCGTTGTCGGTCGTCACGTCGTAGAACTGCGTGATGGGCAAGTTCTCCACGAAGTCCCACGTCGCCGCGCGGTCGTGTGATTCGTAGACGCCGCCGTCCGAGCCGATGAGGTAGTGGTTCGTGTTGTCCGGATCGATCCAGAGATAGTGGTTATCAACGTGCTTCGAGCGTTCGCCGAGACGCTGCAAGGTCTTGCCGCCATCGTTCGAGACCATCGCGAAGACGTTCATCACGTAGATGCGTTCGAGGTCTTTCGGGTCGCAGTAGATTTGCGAGTAGTACATCGCCGTCTGGTCGAACTCATTGCGCCGTTCCCAGTTGCCGCCCCTGTCAGTGGAACGAAAAATTCCGCCCTTCCGGTCCGCAGCCTCGACGGTGGCGTAGAGCACGTTTGAATCGACGGGCGAGATGGCGAGGCCGATGCGTCCCATGTCGGACGTGGGCAGGCCGCGCGTGAGTTTCGCCCATGTCGCGCCCGCGTCCGTTGATTTGTAGAGCGCGCTCTCAGGCCCGCCGTTGATCATCGTGAAGACGTGGCGGCGGCGTTGATAGGCGGCGGCGTAGAGCGTGTCCGGGTTGTTCGGATCGACGACGACATCCGTGACGCCCGTGTGCTCGCTGATCTTCAAAATCTGATTCCAGGTTTTGCCGCCGTCAATCGTCTTGTAGAGGCCGCGCTCGCCGCCCGCGCCCCAGAGCGGCCCCTGCGCTGCGACGTAGACCGTGTTCGAGTCGCGCGGGTCAATCACGATGCGCCCGATGTGCTCGGAAGTTTTGAGGCCGACGTTTTTCCAACTGCGCCCGCCGTCGTCCGAGCGATAGACGCCGTTGCCGTAGGAGACGCTGCGCTGGCTGTTGTTCTCGCCCGTGCCGACCCAGACCGTGAGCGGGTTCTTCGGATCGAGCACGACGACGCCGATTGAGTAAGAGCCTTCGTTATCGAAGATGGGCGTCCAGGTCGTGCCGTTGTTGACGGTCTTCCACACGCCGCCCGACGCGGCGGCGACGTAGTAACGGCTCTTGTCCTTCGGGTCAACGGCGATGCCGACGATGCGACCGGAGGTGAAGGCCGGGCCGATGAGACGCATCCGAAGCCCCGCGAAGGTCGGGGCACTCAACGGGTCGGCGGGCTTCTTCACTTCTTCCGGTTTCTTCGCCTCGTCCGGTTTCGCTTTGTCGGCTTCGGCCTTCTTCGTGGCCTCTTCCTGTTTCGCTCGCTCAACCGCTTCCTTCTCCGTCTGCTTCTCCTCCTGCGCGCGGAGCGCGGTGAGGGTCGGCGTTGCGATGAAGAGCGCGAGCAGGCAACAGAGGCGCAGAAGAGGGAGAGAGTGCGGTTTGGTAGTCGTCAGGTATGGGCGCATGCGGGTGGTTTCTCCTGAGTGAACGGCGATGTCCTGGTATTACGCAGCGAGCGGCGGTTAGTTGCAGGAACGCGCAGAGGCCGTGCGACCGGAGCGCAACTTTAGCCCCGACTATCCGGCAGCGGCATGAAAAAATCTTTTCGGGAAAACAACAGAATCGGAGACGGCTGAATGCAAGCGAAAATATCACTACACGCGCCCGCCGCGCAAACGTGAGTTATTGCGCACGGCGGCGCGTCGCAGCCCGTGCGCGTCGAGATTGTTGCCGTGATCTCGACGGGCGATGTTATGATGTCGCCACAAGCCGGTGGTCTCCCCCAATTTACGTCCCCTTGAGCCGCGTTGCCGATCACGATTCGGACGACGCGAACCAGTCCCGACACTTGTTGCATAAGGAGACTTCGTGAGCATGGAAGGATTAAGAAACAAAGCCTCGTCGCTGTTGCGCGAGTACGTCACGGAGCGGCGCAGCACGCGCAGGCGCGGCGCGCGTTACAGTGCGCGCATCCCGTTCAACGTCTCGGTCACAGACCCGAAGCGCGCGGGCGGCGCTGTAGCGGCGGCGGGCGCGAAGCCTCCGGTTTCTCTCGCGGGGCGCACGCGCGACCTCGGCGAGGACGACCTGAATCTGGTCGTGCCCTCCATACGCATCGGCGGCGACTACATCACGGTCAAAGATAACAAACTATTGATCACGCTCGAACTCCCGTCCGGCGCGGTGAGTCTGATCGCTATCCCTGCGCGCTTCGAGCAACTCGACGGAGAGCACGCGGGCGAAGGCTACCTTGTCGGCGTGCGCATCGAAGCGATGAACGACGCCGACCGCGAACGCTACTTGAAACACCTGCTCACGCTCCCGCAAGCCGACCGGCGCAGGGACACGCTCCACCTACGCGAAGCCTAATCCCGATAAACGCGGAAGTAGGAACGATGAACGATGAATGGAAAGACTGTTCTTTGTCCGTTGTCAGTCGTCAGTTGTTCAAGACAATCTTTAGCAACCTGTGTGATTGCCACTTAACAACTGACAACGGACAACTGACAAAGAACAGTTCTTCACTTCATCGTTCATCGTTCCTACTTCCGCGTTTCGTTAATTGTTGATGCCGAACTGCTGCAAGATGAAGGCGTAGTCGAACGCCGTTTCGCGCAGCGCGTCGTAGCGGCCTGACGAGCCGCCGTGCCCCGCGCCCATGTTGATCTTAAAGAGGAGCGGGTTCTTGTCCGTCTTGACCGTGCGCAGTTTGGCGACGTACTTGGCGGGCTCCCAGTACATCACCTGGCTGTCGTTCAAAGAAGTCTTGACGAGCATGGTCGGGTAGTTCTTCGCTTCGAGGTTATCGTAAGGGCTGTACGACTTCATGTAGGCGTAAGCCTCTTTGTCGTTCGGGTTGCCCCATTCGAGATATTCCTGCACGGTCAACGGCAGCGACTTGTCCATCATCGTGTTGATGACATCGACGAAGGGCACGTAGGAGACGACCGCCTTGAAGAGATCGGGGCGCATGTTTGTGACCGCGCCCATCAGGAGGCCGCCCGCGCTGCCGCCCGTGATGACGAGCTGGTCTTTCGAGGTGTACTTCTCTTTGATGAGATGTTCGGCGGCGGCGATGAAGTCCGTAAAGGTGTTCTTCTTCTTCAACATCTTGCCTTCGTCGTGCCACTCCTTGCCGAGATCGCCGCCGCCGCGTATGTGCGCGACGGCATAGACGACGCCGCGATCAATGAGCGAGAGGCGGTTGGAGTTGAAGGTGACGTTCGAGGGGATGCCGTAAGAGCCGTAAGCGTTGAGCAACATCGGCTGCGCACCCGGCTTGCGCAAATCCTTGCGGTAGTAAATCGAGATGGGCACACGCACACCGTCCGCGGCGACGGCGAAGGTGCGCTCGGAAGCGTAACGCGTCGCGTCGTAGCCGCCCAACACTTCGATCTGTTTCAAGAGTTGGCGCTTGCGCTCGCGCATGTCGTAGTCGTAGACGCTCGGCGGCGTGGTGAACGATTGATAACTGAAACGCAAAGTGTTCGTGTCGAACTCCGGCGTGAACTGGACGTTGGCGGAATAGACGGGTTCGGGAAATTCGAGATGGTGCGACGCGTTGCTCTTGAGATCGATGACGCGAATTTTCTGCAAGCCCTGATCGCGTTCGGAGACGATGTAATGGTTGACGAAGATCGATTGCCCTTCGAGCGTGACGCCCTTGCGGTGCGCGATGAACTCCGTCCAGTTCTTCGGCTGCGGGTCTGAGACGGGCGCGGTGACGACGCGGAAGCCGCGCCCTTTGTCGTTCGTCAGGATGTAGAACTTGTCGCCGTGATGATCGGGGTAGTACTCGTGCTCGCCCGCGCGCGCGGTGATCATTTTGAAAGGCTCTGTCAGTTTGTCCGCGCGCAGGTAGCGGTATTCGGTGTTGTTCGAACTCGTGGAGCCGATGAAGATGTACTGGCGGCTGCGCGAGCGGCGCGCGCCGAGACGATAAAGTTCGTCCTTCTCCTCGTAGACGAGCACGTCCTTTTCCTTCGGCTCGCCGAGCGTGTGGCGGTAGAGACGGTGCGGTCGTTTGGCCGCGTCCTCGACGGTGTAGAAGAGAGTCCGGGCGTCAGCCCAGAACGCGCCGGAGACTTTGCCGATGTCGTCGGGCAGGAGTTTGCCCGTGCGCAGGTCTTTGATGCGGAGGAAGTATTCGCGAAAGCCCGTCGTGTCGTGCGAGTAGGCAAGGAGGTTCGAGTCGTCGCTGACGGCGTAGGTGGCAATCGCGGTGTACTTCTGTCCCTTCGCCAGTTCGTTCAGATCGAGCGTGATCTCTTCGGGGGCGTCCAGACTCCCCTTGCGGCGCGCGTAGATCGGGTACTGCTTGCCCGCCTCGGTGCGCGTGTAATAGTAGTAGCCGTTCAGCCGGTAAGGGGGGTTGGTGTCGGTCTGTTTGATGCGCGCGAGCATCTCCTGATAGAGCTTCTCCTGAAAGGCTTCCGTGCCCTTCATCAACGCGTCGGTGTAAGCGTTCTCGGCTTCGAGATAAGAGATGACTTCTTTGTCCGACTTCTCGCGCAGCCAGAAA
>DATHBB010000303.1:0-5585 GCA_035296385.1 Pyrinomonadaceae bacterium | reverse complement strand
TCGTCTTTTTTTCGGAGCCGGACGCCGCGATGTTCCTGCGTCATCAAAAATTTGAATAGTCTTTCGTGAGGGTGAACGAACAAGTGGAAAACAAGTTGGGGCGCGCGCTGCCCGAAACGTTGAGCGCGTTAGAGCGTCTGTCCTGGAATTACTGGTGGAGTTGGGCGGCGGACGGCGCTTCGGTCTTCCGCGATCTCGATCCGCAGGTGTGGGAGGAGTGCGAGTTGAACCCGCGCTGCCTGCTCCTCGACGTGTCCGAGTATCGCCTGATGCAGATGGCGACCGATCCGGTTTACATCGAACGCGTGCGCGTGCTCGGCGAGCGATTCGCGCGCTACATGAGTCCGCAGACGAAGACCTGGGCGCGCGAGGGCGCGCCGGGGCTGACGCACGAAAACCCGGTGGCCTATTTTTGCGCCGAGTTCGGCGTCCACACTTCGCTGCCGCTCTATTCCGGTGGCCTCGGCATGCTCGCGGGCGATCATCTCAAATCTGCAAGCGACCTCGGCCTGCCGCTCGTCGCCGTCGGGCTGCTCTACCATCACGGCTATTTCCGCCAGCGCCTGCGGCGCGACGGTTGGCAGGAAGAGCACTACGGCACGATCAACCCGGCCAAGCTCCCCATCCAATTGCTGAACGACCCGGCGACCGGCCAGCCCTTGCGCGTCGAACTGGAAATACGCGGGCGACTCGTGCGCTTTCAGGCGTGGCAGGTCGAGGTGGGACGCGTGAAGTTGTATTTGCTCGACTCGAACCTCGCGGAGAACGATCACACCGACCGGCTCATCACGGGGCACCTCTACGGCGGCGACCGTGAGACGCGCTGCGTGCAGGAGATGGTGATGGGCATCGCCGGAGTTCGCCTGCTCCGCAAACTCGGCATCGAGCCGCACGTCTTCCATCTCAACGAAGGTCACTCCGCTTTTCTCACACTCGAACTCACGCGCGAACTGGTGGAGCGGGGCAAGCCATTCGAGGACGCGGCGAAAGAGGTGCGCGCCCGCTGCGTGTTCACGACGCACACGCCGGTGGCCGCCGGTCATGACGAGTTCCTGCCGTCGCTCGTCGAACATTGTTTCGGCCGCGGCTATACCGAATCGCTCACGCTCACGCATGAACAATTTCTAGACCTCGGCCGCGTCCGTGCGGGCGACGAAGAGCAACTCTTCGGACTCACCCCGCTCGCGCTGCGGATGTGCCGCACGACCAACGGCGTGAGCCTCAAGCACGGCGAAGTGTCGCGCGAATTGTGGCAGAAGATGTTTCCCGAGCACGCCGTTGACGACGTGCCGATCACTTCGGTGACGAACGGCGTCCACGCGCCGACCTGGGTCTCGCCGCTCCTGCGCGGCTTGTACGAAAAACACGTCGCGCCCGATTGGGAGGAACACGAGTGCGAAGCGGACGTGTGGCGGCGCGGCGTGGCGAACATCCCTGACGAGGAATTGTGGCGCGTCCACCGCTTGATGAAGCAAAAGCTGATCGCCTTCGTCCGCGAGCGGCAATACTTCGTGCGCCTCCAGCGCGGCGAGGGGATGGAGTTCGTCGAGTCTGCGCGCCGCACATTCGACCCCGATGCGTTGACCATCGGCTTCGCACGCAGGGTCGCGGCCTACAAGCGTTGGAGCTTGATCCTGACCGATCCCGACCGCCTGCTGAAGTTGATCAACGACTCGGAGCGTCCCGTGCAGTTCGTCTTCGCGGGCAAGGCGCACCCGCAGGATCAGGGCGCGAAGCAAATCCTGCAGCAACTCGCGCTCTGGAAACTCGATCCGCAAGTCGTCAACCGCACGGTCTTCCTGCAGGACTATGATCAGGAGATCGCGCGCAAGATGGTGCAGGGCGTTGACGTGTGGCTGAACGTGCCGCGCCGACCGCTCGAAGCGTCGGGCACGAGCGGCGAGAAAGTGGCGATGAACGGCGGGCTGAACTTTTCCATTCTCGACGGCTGGTGGCCGGAAGGCTACGACAAGTCGAACGGCTGGGCTATCGGCGACATGCACGTCGAAGGCGAGAGCCACGAGGAGGATTTGCGCGACGCCGAATCGCTCTACAAGTTGCTCGAAGAAGAAGTCATTCCCGCCTATTACGAGCGCGACGCGGAGGGCATCCCGCGCCGCTGGGTGGGAATGATGAAGCGCGCCATCGAAACGCTCGTGCCCCAGTTCAACAGCGACCGCATGGTGCAGGAGTACGTGCAGAATATTTACACGGCGGGCGTTGCGGCCAGCGAAAACTCAGAAGTGCTGCGCGCTCCGGTCGAAGTCTAGCGCGTGAAAGAGAGGGAGACCGGGCAGATGACAGAAACAAATCGCACGCACGACGGCGACGACGATACAGCGACGCAGACCGATTCGGCCAAAGGCGATGTCGGCGACGTGGAGGCCGCCGGAGAGACGACCGCCGCCGAGATGATCGGCGGCAAGCCCGACACCAGACCCGTCGGCGTTGACACAATAGCCAATATCAAAATTTCGGATGAGGGCGAATAAGTAAGACCCGGCTAAATGATGAAGTAGGAACGCGGAACGATGAACTGAAAGCAACCTGTCTTTCATTCATCGTTCCGCGTTCCTACTTCATCGTTTTCCTCTAATTGCAACTCTGCAATCACACGAAGATCATCTTCATGCCCGCGACGACGAGCACGACGGCGAGCAGGCGGCGGATCGTGACGCTCGCCAGACGGCGACTACCGAACTCCGAGCCGAAGAGCCCGCCGACGACTGCCGCGAACGCGAAGTAAGGGATCGGGCGCGGGAGAGCCTGCGGCACGTTGGTCAAGTTTCCCAGCAATCCGGCAATCGAGTTGACGAGGATGAAGGCGGCGGAGACGCCCGCCGTGCGCCGTGTGTCAGCCCAGCCCGCCAGGAGCAGTAGCGGACTCAGGAAGATTCCGCCGCCCACACCCGTCAGCCCCGACAACAAACCGATGAGCGCGCCGAGAAAGATCGCCTGTGGAAGCGGCGCGTTCCGCGTCGTTGCCGCCGCTGCTGCTACAGCGTCGCCGTCGGCCTTCGCGCGCGTGAACATGAAGAGACGAAAGGCCGCGTAGAGCAACGTGACCCCGACGATCTGTTTATAGACGGCGGTGGGCAACGTGATCGCGCCGCCGAGGAAGGCGAGCGGGACGGAGGCGACGGCGAAAGGCCACAGGAGCGCCCAGGAGAAACAGCCCGCGCGCCAAAAGCGCAACGTGGCGATTGATGCGACGAGTATGTTCAGGCAGAGCGCGGTCGGCTTCATCGCGGCGGGCGCGAGGCCGAACAGAGACATCGCCGCCAGATAGCCCGACGCCCCGCCGTGCCCGACCGAAGAATAGAGCGTGGCGGCTAGCAGGATAAGTATAGAGAGCGTGGCAACCTCGGTCGCGTTCATCTGTCAAAGTCAGGGCTTGAGCTTTCTGAGAGCATCTTTAATGATCCAATCAGTGTAAGAGTTTTTATCCGCAGCCCACTCCCGGCAAAGTTTCAAGACAAACTCGGGATGATAGTTGCCCGCATTTCTGAGCACGTTAGCGACCGACTTCCTCACGTAAATATTCGGATCGGTTTTTAGCTTTTCAATCACCGGCAAAATTTTCTCAGGCTGTTTGCGTGCGACGCCCCTTAGTCCTTCGCTGGCAGTTCTCCTCACATTCGCATCGGAGTGGTCAGCCCAAAGAATCATCTCTTCAATAATCCGGTCAGGCTTTTTCTTGCTAGCCTCGACAAGAATTGTGGCTGCCACCTCGCGCTCTTTCCAGTCTGCGCTGCTGGCTAAACTCATTACTGACGGAAATGTGCTTTGCGGATCAAGAGCGGCCTGCTGAACGAGATGTTTCACATCAGAGATTTTGGTGATCATTTGTTTCAGGAAACGATGGCGGGCGCGTTTGAAGTTGGAAAAGTTTAAGTCGCGCCGACAGGCTCGCCGGAGAGTTTGAGGTGTGTGACCTGGTTTTTGCCGTTGTTCTTCACCTCGTACATCGCGTCGTCGGCGCGTTTGAGCATCACGTCAACGGTGCGCGGCGGCGTGGTCCACGTTACGACGCCGATGCTGAAAGTGATCGGCCAGCCGTACTCGTGAATCTTGTCCATGATGTTGCTGTGAACGCGCGACACGACGGCTTGCGCCGCCTCCTCGCCCGTCTCCGGCATGAGGATGACGAACTCGTCGCCGCCGAGACGGGCGACCACGTCTATTTCGCGCAGGCTGTTCTTGATCGTCTGCGCCACGCTTTTCAACACCGTGTCGCCGATGCTGTGGCCGTAGCGGTCGTTGATCAACTTGAAATCGTCAACGTCCATGTAGGCGACGGTGAACGGGTGCTTGTGGCGGCGCGCGCGGTTGATCTCCTGCTGCGACGCCTCGAAGAACGAGCGGCGGTTGATGACGCTCGTGAGATCGTCGGTGCGCGCCAGTTCGCGTTCGTGATCGTGCGAGCGGCGGAGCGCGGAGACGAAGTAGGTGACGAAGAGAAAGGCGCTCAGTTGCGCGAGCGCGTTGAAGTAGGGGATGAAGGGGCGCCCGTCGAAGTGGCCGGTGAGTTGTTCGGTCAGAAAATAGCTGGCGGCGCTAAAGAGCGAGATGTAGAAGGCGGCGCGACGCCCGACGAGCCATGCGACGAGCGAGATGGGCAACAGGTAGAAGATGAAGAAAGGGATGTCGGGGCCGGTCAGATAGTTGATGACGCTTTGCAGGACGACGAGCAGAAACCCGAGCGTGATGAGGAAAAATTTTGAACGCTGGCCGAGACGTTCCAGAAGCGACATAAAAAAGTTCTCCGAGCGGTCTGGGGGTAAAACGCTGAGAGCACGTTTGTGAGACGCGCCAGAGTTTAACCTTTTGTTTCGATGTCCGCATCATGTTTTTGGGTTGTCGCAAACTTCCGCCCGCCGCCGCCCCGCGCTATCAGCCCGCAGTTGATTCACACGCCCGTGCGCTCATGTTAGACTTTTATCTACGATGAATCGCTCCGAACAGCAGCGGGCGGCGAACAGAGACAGACGCTCGCGCGGTGGCGATGCTCCTTGCGCGGACGAGCCTTTGACGGGCGAGCGTTTCGCCCGATCCATTCTTTCGTACTGACCCCTTCGATGAAAACCTGTCCAAAGTGCGGCAACAGTTACGACGGCGCGGTGACGTTTTGCCAGCGCGACGGCGAAGTGCTGGACGACGCGGGCGAAGACATAACGGGGCGCGTGCTCGACGGGCAATACGAGATCGAGTCCTTCATCGCGCGCGGCGGCATGGGCACGCTCTACCGCGCGCGTCACATACTCCTCGGCGACCGCGTCGCCATCAAAACGCTCAAGCCGGAAATGCGCAGCAACAGTGAATGGCTGCGCCGCTTTCAACGCGAAGGCCGCGCCGCGCGTCGTTTCCGTCATCCGAACGCCGTCACGGTTTACGATCTGCGCACGGGCGCGGACGGCCTCACCTACATGGTGATGGAATACGTCGAAGGCCATTCGCTCGACAAGGAGTTGAAGCGGCGCGGGCGGCTCACGCCCGCCGAGGCGTGGGAGATACTCGAACCCATCGTGAGCGCGCTCGAAGCCGCGCACGCGCAGGGCGTCGTCCATCGCGATCTCAAACCGGAG
>DATHBB010000302.1:0-3748 GCA_035296385.1 Pyrinomonadaceae bacterium | reverse complement strand
TTATGTCAATCATCCTCGTCGGACTCAATCATAAGACTGCGCCGGTCGAGGTGCGCGAGCGTCTGGCTTTTACGGACGAGGCGTGCGCCGAGACTTTGCACGCTCTGGTTGACGGCGACTTGATCAGCGAAGGTTTGATTGTCTCCACCTGCAACCGCGTCGAAGTGCTCGCGGCGACTCGCCCGTCGGGTCGCGAAGAGGGCGCAACGCGTATCAGTTCGTTTTTGAGCGAGTCGCGGCGCGTGCCCAACCAGTTTTTCGGCGAGCATCTTTACATGCACGCGGACGAAGATGCCGTGCGCCACGTTTTCCGCGTCGCCTCTTCGCTCGATTCGATGGTCGTCGGCGAGCCGCAAGTGCTCGGACAGGTGCGCCGCGCCTACTCAAACGCGGTCACGGCGGGCACGGCGGGGCGCGTCCTCCACCGCCTCGTGCATCACGCGCTGCGCGTCGCCAAACGCGTGCGCACGGAGACCGGGATAGCGGCCTCCGCCGTCTCCATCAGCTTCACGGCGGTCGAGTTGGGGCGCAAAATTTTCGGCTCGCTCAAAGGCACAACCGTGCTCGTCATCGGCGCGGGCGAGATGGCCGAACTCGCCGCGCAACATCTGGCGAGTGCGGGCGCGTCGCGCGTCCTCGTCACCAACCGCACCGTGGAGACCGCCGAACAACTCGCGCGTAAAATCAAGGGCGAGGCGCTCGACTTCTCTTCTCTCCCCGCGCATCTGGCCGAAGCCGACATCATCATCTGCTCGACCGCCGCCGACGAATACGTCGTCACTCAGGAGATGGCGCGCGAAGCGCTCGCCGCTCGCCGCCAGCGTCCGGCCTTCTTCATAGACATCAGCGTGCCGCGCAACGTCGATCCGTTGGTCGGCCACCTCGACAATTTGTTCGTCTTCGACGTTGACGATCTCGAAGCGGTCATCGCCTCCAACATCAGGGAGCGCGAGCGCGAAGCTGAACGCGCGGAGTTGATCGTCGAATCCGAAGTGATGCAGTTTCAACAGGCGTTGCGCTCGCTCGATCTCGGCCCGACGGTGGCCGCGCTCCGGCAGAAGTTGGAAGAGATCGCGCGCGCCGAACTCGCGCGCCAGCGCACACGGCTCGGCCAGTTGACGCCCGAACAGGAGCGCGCCGTCGAAGCCCTGCTGATGTCCACCGTCAACAAAATCTCGCATCCCATCATCAACCGCCTCCGCCACTCAAACGACACCGGCGAGGAAGAAAACCTGAAGGCCTGGCGCAACACATTCGGAATCGAGGAATAAAAGGGCAGAGGTCAGAGGCTAGAGGTCAGAGATCAGTTAAAAGAAAAACTGCTTCTTACTAACCTCTAACCTCTAACCTCTGACCTCTGTTTTTATGAGAGAGCATTTCATCATCGGCTCACGCGGCTCGAAGCTGGCGTTGTGGCAATCGGAATGGGTGAAGGCGCGGCTCACGGAGTTGCGGCCTGAAACAGAAATTCGCATCGAGATCATCAAGACTTCGGGCGACGTGATGCTCAACGTCCCGCTCGCAGTTATCGGCGGCAAGGGCGTCTTCACGAAGGAACTCGAAGAGGCGCTGCTCGCCGAAAAGATAGACCTCGCTGTCCACTCGCTCAAGGATTTGCCGACGACCCTGCCCGACAATCTCTCCATCACCGCCATCACCGAACGCGAAGACGCGCGCGACGCGCTAATTTTGCGTGAAGGCGTCGCAGCGGCTATAGCGTCGCAAAACTACTCGCTGCGCGACCTGCCGCAAAGTGCCGTCGTCGGCACGTCGAGTCTGCGTCGGCAGGCGCAGTTGAAGCACTTGCGCCCCGATGTTGTCATCAGAGACTTGCGCGGCAACGTGGACACGCGTTTGCGCAAACTCGAAGAGGACGGCTACGACGCGATCATCCTCGCATCAGCGGGCTTGCGCCGTCTCGGCTTCGAGCGACGCATCAACGCCGCCATTCCACATGCGGAGATGCTGCCCGCCGTCGGGCAAGGCGCGCTCGGCATCGAGACACGCGCCGACGATGCGCGTACGAACGCGCTCGTCTCGCTCCTCGAACACGCCCCGACGCGCGCCGCCTGCACCGCCGAACGCACGCTGCTCTACGCGCTCGGCGGCGGCTGCCAGGTTCCCATCGCCGCGCACGCCGTCGTAAGCGGCGACGCGCTACGTCTTGAAGCGTTGGTAGCCGCGCTTGATGGTACACAACTCATACGCGATTCCATCGAAGACGACGCCGCCCACGCCGCGCGCGCGGGCGAAACGATCGCCGCTCGTCTGCGCGAACGCGGCGCGGCACAGTTGCTTGAAGGATTAACAGTCTGAACGCAGTTTGTCTGGATTCTCCGAGACCCATTTGAAGTTTTCGCGCCGCCTCTCTTAAATGACGCACGACCCACGCACGACTCAAGAGCAGCCCTTGCGAGGCCGCACCGTCGTCATCACGCGTGCGCTGGCGCAGTCGCAAGACTTCGCCGCCGAACTCGAACGCTACGGCGCGCGCGTCGTCGCCTGCCCGACCATCGAGATCGTCGAGCCGGAAAGCTACGCGCTCCTCGACGAAGCGCTCGAACATCTCTACGGCTACGACTGGCTCGTCTTCACGAGCACGAACGGCGTGGACTTCTTCATGCGCCGCTTTGCAGCGCGCGGCCACGACGCGAGCGAGTTGGACGAACTGCACGTGTGCGCCACGGGCGCGGCCACAGCCGACCGCCTGCGCGACGCGCGCGTGCACGTGGATGTTGTGCCCACGGAATTCAAGGCCGAAGGCGTCTTCGACGCGCTCGCAAATTATCTAGGCGGGCGCGCGGCGTTAGACCGCCTCAACTTTCTCATCCCGCGCGCGGCGGTCGCACGCGACTACTTGCCGCGCGCGCTCGAAGAGGCCGGAGCGCGAGTTGATGTCGTGCCCGTCTATCGCACGGTCGCGCCGCAGACAACGGAGCGCGCGCGCATCGAAGCCCTGCTCGTCGGCGGCGCGGTCGATTGCATCACCTTCACCAGCGCTTCGACCGTCAAGAACTTCGCCGCGCTTTTCGACACGCGCGATCTCGGAGAACTTCTCGGCGACGTGAAAGTCGCCTGCATCGGCGACATCACCGCGCGCACCGCCGCCGACTACAACCTCCCGACAGACACCCAACCCGCCGAGTTCACAACCAACGCGCTCGCACGCGCCATCGCCGAACACTTCAAAAAACGATGAAGTAGGAACGATGAACGATGAACTGAAAGCAGGAGGCAGTGTCTTTTGTTCATCGTTCCGCGTTCCTACTTCATCGTTTCCCCTCGTATGCTAAACTGCGTCCATGTCTAAGGGACGCGTCTTGGTGATTGATGATGAGCCGGTGGTTTTGGACACCCTGCGCGACGTGTTGACGGAGGGCGGGTTTGAGGCTGCGGCGGAGGGCGATGCGACGCGCGCGCTCGAACACGTCGCCGCGTTTCGCCCTTCGGTCGTCGTCTCCGATGTGAAGATGCCCGGCTTGAACGGCTTCGAGTTGCTGCGCGAATTGCGCGCGCGTCATCCTGAAGTCGCCGTCATTCTGCTGACGGGCGAAGGTTCGGTCGAGATGGCCTTGCGCGCGATACAGGAAGAGGGCGCGTACCATTATTTCGAGAAGCCGATTGACAACGAAAAACTTTGCGACGTGGTCGGGCGCGCGGTCACAGAAGGCAAGGCGCAGCGCGACAGCCTCGCACTCCGCCACGAACTCCGTGCGAGCGGCGCGTTCGGTAAGTTGATCGGCAACTC
>DATHBB010000301.1:0-1742 GCA_035296385.1 Pyrinomonadaceae bacterium | reverse complement strand
TAGAGGCGGCGCGTCTCCTCGTTCGTGTAAAAGAGCATCGCGCGTTCGATGTTGATACCGAAGGGATGCGCCTCGTCCGCAGCATCTTTAATTCCCGCCCAGCGCAGGTATTGCGTGACGCCGCCCGTGTCGCGCCACCAGTTGACGAGGCAGAGTTGAACGCGCAAATTTCGGCGCGCGGCTTCGGCGAGCACGCGGTCGAGGTGTATGAAAGCCTCTTCGTTCCAGTCGTCGGGCGCGCGCCGGAAGGGGTGCCTGCGCGGCCAGTCGTCGCGGTCGCCCCCGACGGGCAGCACGCCCTCCTGCTCCGTCCCCTCGCCGTAAGCCCAGACGCGCACGACGCCGAGACCGAGTCGTTCGGCTTCGGCGAGCGTCTCGGGCATCCGCGCGCGATCCTCTTCGCGATACATGACGGCAACGTTCGCGCCCCCGAAGCGGAAGGGCTGCCCGTCAACGACGAAGCGCGTGCCGCTCGCCGAGACAAAATGCGGCGGGACGGTTTTGCGGCGCGCGGCGGGTTCGCGCACCGTGAGGATGATCGCCGCGCCCACGACGAACGCGAGCACCAGAAAAAAGAAGTTTTGTTTCAACTTAAAAGAGAGCTTTCTAAAATAGTGGATTTGCACGCAGCGACTTTAGAGCGCGGCGTCGGCGGAGTCGTCAAGGGCGAGGGTTGGTTAAACGCAGGAAGCCGATGATGGCCGAGACGCTGCCGAGCAACAGGAACAGGGGCGCGAACGCACCGAAGCTGATCACCTTTTCGGGATCGGTTTCGGTCATGCCGAGCACGGAGACCGCGAGCAGGTGCAGATTGAAGCCGAGCAGGCAAAGGCAGGCGAGGGCGAACCAGCGCGTTGACGGGCCGAAGGCACGCGCGCGCGCAAAGCCGAGCACGGTGGCGACGAGCCAGCCGACGAGCGAGCCGCAGAAGAGCATGAGAAAGACCATGACCGTCAGCGACGTGCCGAAGCGCGGCACGGTTTGCGCCCACGCGGCGACGGCGGCTGCAAACGGCGGGAGAGTTGAAGCGATCAGCATGCGTATAGTTTCCTCTTTGGCTGTGCGTTTGTTCGAGCGCGACGGCACAAGAAATCGCCGCCCGCGCGGAGTCTGTTGTTACAGCCACACGTTCGCGAACGGCGTCAAAGTTTCATATCCGGCAGGTGCGCCCGACGGTCGTGCGTGCTTTGTCGCGCGCGGCGACTGACACGCGCGCTTCCTTCCCCGACCGGACGCCGACAGTCTTCATGCCCGCCGCGCGCGGCGGCTCTTGTCGCTCGCGCGCGGCAGACGCGTGAAGACCACGCGCTCGGACTACGTGATATGAATTTCCTCTTCCTTGTTGACGTGCCGCACGAAATAGAGCAGCGCACAGATACAGGCCACGATTGCCAATCCGATGGCATACCACAGCCAGTTCTTGTTGCCCTCGACTCCGGGCGACCTGAGAAACTTCACGAAGTAATAAAGCGCGCCCACACTGGAGAGGATTCCCACCACCCAGTAGACGATGTCCAGAATACGATTCATGTTTGACCCTCCGGCGTTAGTTGTTATGCGAAATGATGGCTAGCGAACCGGCAATCAATCGTCACGAATTATCCGTAAATTTACGCCAGACTTTGTCGGGACAGACGTTTCGGACAAAGAAACTTTTTCTTGTACGGCGGGTATGTTACCGCCGCCGTGCGCGGAAAAGCAAGATGGAAAAAAGGGATGAGTGCGGAGGGATGAGGGATGAA
>DATHBB010000300.1:0-3899 GCA_035296385.1 Pyrinomonadaceae bacterium | reverse complement strand
ACGGTGGCGCGGAAGATCGCGCCGGGCACGGCTTCGGGCACGCGTCCGGGGCGCGCCGAGGGCGACGCGATGGGCGGCAAATCGGGCGGCGCGCCTTCGAGTTTTTCGCTGCGGTCTTGCGCCTCGCGTTGCTGCTCGGTGGCCGTCTGCGTCGCCTGACGGCGATTGCGCGCCGTCGCCTGTTGTTCGCGCGCTGTGGTGGCTTCCGGCGTCGCGGGCGAAGGCGTGGGAGAAGGCGTCGCTTTGGCTTCGTCGTCGCCGGGCGTCTTTTGATCGCGCTGCTCGTCGTCGTCGCTGCCGACGAGGCGCGAGGAAGTCAGGTTCACTTCCTTCAAGGCCGCGAAGACCGCCGCGCCTTTGACGCACACGAGCGTGCCGCCGCGCTGCACCCACGCGCGGAGCGCCGAGACGCCCGAAGGCGTGAGCGCGCTCATGTAACCGCCCGCCGAGCCGTCGGGCATGATGATGACGTTGTACTGATCGAGGTTCGCGCGCCGAAGGTTGGCGATGGTCATGGGCGTGAAGTCAACGCCGTAGCGCTCGAACGTCCACCACATCGCGCCGTAGCTCGTCTGGCTCACCGGATCGTCCGCGACGACGATGATGCGCGGTCGCTTCAAGGAGACGACCGCCTCCGAGCCGACGCTCGTGTCGCCCGTCTCCGTGAAACCGGAATTAACAGCGGTGACTTCGACGCTCGCTTCGCGCGCGAGTCGCGCGACCGCTTCGTGCAACGTGTCGGGGTTGCGCGAGACGCGCACGACGATTGTGCCGCGCGGCCAATCGCGCCCGCCCGCGTTCAGGGTGCGAGTGGCGACGGCGAGCTTGTAGTTTTCGCGCAGCAGACGGTAGGCGAGCGAGGCCGCGCCGTTCGTCTCGTAAGGGATGATATAGGCGACCGAGGCGCGAGCCGACACGCCCAGGCGGCGCGAGAGCAACCTTTCGCCGGAGGCGCGCAAGGCGTCCGCGGTCGTCTCCGTCGCGGAAGTCGCGGGGCGCAGTTGTGTGCTTGCGACAGCGGGGGCGTCGCCCGTCCAATAGGCTTCGACGCCAAAGACGAGCGGCAGAGACCATGCCGTCACGTCGTAAAAACCATACTCCTCTTTCGCGGTGTTCGCCCCGCGCCGCTGGTTGCGTTGGAAGCGCGCGAGTTGGTCGCGCACGAAGTTGGGATCGAGTTCCGTGTCGGGTTCGAGCAGCGCCTTGGCGAGGCGCTTCTGCGGCTGCGCGAGATCAACTATGAAAGAGCCTGCGGGAAACGTGCGCGACGCGCCCGAAGTTGTTGACGCTGCGCCGCCGCCGACGTAAGCACGCGCGTTCGCCGAACGAAACGCTTCGCTCGCGACGCTCACCTCGATGCCTGAACGCAACAGCACGTCGGCCAGATCAGCCGCGCGCGCCGGATCGCGCCCCGGCACGATGACGATGCGGCGCATCGCTTCGCGCCGTCCTTCTTCAATCGCACTCTGTTTGAACTCGTAAAAATCTTTAAGCCTCGCCTCGCGGTTTCGCGCCGCCACTTCGAGCGTCGTCATCGAGGCGACGAAGTGTTTGGCGATGGCCGAACGAAGCGTCACGATGGTGTCGTCGTCGCGCCGCCACGCGTAGCCCTTCGTGCCGCCGCCGTCGGTTTCGTAAGTCATGCCGGTCGCGCCGTTCAGAGCAGGCCACGAGTCCCAGAAGAACGGGCCGAAGAGATCGAACACGTCGCGCACGTAATAGTCCCAGTTGCGCGCGTCGAACTGCGCGGCGTTGGCGCGGCCAAACTCCGTGAGCCAGCGCGTGGTTTGCGCGGGCGGCAAATTCGGGTTGACGGGGAGCGCGGCGGGCGGGAAGAAATATTGCGAGGGCTGCCCGTGATGGTCAACGAAGATTTGCGGGTTCCAGTCGAGATAAGCGCGCTGCAAATTTCGCGTCTCGATCTGCGTGGCGGCAAGATTGTCGCGGTTGAGATCGAAGCGGTAATGATTGGCGCGCCCCCAGATTGACCACGGCTCGCGGTGTTCGCTCGCGAGCGGGTCTGCGTTGCCCGTGCCGAAGGAGTTGTACCAGGTGACGAAACGCTCGTGGCCGTCGGGGTTCGAGCAGACGTTGACGAGCACGACCGTGTTTTTCAGTATGTCGAGCGTCGCCTGCTCGTTCGACGCGGCGAGTTGATAGACGACCTGCATCATCGCCTCGAACGACGCCGACTCGTTGCCGTGAATCGTGTAGCTCATGAAAGAGATGATCGGCATCTCCGAGGCGATGCGCGCCGCATCCTGAGCGTTCGTCGTGCGTGGGTCGGCGAGGCGCGCGATGTTCGCTTTAATCTGATCTATGCGCTGCAAGTTTTCCGGCGCGGAGATGACGAGGAGGTGCATCATGCGGTGCTCGTTCGTCTCGCCGATGTCCGTGATGCGCACGCGGTCGGGCGCAGCCGCCGCGATGCGTTCGATGACGCGCTCCATCGTCGCGTAGTTCGTGTGGAAGTCGCCCACGTCAAAGCGCGTGACGGTCTGCGGGCGCGGCACGTTTTCTCGATAGGGGCCGCGCGCGTAGAAGTCGAAGCGCGAATCGTCGCGTTGCGCGTGTGCGTTCGAGAAGAGTGTGAGGGCGAAAAGAGCGGCGACGAGCAGGAGCGACGGCAGCGGGGCGCGGAAACGACCGTTCTGGATCATTTGTCAGGCAGCTTTCTGATTTCAGGGATTGGGCGAAAGACGGCGACGATATTACCTTGACTCGCGCGCGACACTCAAACAAAAGCGGCGCTGCGGTCTGAAACGCGTCACTTCAAGCCGTACTCCGGCGACAGCCTCAGGCGCACCAGCAACTCGTTCAAAGCCGCGCCGCCCGCGGGTCTTTCCGGCAACGCGCTCTTTTGATAACTGTCTTCCAGGAGCAGGCGCAAGCGTTCGTACTCCGAACCGTAGAAATCCATCTCCCCGTCTTCGAGAGTCGCCTTCTCCGTCCCGCCGACTTTTCGCGCGACGAGTTCGTCCACATAAGGCAGTTTGAAATCCTCGTTGAGCCGCAGCAAATTCGCTTCGATCACGCCCGCGCGCATGAGGTGTATGCCCGTCAGGAGCACGCGATAGACGTAGAGGAGCGGTTTGACGCGGCGCGGCCTCTCTTTCTCGAAGAGCCGCCACTGTGTCTCTGCGAAGCCGAAATAGTGGTGGCTGTGATGTCGCGTGATGCAGTCTCGCGCGATCAACTTCAACTCCGCGTGCGCGTCGCTCGTTTGCAACACGAGGGGCGAGAAAAGTTGCTCCAGGACGTAACCGTTCTTCTTCAACATCAGCGCGAAGAACTTTTTCGCGTCGTGTGAGACGAGATCGATCTCAAGTTCGTCGCGCATCTCGGAGACTTCCACGGTCTCACGCCCCGCCTCAAGGCCGCACACTTCCTTCGCCGGAAGCACATGCACGCCGCGCAGATCAAAATCCGAATCGGGCGACGGGAAGCCGTAGAGGTGCGCGCCGCTGACGGTGACGAAAAGCAGCGGGTAGGGTTGTTCGGCGACGACCGCGCCGAGTTTTTCCGCGTGCTGCAAGACTGAATCCATTTAACTTTTCTCCCCGTCCATCGTCGCCGCCGTCACGCCTGTCGCCGCTGCCGCGCGCGCCCTGATTAAAAACGCGTTCGCGCGCTCATAATCCGGCCTCTCGGCGAGGGGCGTGCTGGCTAAAGCCGCGTCGAACTCCTTGTGCAGGCGCAGCCGCCACGCGTTTACCTCCCCCCACTCCATCTCGCCGCGCCGGATCGCGAGCAGGCGGTCGCGTTGCTCCACGACGCGCACGGGCACGTAGCCTTCCCTGAGCGTCGTGACGCCCGACAAGAGCAGGCGTATCAGGTGCATCGCGTGTTTCCATTTGATCGCGCCCTTCGCGCGCAGGTCTTGTTCGAGCTTCTTGAAC
>DATHBB010000299.1:0-5915 GCA_035296385.1 Pyrinomonadaceae bacterium | reverse complement strand
CGCGCCGCCGATGAGCGCGCCGATGCCTGCGCCCTTACCGCCGCCCGCAATCGCGCCGATGATCGCGCCCGTCGCCGCGCCGCCGCCGATGAAGACGATGTCGCGCTTCTGGTTCGACCTGCCTTCGACGGTGCTTTCGTTGTCGGCGTTCACGTCGTCAGCCTGCAAACTTGAGAGCGAGCCGCTGATGGTGTGCTTCGCGCCGTTCGGCAACTCCACCGTGTAGAAGTTCACGGAGATCGTGCCGGGCGAACGTCGCTCGGCGCGCTTGACGGTCGAGACACGACCCCAAACTTTGCTGCCCGCCGGAATCACTTCGACGCCGTCGGCGTAGGTCGGTTCAACCGTCGTCGTCGAGAAGCGGTCGCCGACGCGCGCCGTCTTCGAGTTGAGTTCGTTGTCCATGCGCACGCGGATCGCCTGGTCAGCACCGAGCGTGTGATAACTGATTACGGGCACTATCACGCGCGTCGCTGCCGGACGCCTGACAGGCCGACGCGGGCGACGGCGCTGTGCCGTAGCCGGAACGACCGTCGCGGCGACGATGGCGAAAAGTGCGATTAAACTCAGGGCGCGTTGCGCCAATTTTTTATTTGTTTTCATGTTCGTCAACTCTTTCTGTTAGAGGCTGTCTGAAGCGTGCTGTCGAGTCTCTCGCGCACCGCTTCGATCAACCATCGTTCATAACTTTAGCAATGAGCGTGCCACTGCCAGCCGCTTCCTGCCGCGTGCGAAATTACCTCCAAAAACGCGTAATTTATCCCGCCGGACAGTTTTCAGCCCGTCGCCTGCGGGTTCGGCGTCAACGAAGTGCGCGCCTGCGCGTGCATTTTGCACCATATCGTATGAGGCGAATTTTAGCATGGGTCAAGGCGCAAATTTTGTGATATACAAGGCAGCACTCAAGTTAAGTTTTTCATCGCGCTTTAATCTAGATCAACGAACGTAAAGAGGAGAATTTTTATGAGCACACAAGCAGCGGAGACCGCGACGCAACAGCGACCGTCGCTCCCGCGCATCAGCGAAGCAGCCCCCGACTTCGAGGCGAAGTCAACGCAAGGCATGTTGAAACTCTCGGACTTCAAAGGCCGTTGGGTCGTGCTGTTTTCGCATCCGGCGGACTTCACGCCGGTCTGTTCGACAGAGTTCATCGAATTCGCGCGCCGCGCCGAAGAGTTCAAGAAACGCGATGTTCAACTCGTCGGACTCTCGGTGGATTCCGTGCCCGCGCACATCGCCTGGATCAGGAGCATCGAGTCGCACTTCCCCGACGTGAAGATAGATTTCCCCGTCATCGCAGACCTCGATACGAAAGTCGCGCAGAAGTACGGCCTCATACACCCCTCTGCCTCCGAGACGGCCACCGTGCGCGCCGTCTTCGTCATCGACGACAAAGGCATCATTCGCGCTCTCATCTATTACCCGATGACCCTGGGGCGCAACATAGACGAAATCCTTCGTGCCATCGACGGACTCCAGACCGCCGACGCCAACGCCTGCGCCACGCCCGCCAACTGGCAGCCCGGCGATCAGGTGATCGTGCCGCCGCCGCAAACCGTCGCCGACGCGGAGAAGCGACTGCAATCCGAGTACGACGTGACGGACTGGTACTTCGCCAAGCGCACGCTGGACAAAGGTTAAATTCACGGGAAAGCGACCGGAACATTTAAGCGAGGAGAGAAACGCATGGAAGAGATTACGGCGAAGGAACTGAAAGAACGTCTGGACAGGGGCGACGATCTACAGATCATAGACGTGCGCGAACCGAACGAGTACGAGTCGGCGCGCCTCGAAGGGTCGAAGTTGATCCCGCTCGCTCAGGTCGTTAACCGCAAAGACGAGATAGACGAGAGCCGCGAAACGGTCGTGCATTGCAAAATGGGCGGGCGCAGCGCAAAGGCCATAGAGGCTTTGCAGCGCGCGGGCTTCGCGGGGCGTCTCCTGAATCTCAAGGGCGGCATCACGGCCTGGTCGAACGACGTTGACCCGTCAGTGCCGAAGTATTGAGCGGCCAGTAGAGAAGACTCGCGGGGACTTTGACGACAGGTTACTGCTATTTCCGTCGGCGGGGAATTGCAGGCGACGAAAACTTCACCGCAGAGACGCAGATAGCGCAGAGGGGGTGCAGAGGAAAACTAGGAAGTAGGAACGCGGAACGATGAACTAAAGACAGTTGCTTTCAGTTCATCCTTCATCGCTCCTACTTCCGCGTTTCTTTTCTCTGCACCCCCTCTGCGGCTTTGCTCCCGCGTCTCTGTGGCGGTGAGTGCTTTTTAGTTTCACTCAAACGCAACTGGATTTACGCGGACTGGCCTTGCGCTTGATCCTGACCGAGCCGCGCGGCGAGCAGTTGCTTGCCGCGTTCGGCGCGCTTGACGTTCTGATCGCGCACCTCGCGGAAGAACTGCGCGAGTTCCGTGTCGCCGCTCTGTTCGGCGTCGTTGATGTATACCTCGTAAGTCTCCGCGCCTTGCAGCGCATGATAGACGATGCTCAGCAGGTTATAGAGCGTGTCCTGCGTGCCCGTGTTAGCTTTGGTTGTCATAGTAATCTCCCCTGTGTTGAAGTTTAGTCAGGTTATGATCGGGGGCGTTTGGGAACGTACGTGGATTGTAGGGACGCGGCGCGCGAAAGGTCAAGCCGGTACGCGCGTCCGTTACATGCGACGGCAGGCCGTGCGAGGTAGCGAGATGAAAGTTTTGAACGTTGCGCGAGTCGAGCGCCCGTTTGCGGCCTGAAAGGTTACAGGGGCGAATTTTTCAAATAAAAACTTCGGTGCGGGGGCTTGAGAAATCGTGTTCGGTGACGGCGCGGCTGATGGCGGAGGCGATCTTCGAGCCGCCGCGCGCCGACGGCTCAATCGGGTTGGCGTAGTCCGCATCGTCGGCGCAGATCAACCTGAGGTCTATGAGCGGGAGGCCGCCGGCGAAAGCGGCGCGCGTGATGGCGTCGTTGAAGACGCAGAGGGCGGTCACGGCGAGTCGCTGCGTGAGCGCGTCCGTGAAACGCGGGTTGTAGATCGTGCAGACGGCGAGGGGCAGCGCGCGGGCGCGGAGGCCGTCGAGCATGAAGCGGTATTGAAGCTCGAAATCGTCGGCGACGTGTGCGAGTTGTGTGAGCGCGTCGGCCATCGAGCGCGCGCCGCCTTCGAGCAGGCGTGCGTGGCCGAGCGCGTCGTTGCCGCCGACGCTCAGGACGAGATGAGTCGCGTCGGCGGGCAGTCGTTCCGCTTGCGCCGCGACGTGGCTGATGCGGCTGCCGTCAACCGCGCGAAGCGTGGCTTGCCAGCCGCGCGGCAGTTGTTCGCGGAGTTGGCGCACCACGTCCGGCTCGCCCGCACGGACGTAAGACGCGTTATCAAAAATAGAATCGCCGAGAAGAATAACGTGTTGCACCGCTTTGGCCTCCGCGCGAAAAAAGAGTCCGGGCGTAAAAAGTCTTCGCCCGATGGGAGCATGATGTAGAATGTCGAAAACTTCTGAAGCATTGCTGACGCGTAAGAATTTAGCAGAGCGGCCTTGAAACCGCCCGCGCCGGTTACGGACGCGAGCACGCCGTTGATGAAAAATGGGATTGGAACTTTACCAGCAGAAGCGCGATTTCCGTCGCACCCCCGAACCGAAGGGCAAGGTGGCGAAGCGAAGCCTCAAGCGGTTCGTCGTGCAGGAGCATCACGCGGAGAAATTGCATTTCGATTTTCGTCTGGAGATGGGCGGCGTGCTCAAGTCGTGGTCGGTCCCGCGCGGGCCTTCGCTCGATCCGGCGGAGAAGCGTCTGGCCGTGCCGACGGAAGACCACCCCGTCGAGTACCTGAAATTTGAAGGGCACATCCCCGAAGGCAACTACGGCGCGGGCGAGCACATGAAATGGGACGGCGGCACTTACGAACTCGCGGGCAAAGGCGACGCGCTCGAACAGTTCGAGGCCGGGCGCTTGAAGTTTCGCCTGCACGGAGAAAAGCTGCGCGGCGAGTTCAGCCTCGTGCGCATGGGACACTGGAAGGGACAGTGGTTGCTCATCAAGAGCGCGGACGAATTCGCCGAAACAGGCTGGGAGTTACAACTGCGCCGGCCTGACGACGAGCGCGCCGCCGAGTGGCAGCGCGAGCAGGGCGCGAAGCGACAGAAGCGCGCCGCCGCTGTGTTGGAGCACAAGGCCGTCAAACGCAGCGCGCCGCCCGCCGATGTCGAAACGCTCGCCGCGCAAAAACTTTTCGCGCGCAAGACCTTACGCGGCAACGTCAACGTGCGCATCGGCAAAGCGGTCGTCGCGCTGACGAATCTGGACAAAATCTATTGGCCGGACGACGGCTACACGAAAGGCGACCTCATACGCTACTACCACGAGATCGCGCCCACACTTACGCCCTACCTCGAAGGTCGCCCGCTCATCATGAAGCGTTATCCGGCGGGCATCAGCGGCAACTCCTTTCATCAACACGACGTGAACGAAGCGCCCGACTTCGTCGCCACCGCCTCGATTGACGTGGAGGAAGGGCACGAAGTTGATTACATCGTCGGCGGCGACCGCGCGACGCTCGTTTACATGGCGAACCTCGGCGCGATTGAGCGCCACCCCTGGCATTCGCGCATCACTCAACTTGATCATCCCGATTGGGTCGTCTTCGATCTCGATCCTGAAAACGTTGACTTCGAGGTCGTTTGCGAGACGGCCTTGACGACGAGGGATGTGCTGGCGTCGCTCGGGCTTGAGTCTTACGTTAAAACGTCCGGCTCGCGCGGGCTGCACATCTACGTCCCCGTCAAGAGCGGCGCGCACGACTACGCGGAGGCGGCGCGCTTCGCCGAACTCGTGGCGCGGCTTGTAGTGCGTGAACGACCGGAGGTGGCGACCGTCGAGCGCGCTTTGAAGAAGCGCAGGCACGCGCGCATCTACGTGGATCACATGCAGAACGCTCGCGGCAAATCCATCGTCGCGCCCTATTCGGTCAGGCCGCGCCCTCGCGCGCCCGTCTCGACGCCGCTCACGTGGGACGAGGTCAAGCGCAAAAAGATTCGCCCGCAGGATTTCACGATCAAGAACATCTCTGCGCGACTGCGGCGCACGGGCGATCTGTTCAAATTCGTGCGCGGCGGCAAGCAGACTTTGAACGAAGCGCTGCTCGAACTCGAAAACGTGTTCGGCAAACGGGGGCGAGCAAAGGCGTCTGAGAAAAAATAGTTCGCGGCGAACATTCGAGGGACGGACGACGAAGAGATGACAAAAGCTATAGAGACGGACGACGAAGAATCGAGCGACAACAATAAAGCTGCGAGCGGCGCGAAGAAGGGCACTAAGAAGAAAGCGACGCGCAAGGCTGCGGGCACGACTGCGCTGAGCAAAACTTCCTCCACGACGCGCGCCGTCGGTCGCAAGAAAGTGATCGACGACGGCGTTGACCGCGAGACGATCCGGCAGCGTCCCGAAGGGCTGCCGCTGATGGAACATCACTGGGGCAAACTGCTCTTCATGCACTGGCCGATCAGCGCCGAACGCCTGCGCCCGCTCATCCCGCCGCAACTCGCGATTGACACTTTCGACGGCGAGGCATGGATCGGCGTCACGCCGTTTACGCTGTGGAACGTGCGGCTCAGTTTCACGCCGCCCGTCCCCTATCTCAGCGACTTCCACGAGTTAAACGTGCGCACCTACGTGCTCCGCGACGGCGTGCCCGGCGTCTGGTTCTTCTCGCTCAACACCAACAGCTCGATGACCGTCCTCGGCGCGCGCACCTTCTACTTCCTCCCCTACTTCAACGCGCGCATCGATCTACGCCAGGAAGACGACACCATTCATTACAATTTGCGCCGCGAAGATGCCGCACGCCCCGCACGCTTCGATGCCGCATGGAAGATCGGTAAAGAGTTGCCGGAGGCCGAGCCGGGCACGCTGGAGTTTTTCCTCACCGAGCGCTA
>DATHBB010000298.1:0-2809 GCA_035296385.1 Pyrinomonadaceae bacterium | reverse complement strand
CGCTCGCGCACGGCGTAGATGGCCTTCGACTGTGATTCGTGATAGGTGCGCACCTGCATCTCTGCCAGCAGTCCCATCAGGAAAAATTGAATAGCGACGGCGAACATGACGATGGCGAGGATGGGCAGCGGCGTCAGGATGAAAGAGACGCCTTCGACGAATTTGAGAAAGACCGCCCAGAGTCCCGCGACGAAGGAGACCGCGAACGCCAGCATGCCGAACGTGCCGAAGACGTAGATCGGTTTCGTCTGGTACGACGCCATGAACTTGATCGTGACGAGATCGAAGACGACCTTCAGCGTGCGCGACAGCCCATACTTCGAGACGCCCATCGTGCGCGCGTGATGATCGACGGGAATCTCCGTGACGCGCGCGCCCGCCCACGAAGCGTAGATCGGGATGAAGCGGTGCATTTCGCCGTAGAGCCGCACGTCCGCGAGCGAGTCGCGGCGGTAGGCTTTGAGTGAGCACCCGTAGTCGTGCAAGGGCACGCCGCCGATCCAGGAGATGAGACGGTTCGCCAGCATCGAAGGAAACTTTCGCGTGATGGCCTTGTCCTGACGGTTCTTGCGCCACCCCGAAACCACGTCGTAGCCCTCGTCCAACTTCTCCAACAGTCGCCGTATGTCCGCCGGATCGTTTTGCAGGTCGGCGTCCATCGGAATGAGCACGCGCCCGCGCGCCGCGTCGATGCCAGCGCTCATCGCGGCGGTCTGCCCGTAGTTGCGTCTGAGCGCGATGACGCGGACGCGCGCGTCCAGCCCCGCGATCTCGCGCAACACTTCGAGGCTCCCGTCGCTCGATCCGTCGTCCACGTAAATGATCTCGGCGGTGCGCCCGAGCGTCGAGAGCGCGTCGGTCATCTTCGCGTGAAGCGGGCGCAGGTTGGGTTCTTCGTTATAGACCGGCAGAAAGACGGAGATGTCCGGCGTCGCATCGCCGCCGTCCGCGTCCTCGCGCCGCACTTCAACGCGCCGCCGCTTCAAAGTCTCTTCTTCTTCGTAAACTCTCATCACTACTCCCGCCTCCGCGCCACGCACACGGCGGAGACGCCGAAGGGAAAATTCAGACGACGCAGCCAGAAACGCTCCGCGCCGAAGAGTTGGCCGAGCACGCCGTTTAAGGCAGGCACGTTGATGTTGTTTTCCGACGCGGGGCGCGCGCCCGTCGCGCGCATCAGGAGGCGTCCCGCGAGTATGGGCGCGAAGAACGTCAGGTTCGCGTAAGTCGCGCGCTCGACTTCAAATCCGGCGGCGCGTACGCGCTTTGTCAGTTGCGGCAGCGTGTAACGACGGCGGTGATTGCTCACGTCGTCCTGCACGCCCCACAGCCACATGAAGGCCGGAACGAACAACAGCGCGCGCCCGTCGCGGCGAAGCACGCGCCGCATCTCGCTGAGGCCTTCACGGTCGTCGTCCAGATGTTCGACCACGTCGAGCGCGGTGACGAGATCGAACGAACTATCAGCGTAGGGCAGGCGTTCCGCCGCGCCGAGCGTGACCCCGTTCAGGCCGCGCGCCCGGCAGAAGGCGAGCGCCGATTCCGACACGTCAACGCCCTCCGCCTCGCCGAACTGCGCGAGCATTTCAAGGTTCGCGCCCGTGCCGCAACCCACGTCGAGGATGCGCGGCTGCCGTCCGTTCAGATTCAAGTTGGAGACGATCTCTTTGACAAAACTTTCGAGGATGCGGCGGCGTCCGGCGAACCACCAGTGCGAGCCTTCCACCTCGTACATGATCGCGTAGGTGTGCCGCTCCATCTCCTGCGGCAACGCTCGTATATCCGCGCCTTTAACTTCACTCGCCATCTTCTTTACCTACGCCCGCGCTCTCTCCCACACGACCGAAGCCGCGCCAACTGTTACGGTTGTGCCAGCCGATCTCCACGTCCATCGCATCTATTGCGCGCCACCACTCTTCAAACTCCGCGCGCGAGATGTAAAAGGCCGTCGGCGCGACCAGATGATCGAAGACGATGGTGTGCTGCTCGCGCCAGCCGAAACCCGCAATTGATTTCAGGTAGTCATTGTAAAACAAATGGCGCGCGAGTGCCGCGCCGCGCGCGCTGCGGTTCAAAGGCGCGTAGAGGAGTTTCGTCGCGGCGTACATTGCGGCGGTCGGCAGTTTCGACAGGTGCAGCAGGGAGCGGCGACCGATGCGCGAGGTCACGCGCTCGCGCAAAGGGGACACGAAGCGCGTGATCCATTCGTTGTTCTCCGCGCCGTAAACCCACGCCGACAGATGCCCGCCGCGCCGCACGCGCGTCGAGAGCGCGACGAAGCCCGCGCGCGGGTCGGGCAGATGATGCAGCACGCCGACCGAGAACGCGTAATCGAACGCGCGCCGGCGAAGCGGGAGGCGATAGATGTCTGCTTGAACGACGTGCGCGTTCGCGTGCGAGCGCGTCGCGGCGAAGGCCGTCTCGACCGCGCCGCTCAAATCAACGCCGACGACATCGCGCGCGCCCCACTGCGCCGCGAGTTGCGTGTGCCGCCCCTTGCCGCAGCCGCCTTCGAGCACCAACTTGTCTTTGAAAAACTCCGGCGCGACGGGCGCGAGCCAGCCGCGAAACTGCTCGTCGTAGCGCGCGTCCTCTTGCGTGAAGTGCTGCCACTGCCAACCGAAGTTCTCGGCGGTCGCCGCCTTCTCGCCTTCAATCTCGCCCGCCTCCACGAAGCGCGGCACGCCGCGCCTGACCGCAAACCGCCGCGCGCAATTCTTGCACGCCAACTCCCCCTCCAAAATCTCCCTCCACCCGCGCGCCTCCTCCGCCTCCCCGACGGACGCCAACTCCAACTCGCCCTCACACA
>DATHBB010000297.1:0-51421 GCA_035296385.1 Pyrinomonadaceae bacterium | reverse complement strand
GGGCTGTGAGAATTCCGCGTTCGATGTATCACACATTCTTTTAGGAGGTCGCGATGTCACAAGAGAACGTTCGGATTGTGCGGGAGTTGTATGAGGCTTTCGGGCGGGGCGATGTGCCGACGGTGCTCGGTCAGATGGATCAGGGTATTGAGTGGAATGAGGCTGAGAACTTCATCTATGCGGATCGTAACCCGTACCTCGGGCCGCAGGCGATACTCGAAGGGGTGTTCATGCGGCTCGGCTCCGAGTGGGAGGGGTTTACCGTCACGCCGGAGGAATGGCTCGACGCGGGAGATCGCATAGTGGTGCTCGGCACTTATAGCGGGACGCATAACGCCACGGGTAAACGCGTGCGCGCGCAGTTCGCGCACATCTGGAGCATGCGAGACGGAAGAGTCGTGAGGTTTCAGCAATACACCGACACGAAGCAGTTTGCGGAGACTGTTGCAGTCTAAGCACGCGCTATTGACTGTCGCCTGACAAACGATTCAAAAGGTCGCGCCGAAGCTGGCCGATCTTAAATCGTCGACGTTCCAGGTGCGCCGCGACACATGAAACATAAGCTACTGCATGTTGTTCTTCTTCTGATGTTCCTGCTCTCCGGCGGCGTCAGTGCTTACGGGCAAAGCTCGCCCCTGCCCGTAAATAAAAAGCCCCGTACTCAGGATGACTACGGGCCGCGCACGCTGAAGGAGATAGCCGCAACGGGGACTACTGCGGGGGGACAACATGACGAAGCGAACAAAATGATCCTGCACGGAAATGTTTTGCCTTCGCGGGTGAGAGTAACTTACACGGGTTCGAGCAGGCCGCTGCCCCGAAACAGGAGGGACGTGCTCGCAAAGTGGGCTGCGCGGTTCGCGGGTGATCCGGCGCATTACACTGTGCCGTATGACACCGAGATGCTCTTTATTGAGAATGGTGCGAAACATTGGCTGGCGGTCAGGAAGAATTTCGCGGCGCAGGCGGGGAAGAAATTAAAGAAAGGCGAAGCTGTGTACTTGTACCTGATTCGATTGGGCGGAGTGCGAACCGGCGACGGATGGGAGTGGCTGATGCTGGTGGAGAATTATCTTCCTGCGAATTAAATGAGAGTGGACTTCCGCTGTAATGTTGGATTTGTTGACTGCGCGTAACTTTAGTGAACAGCAACAAACTTATGTTGACTGCTGTGAAATGGACGCAGGAGGAGCGGCATTCGTTACTTATATCAATGCGACCGTTTCAGTATAGGAGGGGGCACATGTTGAGGAGACTGTTTGTATCCTGCCGTTATTTCTTTAGCGAAGAAATGCACAGCAGTATGAAGTGCAGCAAATGTCCATGCGACGGTTTTGACCCTCTAGGCGGGTCTGAATATTGTAGGTGCGGTCATAATTATGCCGACCACTGGTAATTGAGGCTTGCTGCGTAAGCGTGCAGAAATTTCGTCGCTATCGCCGTCTAACGCACGGCATCACATGCGACCGCAGACAGCGTACATGAGAGGCGGCGTGAATGGGCGTCTGGTGCATGCGGCGTCATCAGGTCGTGTACTCATGCGGAAATAGTAAGGGGGCTTACATCCCGTCGGCGACGCGAAGGGAAGTAAGCCCCCGTTCACAGAGAGTTATCCTCTGATGCCGGACTTACTCATGATGGTCGTAACGTAGCCTGCCATGATCTGTGCATTTCTGAGGCCGCCAAGTAAATCCTCCTGCCCGATGGCATTGAACTTGTTAAGATATGCCGTTAATTCCTCATCATTTTGTGCGACCAACGCTTCGAGTTTTTCCGTAGGCGTGTTCTTCAAAGTCGCAATCGCCGACGAAATGTTATGGCGCGTGCCGTCAAGCTCCTCCTGGCTGACCTTGCCGTCGGTTACCAGAGATTGATAGAACGGCATGTTCAAAACGGCGGAAACGCCGGTGAGGGCAAAAATCATACCCGCTGCATTCATGTAGTCTTCTCCCTTTGAGAAACGTTGAAGATAAAGATAAAGCCGACGCATAAACAATTTCGTCGGCAGTAGTAGGCGAAGGGCTGACAATACTGTTGCCGACTCAGGCTGTCAAATGTTTCCGGAGAGAGCGACGAGGAGCAGTCTAACTACTCATTCCACCTGGCCCGCCGTGAGACGGCTCTCAAGATGCTTCACTTGCCGCGCGCGGCCTGCGAGCGTTCGGCGCTTAACTTCAAAAGAGAACCTATAAGTTGAATTTGATGTATGTCCTCAGGCGTGCACAGATACAGGCGAAGTAGTGTTTACTCCTGTGGACAAACAATTGATGGCGGCGGGTTAATTGTGCTGTTTCTCGCGTCCGGCATTCGGTCTGACAGTTGGCATACGTGTTGCCTATGTAGCGTCGAGATTCCTCACATGCGAGCACCTTTGGGCGGGCGACTATAACCTCATTCTCACGCAAAGGAGAGATTCCGATGGCAACCGTTCAAAAAGACTTCGACTCCTACATGCTCTGGTATTACAGCGGGCATCCCTACGAGGCGCTCATCTACTGCTATAAGGCCGGCACGTATGTCGGAAGAATAGTCTTCTTCAAAGATGGCAGTAGTATTCCACCCAACAACAATTCCAGCGGTCCGTCCATTCATTACGCGTTAAGTCGGTTTAACGATGTAACCACCATCCTGCGACACGAAAAGCCGCTTTACCTGTTTCTCAACCTCGATAATCTGATCGGCATGGTCGCCACAGCCGACAAAGAACCGACCGGCGAGGAAGAGTAATCGAAGCACTGACAACTCAGCGGCATCTTCGCCCCGGGCGTGTGGAGAAGTCCGCTTTAGCGCCGTTCTCTACGGCCAACTTCCTAACGTGACAAAAGGCGTCGAGTCCTTAACCGTGCGCGCACAGTTAAGGTCTCGACGCCTTTTGCTTAGTCCGGTTTGAAACGAAGCGTGACTTACAGGATCGTCACGACGGTTGAAGCCGCGCCCATGTTACCGGCCTGGTCCGTAGCGTGAACGGTGATCGTGTACTTGTGACCGTCCGCGTCCTTGCTTTGGCGGGTCGCCGGCAGATTAACTCTGAAGGAGTAAGACCCGTCCGCCTGTAAGACCACAGCGCCGCTCGGCTGGCTCACTCCGTATTCATCAATAACGCTGAAGGTCGCGCTGTTGGGGTTGACGCCGCTCGCTGTGTCCGTGATGCGTCCAGACACGGTGACGCTGAGTTGAGTGCTGCGCTTCGGCGCGCTCGACGGACTCGCGGCGGCGGTGATGACCGGCGCGCTTGAGTCAACCCAGACGGGCAGCGAGCGCTGCGTCTCCGTGTTGTTAGCCTTATCCATGCTCCAGAACGAGACCGTGTGAGCGCCTTCGCTTGAGACCATGAACGCCCCCAAGTAAGTTTGCGTCACGCCGCCGTCAACCCTGTAATAGCTGTTAGCCATTCCCGAAAGGTTGTCCGTAGCCGTGAGCGCCACCTGCGCCGCGCTCCGATACCAGCCGTTCGTTCCCGCCGGACCCGTGGCCGCCGCTTGCGTCACAGGCGCGGTCGCATCGATCCTGATCATGGACGTTGACCGGGTGGTGTTATTGCCCGCCATGTCAACGCTCCAGAACTCGACGGGGTGTGTGCCGTCGCCCGAAACCGTGAACGGGGCGGTGTAGGTCTGAATCTCGCCGCCGTCAATACGGTAATGTGTCGTCGCCACGCCGGACAGATTATCCGAAGCCGTCAAAGACATCTGGATCGCGCCGCGGAAATAGACGCTGTTGCCGACAGGTCCGGTGACGGCGTTCGACGTGTCCGGCGAGGTTATATCAATCTTGACCGCCACGGAACGCGCCGCTTCGGTGTTGCCGACCTTATCGACGCTCCAGAAACTAACGTTGTGCTGCGCGTTGCCGGAGACCGTGAAACTGCCCGTGTAGGCTTGCGCCGCGCCGCCGTCAACGCTGTAGTACGTGCTCGCCACGCCCGATTGATTGTCGAGGGGCGTGAGTGAAATTTGCACCCAACTGCGATACCAACCGTTCGTGCCCGCCGTTCCGGTAGTTGCGAGGCTTGTGTTCGGGGCGCTCGTATCGATGTTAACCGTCAGCGAGCGTTGCGCCTCTGTGTTGCCCAGCGCGTCCACGCTCCAGTAGTTGACTGTGTGGCTGCCGCCGCCGGAAATGTTGAAGGGTGCCGCATAAGTTTGCGTCGCGCCGCCGTCGATAGTGTAGAAGCTGTCGGCGACGCCGGATGAGTTGTCGGAGGCGTTGAGAGTTACCTGCGCGGTGTCTTGATACCAGCCGTTTGCGCTCGCGGCGGCGGAGACGGAAGCCTGCGTGGAAGGAGCGCCGAGATCAATCTTGACAATTGTTGACTGCTGCGACTCGACGTTGCCCGCCGCGTCCACGCTCCAATAATTGACCGTGTGGCTGCCGTCGCTTGAGACGGTGAACGGCGCGGCGTAAGTTTGCGTTGTGCCGCCGTCCACACGGTAGAAAGTGTTGGTGATGCCGGAGAGCGCGTCGGACGGCGTGAGCGTCACTTCGACCGCGCCGGAATACCACTCGCTCGCGCCGGACATGCCCGACAGCACTGCGCCTGTGGACGGCGAGGTGAAGTCTATGTTGACGGGCGGCGAGGTGAACGTGGCGCTGTTGCCTGCGTTGTCCGAGATCGTCACCTGCTGCGTCTGGTTCGCGCCTTCCGCGTTGAAGTGGAGCGGATTTTGGGGTGTGGGCGTGGCGACGCCTGAGGCTGCGTCCGTTGCCGTGAACGGCACATTGACCGGCGTGTTGTTCCAACCGGCGGCGTTGGCCGCAGGCGTCTTGCCGCCCCAGGTCACGGTCGGTGCAACCTCGTCTCTGTCATGCTCATACGCGACGAGCGTGGTCATCGTGGGAACGACGAGCAGCCCTTCGCCTGCGGCCAACCCCGTCAACGGCTGCGAGACGTTCTGCTCGTCAACGTAAGGGATTTCCGCGCCGACGTTCGTTGACCAGACTTGCCGACCTGTCGCCGCTTCGACAGCGTACAACTTGCCCCAGCGAGAGCCGATGTAAACGTAGTCGTTAACGACGAGCGGGGCGGTTTGCAAATAATTGTCTCCGGCAAAACTCCAGGTGACGGCGTTGCCCGTCAGGTCTCTGCCTTCGAGCGTTCCGTAGGAACCGAAATACTTGGGGCCTCGCATGATGAAACTCATGTTGCCGGAGAAGGCCGGTATGTTCTTGGGCGCGAAGCTGCCGACTTGTAAACCCGTCTGGCTATCGAAAATATAATCGTAGTAGTCGCGCACGTAGAGTCGCCCGTCATAGAGCACGGGAGTTTTGCCGCCGCCGCCGGAGCAACCCGGCGTATATTTCCAGATGAGCGTGCCGCTTGCCGGATTGAGCTTATAAACATTCGGGCACGAATAAGAGACGTAAACGCCGTCGGAGGTAACCGCCGGAGAACTTTGCTCGCCGCCCCAGATGGGAGATGTCCACAGGATGCTGCCCGTGTCCGCGCTCACCGCCTGTATCTTGGTGGCGCTCACATAGATTACGCCCTGATAAACCGTGGGCGCTGAACTGTAACCGGATTGTCCGCCGAGCTGCTTGCTCCAGACGATGTTTCCGCTCGCGCCGTCGAAGGCGCGAAGCAAACCGTTGTAGTTGAGTGCGAAGAGGCGACCGTTCTCGTAGCAGAGAGCGGACCAGAAATATGTGCCTCCCAGATCAACCGGACCCCAGGCGATTGCGCCGGTCGCGCCGTCAATCGCGTAGAGTTTCGTCCCGTAAGTCGCGGGCGAGTTGCGCACGGTCACGAAAACTTTGCCGTCCGCAATGATGGGATAGGAAATTTGTTGGCCGAAATTGACAGACCATTTTTGTTTGAACGGAGGCGCAACCTCCGGCGCACTGACATAGCCCGTGTGCGTCGCGTTGATCTGATAATTCAATGCTTGATCCGAAGCGATTTGAGCGTGAGAGGTAGAGGCGCAGAACAAAATTGTCATCAGTAGGATGATGGGGAGGGTCGATCTTTTCATCTTTATCACCAGCTTAGAATTTGTTCTCGTCTAAGTCGAGGTTGGGGATTGACGAATTCGAGAGGCGCGAAATCTTTTTGAGGAAGATCGGGATTCCGAAGCGAAATCGCGAAAGTCATTACGAATAGCCATTTGAATAATAAACATTCGTTTGACAAAAAATCAACAAAAATAAAATACATTGTTTAACACAATGATAACCCATGTATTATCTGTCAAATGCGGCAGGTAGTTACGCGTGTAATGTCTCAATTTGTGTGTGGAGGAAGGATTTATATCCGGTGCGCTACAAAGATGCCGGGGCGGCCAACTTTATTTACCTCATCAAACCTAAATTCATTTTTTAACTGATCCTTTTAGACGCGAATTCTCGCGTTAACAGATGAGGAACATCGCGCGCCGTCCTTACCGCGGCCATGCCCGTTCGTCCTCCTTGCTCTCGGAGGGAGATGCACCTGACACGACCCCTCGCGTCTCCCGCGCTCGCCCGATCCGCTTTCAGGCGACGCATCAACCCGTTGATTGAACATATCCCACAAAAAGAGGTGATTTAATGAAGAATATTTCGCGGCGCGGACTCCTCAAAGGTTTTTTTGCGACCACCATCGTGCTCGGCTTCGACCTCACGAATCGTTCGTGGGTGACAGCAGCGGCGAGTGCGGGCGGCAGCGGCGGCGGCGACTTATCTATGCTCCCGCCGCTCGACGGGACGCTGGCGACCGATCCGGCTTCACTCGCTTCCGTGGCCGACGACTTCGGCCACATCGTTCACCGCACACCCGTCGCCGTCCTTCGCCCGGGGTCTGTGGAAGACGTTGTCAAAGTGGTGCGCTTCGCGCGTCAACACGGCATCCGCATCGCAAGCCGCGGCAAAGGGCATACGGCGTTCGGCCAATCGCAGACGGATGCGGGCGTCGTCATAGATATCAGCACGCTGAATCAAATTCACTCGATCACGCAGGATCGCGCCGTAGTTGATGCGGGCGTCGTATGGCGCGATCTCCTGCTCGCAACTACAGGCGTCGGCCTGACGCCGCCCGTGCTCACCGATTACACGCGGCTCACAATCGGTGGGACGCTCTCGGTAGGCGGCGTGAGCGGCAGCAGTTACCGGTACGGGGCGCAGGTGGACAACGTTCTTGAGCTACAGGTCGTCACCGGAGAAGGTGAATTGGTGACGTGCTCGGAGGCGACGAATAAGAGACTCTTCGAGGCGGCGCTCGCCGGCCTCGGACTCTGCGCGATCATCGTGCGCGCGACGCTCCGCCTCATTCCGGCCAGAGAACGCGCGCAGACGCTCCGCCTCTTTTACGCGAACGTACCGGCGATGCTCGACGACCTGCGATTCCTCATCAACGAGGAACGCTTCGACCACTTTCGCGGCTTCGGTGTGCCGACACCCGCCGGAGGCTTCGCCTTCTTCATAGAATGCACGTCGTTCTACACGTCGGCTGCTGAACTGCCGACGAACCCGCTCGAAGGACTCAATCCAATTTTCGGGGCGGAGCAGGTCGAAGACCGAACCTACTTCGAGTTCACAGACCTCGTCAACCAACTTATCGACGCTCTGGAAGCGGCGGGACTGGGCGGCTTCCCGCACCCCTGGTTTGACATGTTCGTGCCGGACTCCGTGATTGACGATTTCGCGTCGCAGACCATCGCCGCGCTCGACACATCTCTCCTCCTGCCGGGTTCGCTCATCCTGTTCAACCCGTTCCGTAAATCGCGTTTCACACGCCCGATGCTACGCGTGCCGGACGAAGAAGTCTTCTTCGGCTACGACCTGCTGCGCACCGTTCCTCCGGCGACGGTGGACGCGGTGCTGGCGGAAAATCGTAGGCTCTACGAGCAAAACCGCGACCTCGGCGGCAAGTTCTACACGATCAGCGCGGTGCTGATGGATTCTCACGACTGGAAAAAACACTTCCAACCTTTCTGGGGACATCTCGTGAGCGAGAAGCGCAGGCACGACCCGGACAACGTGCTCGCCCCCGGGCTGGGCGTGTTCGTTTAGATCAAACTTCAAATTACGTTAGAGCAAGTAACAGGATTCACCGCAGAGACGCAGAGGGGGCGCAGAGGAAAGCTGAAACTGGCGACAAAAAGGGCTTGAGTTTCTATGAAAACTCAAGCCCTTTCTTCCCGGTCGTCTGTCGCGCCGATTCTCCTACCGTCCGGGATTGCCGAAGCGCAGGCGATACTCGTAGGAGTTGGCGAAGCCGTTGACTGTAGCCGCCGCTCGACGCGCTCCACGCGTGGCGGACGAAGACGGGCTGCACTGAGATGAAGCGGCGACCCGCTGCGTTGAAGGGGGTCGGGAGCGTGATGTCGAATTCAAAAGGAGGCGTTGAATGTATCAACGCCTCCTTTTGAGGTTTACGGGCAGGCGCGCGAGGTGTTATTCCGTGCTCGCCTGTGCTTTACGGTTGGCCGAAGCGGTTGCGATATTCGTTCGAGTGGAGGAAGCCGAAGATCAAGGTGCGGTAGTCGCCCGTCGGGACGCTGCCGTTGCCGTTGGTCAACACGTTCACCCACGCCTCGAAGCCCGACTGCTCGGGGTCGCGCCGCAGGTAGCCGAAGTATTGCATCGCCACGAAACCGCGATAGAAGAAACGGCTCTGCACTTCCTGACTCTCTATGAAGGCGCGCAGCGTTTGCGCCGCCGACCGCGTGCCGCTACTCATTTGAGAGACGAGTTGCGCGCGGTTAGCGAGTCGGACGCCCGCCGTACGCTCCAGCTTACTCACGAACGCTTCGGCGTTGGCCGCCGTCGTCAGCCCGCCGTAGAGGGCCTGGAACTCTGGCCGCGCCATGAACTCCGCGATGTAAGCATCCTTGCTGGCTTCCAACTCGGCGGCGTTTTGCGGCGTGCCGATGCGTGCCATGTCGTTCATAAACTCGGCGTAGCGCGGCAGGCGTCCGAGCGCGGCGTCGTAGAAGCGATAGACGAAGAAGCCGCGCCCGCTGAACTCGCGCGAACGGTAGAAGCCCGAAGAGATTTGCACGCGGTCGCATTCGGGGTTCGACGAGCCGTAACCGTTGTTCGGGCAGTTGGCGAGCACGCCGAGCCACGCGTCGAGTCCGCCCTGTTCGGGCGCGCGGTTGAGGAAGTCCAGGTACTGCTGGCGCACGAAGAAACCGCCGTCTTCGAGCGGGTTGGGCGCAGAGGCAATCGCGCCGAAGACGCCCGCCACGATGGTCGCGCCCGTGCTGTTATTGACGACGGCGACGGTCGTGCCGTTCGTGATTTCGGGCACGCTGTTGCCGTCGTTCGTGTTCAATTCCAGTTCGCCGCGGAAGAAAGAGTTGAGGACGATCTGGCCGATGCTCACGTTGTTGACGAGGACGCGGAACGCGGTTCCCGTGGGCAGATTCACGTCCTGCACTTCGACCTCCAGGCGGCGACCGTCGGGGCGCACGCGGAAGTCCGCATGACCTTGCGGAATCATGCCGTTGATGGTCGCGCCGGAGAGCGGGATGCGGACGCGCGTTTCGCCGTTGGGATTGGGCGTTGGGCCGGGCGTCGCGTCAGGCGTCGGGTTCGGACTCGGACTTGGACTTGGACTCGGACTCGGCGACGGATTCGGGCTTGGTGTCGGGTTCGGGCTGGGCGTTGAGTTCGGGCTCGGCGTCGGGTTTGGACTCGGCGACGGGCTGGGCGAGGGACTCGCGCTGGGTGATGGACTCGGACTGGGCGACGGGCTCGGCGACGGGGACGATTGTGTGAAAGTTCCGGCGAGGATGGTCACGCCCGACCGATCTGCTATGACGATGCTCGTGCCGTTGACTACGGGCGGAATCGTCTGCCCGTTGTCGGTTCTGAGTTCGAGTTCGCCTTTGAGCGAGTTGAGGACGATCTCACCGGCGCGCACGTTGTCAACGAGCACGTTCAGCCTCGTCCCGTTCGACAAGTTCACGTTCTCGATCTTGACCCTGAGACGACGGCGGCCATCGGACTCGCGCCTGAACTCGGCTTCGCCGAAAGGCGTCGCGCCGTTGAAGCTCGCGCCGACGAGCCGGATTTGCATTCTCACCTCCGCGCCTTGCGGCGACGGGCTCGGCGTCGCGCTCGGTGACGGACTCGGCGAAGGCGTTTGCGACGGCATCGGCCCCGCCGAAGAATAGGCCGGGGCGCCGTTCAGGACGAACAGGGTGAGAAGAAGAATTATCCCCGCCGCGCCTCCCCGCAGACCGTATGCCCGCAAATCAAATGATCGCATCTTGCTTTTCAGAAAACTCATCGTCTTTACCTCTTATACCTGGAAAAATTCTCGCGCTTCATGCGCCTGCCGTTACCAACTTTGCGAGCCGCGGCTTTTCGCCGAAACTTCGCCCACACTGCACAGACCACGCGACCTGACCTTAACAACCGCCGTGCCAAAATCGGGAAACACCTGAAAAGCAAGTATTTAGCCGCCATTCTCATTTTCGTGCGCGACACGTGCCGATTTCGTAAACCCGTTTCAGCCTGCAAGAAGTGATACCTGCTTCGCACTACCCCACGCGATGCAGGGCTGAACGCGCTCTGAGGCGCATAAACACTGGGTTTTTATCGAAACTGCGAAGGAAGTATGCGATGCGAAGGAGATATACAGGCGTGGGCGGTGTTTTTATGAACCCTGGCGCGGCCAAAGGGCTCTGTCTTCAAGTCGGAGCGTGCGGGATTTGGCAGGAAAAGGGCAGTTTTGTTGTGGTTTTAGCGAAATATCTTTGAGGCCGGAGTTTCGCGCGCGTGTTGAGTAGCAAAAACAGGTCGTTGATGGTAGCTGGCACGGTTTTTGCCCTATAGTAATTGCGCAGGTCGAACGAAAAGCGGTAAATCTAGTGTTTGAGAGGGGAATTCTTAGCAACGTTTCGACGCTCGGAATCCTCAAACTATCCGCCAACCGGTTCAATCCTGAGCAGACCAAAAACCCCCGTATTTCGTTTCTTAACAGAGAGTTTCGGGCAGACCGCCATACTGAAATGAAAAGAATTAATCGCTCCGCCAGTAGAAGTTTGACCGCCTTGCTGGTCCTCGTCTCGCTCGCGCACGGCAGTTTCGGCGGCTTGACGGCGCGGGGGCAAATTTCGCAGGGCAAGGCGGGAGCTAAAGTCGCCGGTAAATCGGGGGCGCAGGCGGCTGTCTCTGCGAATCGCAAAGTCAAGAGTCCGAACGCGCCCGCGCCGAAATTTGGCGGGGATTTGGATAAACTCTCGCCCGATTTAGTCCAACAGTTGAGCAGCCGCTACACACGCACAAAAACATTTCGCGTCATCTGTCGCTTCAACAGTCCGGCGGGGAGCGGCGTGCAGGCCATCTACACGCGCCCGAACGTGCGCGTCAACTACAGTTTTCGGGACCCGAATTTCGTCAGCGCGGAGATGCCCGCGCGCGAGGTTTTCGAGTTGACGAGGTTCGGGGAGATTTCCTACATCTCCGCAGACCGCGAGGTGCGCACGCTCGGCCACGTTTCGGCGACGACCGGCGCAGACCTCGTCCGCACACAGGCGACGGGCGGACTCGACGGCACGGGCATCGGCATCGCCGTACTCGATTCCGGCATTGACGACAGCCACAAAACCTTTCGCATGGGGCGCACCGACGACAGCGACAAGCGCATCGTTGCCGATGTGGATTTCGTCAACTACGGCAACGCAGACGATCAGTACGGTCACGGCACACACGTCGCTTCGCTCGCGGGCGGCAACGGTCGCATCGCGAACGCCAGTTACATCGGCATCGCGCCGAACGCGAACATCATCAACCTGCGCGTGCTCGACAACGAAGGGCGCGGCACGGTCTCGTCCGTCCTGCTGGCGCTCGATTGGGTGATGGCGAATCGCGCCGCCTACAACATACGCGTCGTCAACATGAGCCTCGGTATGCCCGCAGTGGATTCTTACCGCAACGATCCCGTGTGCCTCGCGGTGCGGCGTCTGGTTGATGCTGGCATCGTCGTCGTAGCTGCGGCGGGCAACAACGGCAAGACGGACGACGGGCAGAAAGTTTACGGCCAGATTCACTCGCCCGGCATAGAGCCTTCGGCCATCACCGTCGGCGCGACCAACACCTTCGGCACGAACGAGCGCGGCGACGACAGCATCGCCACCTATAGCTCGCGCGGCCCGACGCGCGGCAGCTACCTCGACTCGGCGGGCGCGCGCCGTTTCGACAACCTCGTCAAACCCGATCTCGTCGCCCCCGGCAACAAGTTGGTCGGGGCGCAGTCGGAGGGCGAATGTCCCGTCCGTCAGGACGATTGCGGCGCGAAGAATTTTCTACTCACGCAGCAACCGCAGATGGAGGCGGGCGTGAGTTCCGACGACAGCCGCGCGATGATGTTTATGAGCGGCACTTCGATGTCCGCCCCGCAAGTCGCGGGCGCAGCCGCGCTCTTGTTGCAAGTCAACCCGAAGTTGACGCCCAACATGATCAAGATGATCTTGATGTACACGGCGCAGCCGCTCGCCGGATTCAACATGTTCGAGCAGGGCGCAGGCCAACTCAACATCGAGGGCGCGGTCAGGCTCGCCAAACTCATTCGTAGGGACATCGCAAGCGGCACGCCGCTCGGCACGCCCTTGCTCATGGGCGCGCTCCCGACGCCCCGCACGACCATCGCCGGACACACTTTCAACTGGGCGCAGGGCATCGTCCTCAACTACAGCTTTGCAACCGGCACACAACTCGTCGCCAACTATCAGCGCATTTACGATCTCGGCGTCATTATCAGCGACGGCGTGATCATTAGCGACGGCGTCATCATCAGCGACAACATTCTGCGTCGTAATCCGGATTACCTCAGCAGCGGCGTGATCATCAGCGACAACATCCTGACGAGCGACGGCGGCGTGCTCGGCAACGGCACGCCTTATGTCGCCGTCGGCGTGATCATCAGTGACGGCGTGATCATCAGCGACGGGTTGCTGCGCGACGACGGCGTGATCATCAGCGACGGCGTCATCATCAGCGACACTCTGCTAAAGGCTCTGAGGACGATGGCTAACGGAGATGGAACAAGTTATGCGCCTGTCGTGATTGACACAGGATTGGACTACATCGGCTACTGATCTCGCGCGCTGCTCTCGCGCCGGTTGGTTGCTAAATCTGTAACCCCCTCGCTTCACTCTGACAAATGCTATGTCTCGAACTTTAGATTCAGTCCTGACGCAGACGGCGCGCGCGCGCCGTGCGCACGCCGCACCTGACGGTCGCCCCTCTTCGCCGCAACTTCTTGTACGCGGACAGGAAAAAGAGGCGCTTGAATTTCTCGCTGCGCATCCGGTCCAAAACGTCATCATGATGAGCTTCATACGCGACAACGGATTCGAGAGCAGCTTGAATCGCGGGGATTTTTACGCGTGCCGCGACAAACGGGGCGAACTTACCGGCGTCGCTTTGATCGGGCACCATGTTCTCTTCGCCGCCGAACGCGCGGAGAATATCGGGGCGTTTGCGCGGCAGGCGCGTGAGCGGCGCGACGCACACGTCATCGTGGGTGAGCGCGAAGCGGTCGGGGAGTTTTGGTCTGTTTACGCGCGTGCAGACGAGTCGCCGCTGCTCGTCAACAAAGAATTATTGTTGGAGCTTAAATGGCCTATCGAGGTGCGCGAGTTCGTGCCGGGTTTGCGTCCGGCAACATTCGCAGACATCAAACTCGTCGCCGAGGTACACGCGCAGATGGCGTTCGCGGAGAGCCGTAAAAATCCGCTCGAAGTTGACCGCGAGGGCTTTCTCGCGCGCATCGCGCGTCGCGTCGAGCAGGGACGCCTCTGGGTGTGGGTCGAAGACGGGCGTTTGATCTTCAAGACCGACATCTCCTCCCACACGCCCGAAGTGATATATCTCGAAGGCGTCTATGTGCATCCGGACGAGCGCGGCAACGGGTACGGGCTGCGCTGTCTTTCGCAGTTGAGTCGTGAGTTGTTATCGCGCGCGAAGTCCGTGTGTCTGCTGGTCAACGAACAGAACGAGCAGGCGCAGACGTTCTACCGCCGCGCGGGTTACAAGTTGCATAGCAACTACGACACCATCTATCTCCCGCCCCGGACCTGAAGCCGATTCTCCTAACTCTCCCAACTCTCCTGCGGCTGAACTTGCACTTTGTGATTTAGCAACTCAGCCACTATATTTACCCCCACTATCGGTCGGCATCCTTAGAGGACTTTTCTCGCCTGCGGGCGCAAGAGAAGCGCGCGATGCTGGCCGCGATCATTCGCCTGCGAATGTCATTTCGAGACGCGAAGGTTACCGCGGAGGCCGCCGTAGAATGAGCAAGGAGACGCAAGGGGGAAAGTCCGGCCTCGCAAGTTTGAGCGAGGCGCGGGCGCGTGCGCAGAACGCGCGCCAGTCGCTCGAACGCGAACTGGAGGAAGTGCGCCTGCTGCTCGATCAGGGTCTCACCTCCGAAGTGTTGAAGCGGACGGCCACACTCATGCGCGCATCGCGGCAGGACGCGTCGCTACTCGCGCGTGCGCGCTGCCTGCTCTCGGCGGCGCTGGAGATGCAGGGGCGTTACCGCGAGTCGCTCGAAGCCGTGCAGATGTACGAGCAGCCGGAAGAGCGCGCCAAGTGCGACCCCGTCTCTTCGATCTATCTCGGCGTCCAACTCGGCCTCGCCTACAACTACACGGGCGATCACCCGAAGGCCATCGCGCTCTTGAACGCGGCGCTGCGTGAGGCGACCGAACACGGCGGCGGCGCGCAGGTCGGTTCGGTCTACGTTGCGCTCGCGCGCGTCTATCGCAGCATCAACGAGTACACCATCGCGCACGACCACGCGCAAAAGGCGCTCGAATATTTTCGCGGCACGGGCGATTGGCGCGGGCTGGCCGAAGCATATTTCGCCATCGCGCTGGCGGAACTTTTTGAAGGCAACTACGAGCCCGCGCTGAACAATCTTGAGGGGGCGTTGAAACTCGTCGGCGATCATCCCGCGCCTTACCTGCTCGGCAAAATTTATACGAACATGGCGGGCGTTTGCTGGTTTCTCAAGCGCCCTCACGACGGCATCAAATATTTAGAGACCGCGATCAGTTATTACGAGCGCACGGAGCACAAGGCCAACGCTGCCGACGGCTACAACAATCTCGGCATACACCTGATTCTCGTCGGCGAATGGGATCGCGCGCAGGAAGCTCTGGAGCGTGCGCTCTCGCTCGCCTCCGAGACGGACAAGCGCGGCGAGCAGACGATGATCCTGGACTCGCTCGGCGAACTGTTGATGCTTCGCGGCGACCTGGAAGAGGCCGGAAAATATCTGGAACGCGCTGTCGAACTGTCGCAGTTGCACGGCAACAAGTGGTACGCGGGGCAAGCGCTGCGCACGCTCGGTCGTTGCCATCTCGCGTCGAACGAGCCGGAACGCGCGCTCGAAATGGGGCGGCGCGCGCTCGAATACGCGGAGAAGATCGGAGACCGGCAGGCCGTCTGCGATTCGCGCCTGCTGCTCGGCGAAACGCTTTTGCGTCGCGGCGACTTGCGCGGCTGCGAAGAGCAGTTGAATTTGGTGTTGAAGGAGACGGCGGACGCTTCGTCCTCCGATCTCGCCGTGTCGGGCGAGGCGCAGCGCCTTCACGGCCTGTTCTCGCACGCGCTGGGCAACGCCATGCTCGCCGCACAACACTTCGGGCGCAGCGTCTCGATCTACGAGATGCTCGGCGACCGCTACCGCAGCGCGCGCTCGCGCTACGATCTCGGTTGCGCCTACGCCTCCGTGCAGCCCGAACGCGCGCACGAATGTCTCGCGCGCGCCGCCGAAACTTTCCGCGAACTCGGCGCACGACTCGACATCGCGCGCGCCGAAGAAGCTCTGGCCGCGCTCAATCGAAGCGGCAGCGTCGGCGCGTCTCCCACGGAACGGCAGTTCGACAACCTCACGCATCTCATCTTGCTGCGCCTGACCGACGCCGTCGCCTCGCGCGAACTGCTCCTGCGAGAACTCGCCGCAGTGATCTATCAGGAGACGGATGCGCGTCGGATTTTGATCGCGGAGCCGGGCGAGGAGATGCGTGATCGCGTCGTGGTGGCGCACGGCTGGGCGTCCGAGAGCGAGGGCGGGGAATTGTTGGAGAAGTTGCGCCGCGCGGAGAGCGGGGGGGAGAGAGCGAGCGCGGCGAGCCAGCAAGGGGTGGAGTTGATCGAACTGAGTCCGGCGCACGCGCCGCCTGCCACGCTGCTCGTCTCGCCGCAAGGGTCGGCAATGCTTCCGGGCGGCGTCTCGCTCGACCCGCTGCTGCGTATGGTCGAACTCGGTCTGGACGTGTGCGCGTTTCGGGATAAGGCGCGCGAAGGTCCGGATGGCGCGGAGCAATCGACGCATGCCAGCCAGAGCTTCATGCCCGGCTTCATACACTCATCGCCAGCCATGACGCGGCTCGTCGAAGAAGTTCACAAGATACGTTCATCAGACGTGACTGTCCTTGTGACAGGCGAATCCGGCACAGGTAAAGAGTTAGTCGCGCGCGCCATCCACGCGCTCTCGTCTCGCCGCGCGAAAGTCTTCGTCCCCTTCAACTGCACCGCCGTGCCGAAAGAACTCTCCGACGCATACCTCTTCGGTTATCGCAGGGGAGCGTTTACGGGCGCGGTCTCGGATTCACCGGGCGTGATACGCTCGGCGGCGGGCGGCACACTCTTCCTCGACGAAATAGGAGACTTGCCGCTGGACGTGCAGCCGAAGCTGTTGCGCTTTTTGCAGGAGGGAGAGATACAGCCCTTGGGCGAGCAGCGGCCTGCGAAGGTGGATGTGCGCATCATCGCCGCCACCAACAGCGACCTTGAAGACATGTTGAAAGACGGTCGTTTCCGCGAAGACCTCTATTATCGTCTCAACGTCATTCGCCTGCACGTGCCGCCGCTCAGAGAGCGTCGTTCGGAAATTCCCACGCTCGTCAATCATTACATCAGCCACTACTCGGCGAAGTTCAACCGCCGTGACATACAGATCACGCCGCAGACGATTGATCTTTTGATGGTCTGCGACTGGCCGGGCAACATTCGCCAACTCGTCAACGAAATTCAACGCATCGTCGCACGCGCCGAAGACGGCACACTGATCACGCCCGACCACCTCTCGCCCGAACTCAAACGCACCTCCGCCCCCGTCTCCACGACGACCACAAACATCTCACCCTTCGGTTCGATGGCGAACAACGCGCCGGAAAACATGTCTCTGCCCGACGCCGTCGAAGAACTCGAACGCCGCATGATCGCCGACGCCCTGCGCCGCCACAAAGGCAACATCTCCCGCGCCGCACGCGATCTCGGCATCACACGTCGCGGACTCCAACTCAAACTCGGTCGCTACGCCATGAGCGCCACCTCTTGAGTCGGGGAAAAGGGTAAGGGGTAAAGGAGTAAAGGGTAAAGACGAAAGCGGGGCGCAACGATTAAGTGTTGCGCCCCGCTTCTAGGTTTTTACCTTTCCCCCTTACCCCTTACCCTTTTCCCCTGACTTCATATTCTCCGCCAGCATGTTGCAAAAGAGCGCGCCCTGTTCGATGGCGTCTTCGAGGGCTTTGTGCGTGTGCGGGAGATCGTCGAACCAGTGTTTGGGCATGTTTGATTTGTAGGTGTGGCGAAATTCCGTTTTGAGCATCGCCATCGCGTAGGATTTGATGTCGAGGCCGATGAAAGAGAAGGGACTCTCGCCCGCGAATTTGTGGAGGTACCACTGCACGAACATGTAATCGAAGACGACCGGATAGGCTACGAAGACGGGGCGACCGGGCAGCGCTTTGAGCCAGGCGACGTAGTTCTTCATCGCCTCCGCGGGCGTTTGCAAATCTTCACGACAGGCCGCCCAAGCCTCCGGTTGCGTCTTCCACCACGCGAGCGTTTCGGGGTGGCCGCTGGCGTCGGGCAGCATTTCAAGGTTGGCCGTGAACGTGCCGATCAGAGTCTTGTCGGCGAGATAGGCGGCGGAGCCGAAACTGAGCATGGAGTGCGGACCGGGGATGGGGCCGTCGGTCTCCACGTCCGTGCTCACGTAAATTTCCTTCATGTTAGTTGGCCTTGAGATGTTCGCGTTCGGGTGTGGATGGAAAAAACTTTCACCGCAGAGGCGCGGAGCCGAGCCGCGGAGTAGGCGCGGAGAGCTGAATGATCAACTCTCCGCGCCTACTCCGCGCGGTCTCTGCGCCTCTGCGGTGAAGATTTTTGGTCGCTGACAATTAGATGCCGTGAGCGACATTGTAGTCGGTTAAACTTCGGGCGTCGGCTTCTTCGCGCGCGGCGTGGCGGATTTCGATCCGCCCTTGCGCGGCGCGGCGGCTTTGGGCGTTTTGGCTGATGCGCCGCGCGCGGGCTTCGCTTCCTGTGCATCCGTCGGCGCTTCCGCCTCGTTCGTCTTTCCGAGAAATTCGGAGACGGCGTTGGTCGCGCCTTCGACGAGGTCTGTCACGCCCGCCGCGATGTCCGCAGCGATTTCGCGTCCCGATTCGGGGATGATCGCGGAGACCGACTGTTGCGCGGCTGATGCGGCTGCCGACATCGCCTGCGCCGCCGATTCGACGGGGCGCGGGTTGAGCATCGCATCCCAACGATAGCGAACTTCCGTCTGCGGCTCGGCGAGGCGTTTGAAGACGAGTGCGACGACCGAGTCCGTCACCCAGTTGTGATAAAACTCGCCGACCGACGCGAGTTCGGCATCCGGCGCGGGGTTCATAAAATCAATCGCGTAAGGGATGCCGTCCTTGATCGCAAACTCAACCGTGTTGATGTCGTAGCCGAGAGCGCGGCAGAGCGTGCGCACGTCGTTCGTGATGCGCTCGGCGAGTTCGGGCGAAAGGTAGTTCGGGTCCTGGATGTACTGCTCGCCGGAGAGGTAAGGCTTGCGCGGGTCGTAGGGCATGATCATCACTTCTTCCTGCCCGATGCAATAGCAGCGCACGAACTGGTCGAAGGCGACGAACTCTTGCAGCGTCATGCAGAGCGTTCCGGTCGTGTCGTAAACTTCCCAGAGTTCCTCTATCGAATTGACGCGCGAGACGTTTTTCCAGCCGCCGCCATCGAACGGCTTGATGATGGCGGGCATGCCGACGTAATCGACGATGCCTTGCCAGTCGAGCGGGAATTCGAGGTTGCGCAGGGATTCGCCCGTGATGCCTTCGATGTAATCCTTCTGCGGTAGGAGAACGGTTTTGGGGATCGCCACGCCGAGTTTGATGGCGAGCGAGTAGTTGAAAAATTTATCGTCCGCCGACCACCAGAAAGGGTTGTTGATGATCTGCGTGCCTTCGAGCGCGGCGCGCTTCAGGAACGCACGGTAGAACGGAACTTCGTGCGAGATGCGGTCGATAATGATGTCGTATCGAAGCTCTTCTTCGAGGCGTACGCCGCCGACCTCCACGTATTCGGCGACCACCGAGCCTGCGCCCCGCTCGTTAATCCGGTCAATCAATGCCTGCGGAAACGTCTTTTCGCGTCCGACCAAAATCCCAACTCTCTTCACAGTTTTAATGATCCTTTCAAATAATTAGTGACGAGTGACAAGTGACGAGTGACGAGAAATAAGATGTAGACAAGGTTTTAACTCGTCACTTGTCACCTATCACTCATCACTGCTCTTTGAAAACCGTGCACTCTACATGCCCCGTCGCCACGTTGTCAATGCGCGGCGGGCATCCAACGGGCGCGTTTCCCGCATCAATACGGGTGGCCGCGCTTACGCCGTTTTAGGGATTGCTTACGGGCGTCGGCTTCTATGCTACAATTCGCGAATTGTTTTGTCCGAACTTCACTCCCGACGGTCTTTAGCGAAAAGTTTTTAAGGAGATGTTACTGGTGTTGCGACGCTTTTATAATTTCGCGTTAGCGGTCATGCTGCTCGGCGCGGCTGGCCTCTACCATTCCGCTTTCGCGCAGACGACTCAACAGCCCGCCGTGCCCACCCCGACGCCCGCCGTGCAGGTGGACAAAAAAGTTCAGCCCGTCACCGGCAAAGAGACCAAGATGCCCACCGCCGAACAGGTGGCCGAGACGGTCATACTCATCTACGGCGGCGGCGGCGGGCGACCGGTGCTAGACCAAATCCGTCGCAACGGCGTCGAGCGCGGGAAAGTGACGCGCACGGCGACCGACGGGCGCGTCGAAGAGGTCAGCTACGAGCAGCGTTTCGTGCGCGGCGCATCGGCGGAAAAAGATAAGATTCGCGTGGATCAGAAGATGCCCACGATGGAATACGCGCTCATCTTCAACGAGGGGCGCATCTGGGGACTCATCAACGGCGCGGCGTTCACGCCGAGGCAGGAAGTGACCGCCGAGTTTATTTCGCAGGGCAAGCACGGCATAGACGCCCTGCTGCGTTACAAAGAGAACAATTCGACCCTCGCCTTAGTCGGCAAAGAGAAGTTGAAGGGTCTCGATCTATGGGTGCTCGACCTGACGGACAAGGATAAGAACAGCACGCGCTACTACATCAGCGCGAACCCCGACATACGCAAAACCGCGCGCGTCCTCTGGCTCGAATACGAGGAGACGATGCCTGACGCCGCCGCGCCGAGCAAATACCGTCGCACCTTCCACGACTATCGCTATTCGCAGAACACGCTCGTGCCCTTCCGCTCCGTGCTCTACAGAGACGACAAGCAGGTGCAGGAGGCGCGCGTCCTGACCGTCACCTACGGCATCAAGATGGACAACAGTTTCTTCGCCAACCCCGAAGCCGCGACCAACTGAACGTCGCAGGCAACGCTCCGTCACGAGTCGAAACTTTCAAGCTAGAGGCCGAAACTTAAAGGTTGCGGCCTCTCGCTTTTTTGACGCCCGACGCGCCCGCGTTGATGCGTTGCTCTTCCGCGACGTGCAAAATGATGTTATGGATTTAGGCATAGCCCTGTGCTAGTATCCCGCCGCTTTCGTCCGACTCCGGTAACGTAAAATCGCCTTACGCAGGAGAAGCACTTTGCCCGGCCTGAATAATTTCGAGGAGTCAACGCTACTCCACGCGCTCTCGCAGAACTACCCGACCGCAGACGCGGCGCTCGCCGAAGCCGCAGCCCTCAGCGCCTCTCTGTCGCTTCCGAAAGGCGTCGTCCACATCGTCAGCGACGTGCACGGCGAATATAAGAAACTCCGCCACATCATCAACAACGCGTCCGGCAGCTTGCGCTCGCTCGTCGTTGAACTCTTCGGCGAAAAATTGAACGAGGCCGAGCAGCAGGAGTTGTTGGCCGCGCTCTATTACCCGCGCGAATTGATGGAACACCTGCACGCGCAGATGAACGAACGCGAGGCGCGGCGCGCGTGGGTGCGCGCGATGCTCCGGCGTCAATTCGAGATCGTGCGCGAACTGGCGAGCGCGCGCCGTCGCCGTCAGGTGTTCACGTTGATGCCTGCGGAGTATGCGGAACTGTTCGCGGAACTACTCGACGAGCCGTTGACGGGACGCGGATCGGCCTACGTTGACGCGATGATCGACGCGCTCGGCGAACACAACAAGGATTTGCAGGCCGTGCGCGCCGCCTCGCGTCTGGTGCGAAATTTGTCCGTGTCCGAAATCATCGTGGCGGGCGACCTCGGCGACCGGGGGCCGCGTCTCGATAAGGTGATCGACTATTTGCTGGAGCAGCCGAACGTCTCTTTCACATGGGGCAATCACGACGTGGCGTGGATGGGCGCGTGTCTCGGTCAGGAAGCCTTGATCGCGACCGTGTTGCGCATCTCTTTGCGTTACCGTCGATTGTCGCAACTCGAAGAAGGCTACGGCCTGATCATCACGCCGCTCGAACGTCTCGCGCGCACGGTTTACGCGGACGACCCCTGTGAGCGTTTCAAGACGAAGGGCACGGGCTTGCGCGACGATCTCTTGATGGCGCGCATGCAGAAGGCGATTGCCGTCATCCAATTCAAACTCGAAGGGCAGACGATCCGCCGCCATCCCGAATGGGACATGGAGCGGCGCAACCTTCTGCACCGGATCAACGCAAGCGACGGGACGGTCGAGATTGACGGGCGTACCTACCCGCTGCTCGACACACATCTCCCCACGCTCGACGCGGCAGACCCTTACGCGCTCTCCGCGGAAGAACGCACCTGCATGGAGCGCCTGCGCCAGTCGTTCGTTTCGAGTTCGCGCCTGTGGGAGCACATGTCATACGTCACGCGGCGCGGCTCGACGTGGCTCAGGCGCGACCACGCGCTCATCTTTCACGGCTGCGTGCCGGTTGACGAGCGCGGCGAGTTTATGTCGCTCCGCGTGGACGGGCGCGAATGTGCGGGGCGCGAGTTGTTCGACGCGCTCGACACGGTGGTGCGGCGCGCGATTAACGCGGGCGCGGAGACCGTCGGCGACGAGGCCGACTGGCTCTGGTATCTCTGGACGGGCATGGTTTCGCCGCTCTTCGGCAAAGACCGCATGGCGACTTTCGAAAATTATTTCGTGGAGGACAAAGAGGCGCGCAAGGAGCACAAGAACCCTTACTTCAAGTTGATCCACGAGGCCGACTTCTGCCGTCGTGTGGCGGCGGACTTCGGCATCGAGGAGGACGCTTTGATCGTCAACGGCCACGTGCCCGTCAAAGTGGAGAAGGGCGAGGAACCCGTCAAGCAGGGCGGCAACGCCGTCACGATTGACGGCGCGTTCTCGGAAGCCTACGGGGATCGCGGCTACACGCTCATCATCGCGCCCGAACGCATCGCGCTCGCCGAGCATCATCACTTCGAGTCCATTTCCGACGCGATCACGGAAGGCGCGGACATCGTGCCGAAGGTGGCGACGCTGCGCGCCTACGAGCGTACGCGCCTCGTCGCCGACACGGAGGAGGGCGAGATCATACGCCGCCGCGTCGGCGCGCTCCAACGCCTGATCACGGCCTACGAGCGCGGCGAATTGCTGGAAGCGCAGAAGAAGTGAGCGCGAATTTGCGCGGGCGGCGCGGGCGAGTCGCAGAAGTTCGTAGACGTTTATTCCTGAACTGTGATAGTATCCCGCCGCTTCATTCGGACGATACCAAAGTCTTTATTTGCGTCCTGCAATTTCATCCTGAATTCAGGTAGGGCTGTTCCGCCCGCGCTGTCCTCGGCGGCATCCGATCTCTGATAACAATCTACGATAAACCTTTCGTTCGCTATCATGATCACGCAGGGTTAACGCTCTTTCCGCTCGTTACTGCTACACCAAACGTGCGACGGCATGGCCTGCCTCAAACGGCGGGACGGTAAAAAAATCTGCAAGGAGTCAGCAACTAATGGAAGCATCCGCTGTGAGTCAAAAGCCCTCTATAGATTCTCTCTGCGTCAACACTATTCGCACCCTCTCGATGGATGCGGTGCAGGCCGCCAACAGCGGCCACCCCGGCACGCCGATGGCGATGGCTCCCGTCGCCTATCTGCTCTGGAACGAAATCATGCGTTTCGACCCGGATGACCCCATCTGGCCGAACCGCGACCGCTTCGTGCTCTCGATGGGACACGCCTCGATGCTGCTCTATTCGATGCTGCATCTCACGGGCGTCAAGGCCGTCAACGCGAAGTATGAGACTACGGGTAAGCCTTCGGTCGAACTCGACGACATCAAAAACTTCCGCCAACTCGACAGCCGTTGCCCCGGCCACCCCGAATATCGCTGGACATCCGGCATCGAAACGACGACGGGGCCGCTCGGTCAGGGCATCGCCACGAGCGTCGGCATGGCTATCGCCTCGAAATGGCAGGCGGCCTACTTCAACCGCCCCGGCTTCGAGATGTTCGACTACAACGTCTACGCGCTCTGCGGCGACGGCTGCATGATGGAGGGCATCTCCCACGAGGCCGCCAGTCTCGCCGCGCACCTCAAGCTCGACAACCTCTGCTGGATTTACGACAACAACAAGATCACGATTGAGGGCAACACCTCCTGGGCGTTCTCCGAAGACGTGGCGACGCGCTTCATCGGCTACGGCTGGAACGTCACGCGCGTCGGCGACGCCAACGACCTCGAAACCCTGAAGCGCGCCTTCCAGGTCGCGCGCAAAGAGACCGACCGCCCGACGCTCATCATCGTCGACAGCCACATCGCATGGGGCGCGCCCAACAAACAGGACACGCACGCCGCGCACGGCGAGCCGCTCGGCGAAGAAGAGATCAAACTGACGAAGCGCAACTATGGCTGGCCGGAAGACGAGAAGTTTTTAGTGCCCGACGAGGTGCGCGAGCATTTCAAGGGCGGCATCGGCGCGCGCGGCAAACAGGCGCGTGACGAGTGGTTCGCCAAAGTCGAAGCGTATCGCGCGGAATTTCCGGAGTTGGCCGAACAACTCGTCAAGATGCAGAAGCGCGAACTGCCCGACGGTTGGGACAAAGACATTCCCGTCTTTCCGACAGACGCGAAAGGCATGGCCGGGCGCGACGCTTCGGGCAAAGTCCTGAACGCGATTGCCAAGAACGTGCCGTGGTTCATCGGCGGCGCGGCAGACCTCGCGCCCTCAACCAAGACGCGCCTCACCTTCGACGGCGCGGGCGATTTCACCGCCGACGAAGACCCCGAGAAGGGGCGCTGGTACGGCGGGCGCAACTTCCACTTCGGCATACGCGAACACGAGATGTCGGCGATTTTGAACGGCCTCTCGCTCTCCAAGATTCGCCCCTACGGTTCGGGCTTCATGATCTTCTCAGACTATTCGCGCCCCGCGATACGCCTCTCCGCGATCATGGAAATCCCGACCATACACATCTTCACGCACGACTCCATCGGCGTCGGCGAAGACGGCCCCACGCACCAGCCCATTGAACAACTCGCGAGCATGCGCGCCATTCCCGGTCTCATCGTGATGCGTCCGGGCGACGCCAACGAAGTCGCCGAAGCGTGGCGCGTCGTGATGGGACTCCGGCACGAACCCGCCGTGATGGTCCTGAGCCGTCAGGCGATGCCGACGCTCGACCGCGAGAAATACGCGAGCGCCGAAGGCGTGAAACGAGGCGCATATGTGCTCGCAGACAACAGCGGCGAAGGCGGCCAGCCCGAAGTGATCCTGATCGGTACGGGCACGGAAGTCTCGCTCTGCGTCGAGGCTTACGAAAAGCTCGCCGCCGAAGGCGTCAAGGCGCGCGTCGTGAGTATCCCCTCGTGGGAAATCTTCGAGCATCAGGACGAGGAATATAAGGAGAGCGTCCTGCCGCAAGGCGTGAAGGCGCGCGTCGCGGTCGAACAGGCGGGCACGTTCGGCTGGCGTCGCTACGTGAACAGCAACGAGGCCATCGTCGGCATGAAGACGTTCGGCGCGAGCGCGCCGCTCAAAGAGTTGACCAAGAAGTTCGGCTTCACGGTCGAGAACGTGGTGGACACGGCGAAACGCGAAATAGATAAATTCAGAGGTTAGAGATCAGAGGTTAGAGGTCAGTAAAAAAAAGCTATAGGCGGGAGCGACGAGGTCGCGGTCGGAGGTCAGCGTCAACGATTTGACTGACCTCCGGCCTCTAACCTCTGACCTCTGCAACTGTAAGGAGCAAAGCAATGAGTAATCCCCTTGTTGAAATTATGAAGACCGGCCAGTCCATCTGGTACGACAACATTCGCCGCGCGATGCTCGTGAGCGGCGACCTCCAGAAGAAGATCGAAGAAGACGACCTGCGCGGCGTCACTTCCAACCCGACCATTTTCGAGAAGGCCATCACCGGCTCGAACGATTACGACGAGCAGATGCGAACGCTCGTCAAGGCCGGAAAGGGCGTCTCGGAGATTTGCGAAGACCTCGTCGTCGAAGATATCGGCAAGGCGGCGGACATCCTGAAGCCCGTCTACGACAAGACCGACGGCATTGACGGCTACATCAGTCTCGAAGTCAATCCCGGCCTCGCCTACAAGACGCAGGAGACGATTGACGAAGCCGACCGCCTGTTCAAACGGCTCGGTCGCAAAAACGTGATGATCAAGATTCCGGCGGCGCAGGAAGGCTTGCCCGCCATCGAGGAGTGCATCTATCGCGGCATCAACGTCAACGTCACGATGATCTTCTCGATAGAGAACTACGAGCAGGTCGCCGAAGCGTTCATCAAAGGACTCGAACGCCGCCACGCCGAAGGCAAGCCGGTGGACCACATTGCATCGGTCGCCAGCTTCTTCGTCTCGCGCGTAGATTCGGCGATTGACACAGACCTCGAATACAAAGCCCGCCACGCCGAATCGCCGGAAGAGAAAGCGCGGCTCGAAGGGATGTTAGGCCGTGCCGCGATTGCGAACGCCAAACTCGCCTACGCGAAGTATAAAGAGATTTTCAACAGCGAACGCTTTGCCCCGCTCCGCGCGAAGGGCGCGCAGGTGCAGCGTCAACTGTGGGCTTCGACGGGCACGAAGAATCCGAAGTATTCCGACGTGCTCTACGTTGACAACCTGATCGGGCCGGAGACGGTCAACACCGTCCCGCCCGCCACCTACACGGCCATACGCGATCACGGACAGCCGAAACTTACGCTCGAAGAGGGGCTGGACGAAGCCCGCCGACTATTCGATGACCTGCGCGAAGTCGGCATCGACATCAAAGCCGTCACAGAGAAGTTGCAGAAGGACGGCTTGAGTTCTTTCGTCACCTCATTCGACACGCTGGCCGAGTCCATCGAGTCGAAGCGCGACGCCATCCTCTCCGGCATCAACGAGAGGCTGACGGCGAGTCTGGGAAAGTATAGCGAGGCGGTCGCGGGGGCGATCAAGGAAGCGGACAAGGGCGACGTGATGCGCCGCATCTGGCGCAAGGACGCCAAGCTCTGGAAAGAGGACGAGGCGCACCAGAAGATCATCAAGAACGCGCTCGGCTGGTTGACCGTGCCCGACATGATGATCGGCGTCGAAGACGACCTCGTGCAGTTCGCCGACCGCATCAGGAACGTGCGCGAGTTTAAGCACGCGATGGTCTGCGGCATGGGCGGCTCGTCGCTCTGCCCCGAAGTTTTGCGCCAGACCTTCGGCAAGCAGGAGGGCTATCCCGAACTGCTCGTGCTCGATTCCACAGACCCCGACGCCTTCTCCGACATCGCCGAGCAAATCGACATCACGCACTGCCTCTTTATCATCTCGTCGAAGTCGGGCACGACCACCGAGCCGCTCGTCTTCTACAAGTACTGGTACGATCAGGTGGGCAAGCGCAAGGAGAACCCGGGCGAGTGCTTCGTCGCCGTCACCGATCCGGGCACGCTCATGGAGCAGATGGCGACGGACGACAAGTTCAAACGCATCTTCCTGAACCCCGCAGACATCGGCGGGCGCTATTCGGCGCTCTCTTACTTCGGCATGGTCCCCGCCGCCTTGATGGGCCTGGACGTGAAAAAGTTGTTAGACCGCGCCGAGCGCGTCGTGCACGCGTGCGCGTCGGTCGTGCCTGCGGCGGAGAATCCGGGCGCGCGTCTCGGCGCGATTCTCGGCGAGTGCGCGAACGCCGGACGCGACAAGCTGACGATCAGCACCGATCCGAAGATTTCATCTTTCGGCCTGTGGGTCGAACAACTGCTCGCGGAAAGCACGGGCAAAGAGGGCAAGGGGATCGTGCCCGTCGCGGGCGAAACGCTCGGCGCGCCGTCCGTTTACGGCGATGATCGTCTGTTCGTGCACATCTCCGTCGAGAAGATCGACAGCGAGACGGAAGCGAAGTTGAAGGCGCTCGAAGCCGCCGGTCATCCGGTCGTCTATCGCACGCTCACAGACCTCTACGATCTCGGCGAGGAGTTTTTCCTGTGGGAGATCGCGACGGCGTTCGCGGGCTGGCGTCTCGGCATCAACCCGTTCGACCAGCCGAACGTGCAGGAGTCGAAGGACGCGACGAAGGAACTGCTCGAAGCCTACGCGAGCGAAGGCAAGTTGCAGGAGCAGGGCGTGCTTGCGAGCGACGACGTGTTGACGCTCTACGCTGACGAACAGACGCGCTCGGAACTTCCGAACACGTCCGTCGGCGAGGCGATCAAGGCGCACCTCGCGCGCGCCGGAGCGGGCGACTACATCGCCTTGCTCGATTACATCGAGGAGACGCCCGAACACGAACAGATCATTCAGGCGATTCGCTCACACCTGCGCGACGCGACGCGCTGCGCGACGACGACCGGCTACGGGCCGCGTTTCCTGCATTCCACGGGTCAGTTGCACAAGGGCGGTTCAGCCGCCGGAGTCTTCATGCAACTCACCGCGCCGGACATCAAAGACTTACCGATTCCGGGGCAGCCCTACACTTTCAGCACTTTGAAACAGGCGCAGGCGCTCGGCGATTTCCGTTCGCTCTCTTCGCGCGGACGCCGCGCCATCCGCGTCGATCTCGGTGCAGACGTGCCCGCCGGACTCCGGCGCTTGCAACAGTTGATCGGCGAAGCCATCCCACGCTCCGGCGCGACAGGAGCATAGACACGAAAGCTGTCCGTTGTCCGTTGTCCGTTGCATGTGGCTTTCCAGACGAGTTACTAAAGATGGAATTGCTCAACTCAGCACAGACAAAAAACAACTGACAACGGACAACGGACTACTGACAGCTCTTAATGAGGAAATCTTATGTCAACACCTGAACAGACTACTAAAACAGCGAAGATCGGTATGATCGGGCTGGGCGTGATGGGCGAGAATCTGGCGCGCAACATCGAGCGCAACGGTTATTCAATCGCCGTCTGGAATCGCGAGCCGAAGAAGGTAGATGAGTTTGTCGAACGGCTCGAAGGCCACGAGGTCATCGGCGCGAAAACCCCCGAAGAGTTTGTGAAGTCTCTGGAGAGACCGCGCAAGGCGATCCTGCTCGTCAAGGCGGGCGACCCCGTCGATTGGACGGTTGACCAGATCAAACCGTTCCTCGAAGAAGGCGACATCATCATCGACGGCGGCAACTCCTACTTCATGGACACCGAACGCCGCGAGAAGGCTCTCAAGGCCGAAGGCTTCAACTTCATCGGCTCCGGCGTCTCCGGCGGCGAGAAGGGCGCGCTTCTCGGCCCGTCTCTGATGCCCGGCGGCGACCGTCAGGCTTACGAGCAGATACGACCCATCTGGGAAGCCATCGCCGCGAAAGTTGACGACGGCCCGTGCGTCACATACATCGGGCCGGGCGGCGCGGGTCACTTCGTCAAGATGGTGCACAACGGCATCGAGTACGGCGACATGCAACTCATCGCCGAAGCCTACGACCTGATGCGCACCGTCCTCGGCATGTCCGCCACGGAGATGGCCGACGTGTTCGACGAGTGGAACCGTGGCGACCTCGAATCATTCCTTATCGAAATCACCGCGCAGATTTTGCGCGTCAAGGATGAAGAGACCGGACAGCCGCTCGTTGATCTCGTGCTCGACAAGGCCGGACAGAAGGGCACGGGCAAGTGGACTTCCGACATTGCGCTCGACCTCGGCATCGTCACCCCGACGATTGACGCCGCCGTCGATACGCGCAACTTGTCGGCGCGCAAAGAGGAACGCGTCGAAGCCTCGAAGCAGATCAAAGGGCCGGAGCGCGCCGCCTTCACGGGCGACCGCAAAGAGATGGTTCAGGCCATCCACGACGCGCTCTACGCCTCGAAGATTTGCTCCTACGCGCAGGGCATGAACTTGATTCGCGCCGGTTCCGAGGCTTACAACTGGGGCATTGACCTCGGCGAGTGCTCGCGCATCTGGAAGGGCGGCTGCATCATCCGCGCGCAGTTCCTCGACAAGATCAAACAGGCTTATCAACGCCGCGCTGACTTGCCGAACCTTCTGCTCGACCCCGATTTCAACGCGTTCGTACAACAGTCGCAGACCAACTGGCGTCGCGCGGTCTCCACCGCGATTCAAACCGGCGTCGCCGTGCCCGGCATGTCCGCCAGCATCGGCTACTTCGACTCGTATCGCACGGCCAACCTGCCGCTCAACCTGACGCAGGCGCAGCGCGACTTCTTCGGCTCGCACACCTACGAGCGCACGGACAAACCCGGCCAGCCCGCCGTTCACACCGAGTGGGAAGAGATGCTTAAGAAAGGATGAATGATGAACGCGGAACGATGAATTGAAGAATTGTCCGTGGTCAATTGTCCGTTGCATGTGGCGCTCACGCGAGTGGCTAAAGACAGTCTTAAACAACTGACAACGGACAACTGACCACGGACAGCTTTTACTTCATCGTTCCTACTTCATCGTTATTTCGTTATGTCTGCAACAGTCATGGAAAACCCCTTGCGCGCGGGCGTGCGTCTGGAACGGACGGCTGAGCCGTGCGTGGTCGTCATCTTCGGCGCGACCGGCGATTTGACGAAGCGCAAACTCGTGCCCGCGCTCTATCGTCTCGTGCAGGAACGACTCGTGCCCGCAGAGTTTGCCATCGTCGGCGCGGCGCGCACGGAACTCAGCAGCGAAGAGTTTCGCGCTAACATGAAAGAGGCCGTCGCGCAGTTTTCGGAGGCCAAGAGCGTTGACGAAGAGGTCTGGGAATCCTTCGCGCAAGGGTTGCACTACCAGAAAGTTGACATCGGCACGAGCGAAGACTACACGAAGCTTGGCGAACTGCTCGAACGCATTGACGGCGAGCGCGGCACGCAGGGCAATCGCGTCTTCTACCTTTCCACCGCGCCCTCGCTCTACGCAGAGGCCGTGCGCCAACTCGGGCAGTCTGGCCTGGCGAAGCCGAAAGAAGGGCAGAAGGGCTGGGTTCGCGTCATCATCGAGAAACCTTTCGGCACAGACCTCGCCAGCGCGCAGGCTCTCAACCGCGACATTCACCAGCACCTCGACGAGTCGCAGATTTACCGCATCGACCATTATCTCGGCAAAGAGACGGTGCAAAACCTGCTCGTCTTCCGCTTCGCCAACGGCATCTACGAACCGCTCTGGAATCGCCAGTACATCGATCACATCCAGATTACGAACGCCGAGACGGTCGGCGTCGAAGGGCGCGGCGGCTACTACGAGAAGGCGGGCGTCGTTCGCGACATGTTGCAGAACCACGTCTTTCAAGTTCTCTCGCTCGTCGCGATGGAGCCGCCCGCCAGTCTCAACTCCGAGTCGGTGCGCGACGAGAAGATCAAGGCGATGACCGCCGTGCGACCGTTCACGCCCGAACGCATACGCGCCGAGTGCGTGCGCGGGCAATACGGCGCGGGTTCGATCAACGGTAAGCCCGTGCCCGGTTACCGCGAGGAAGAAGGCGTCGCGCCCGATTCGGCGACCGAAACTTTCGCCATGCTCACGATGTATTTCGACAACTGGCGCTGGTCGGGCGTGCCGTTCTACATACGTTCGGGCAAGCGTCTGGCGAAGCGCGTCACCGAGATCGCGATCCAGTTCAAAGACGCGCCGCACAAACTCTTCGGCGAAGAGATGATGGAGCAGATGACGCCGAACCAACTCGTCATACGCGTCCAGCCCGACGAAGGCATCACCATGCGCGTCGCCGCGAAAGTGCCCGGACAGGTGACTCGCATACGCGACGTGAACATGGATTTCCGCTACGGCGCGTCCTTCGGCGTCCAACTCGCGGAAGCCTACGAGCGCCTGCTGCTCGACTGCATCCTCGGCGACCCGACTCTCTACGCGCGCACGGACATGACCGAGCGCGGCTGGGAGATCGTCATGCCGATTCTCGAAGAATGGGCGGCCACGAAACAGGAAGCGCCCTTCCCGAACTACGAGGCCGGAACGTGGGGGCCGCAGGCCACGCACGATCTTTTGGAGAAAGAGAGTCGCCGCTGGCGCAGACCGTAAAAGGGCAGTGACGAGTGACAAGTGACGAGTGACGAGAAAAAGCTGTGAAGCGTCACTTGTCACCGGTTACCAGTCACTTGTCATTCGTTACTCGTCAATCGTGAATAGCAGGAATTAGTTTAAAATTTACTTGCGAGGCACGATTTACTGTTTTCATCTCGTCACTTGTCACTGTTTTCTTATGAGTACAGAAATTCAACAGAGTTCCGCTGCCGCGAAGGTGTCGCAAGGGATTGATGTCGGGCGTCTGGAGAAGGAGCTTGCGGCGGGTTGGCAGAGCGCGGCGGGCGACGAGGGCGCGGGCATGACGCGCGTGTGCGTGCTCAATTTGATCGTCTATGCTTCGCACAAAGAGGATCGCACCGAGATTGACGCCTTGCTCGACGAGGTGACGGAGCGCACGCCGAGCCGCGCGCTCGTGATCATCGCGGATCGCGATTCGACCGAGCCGAAGTTGGAGGCTTACGTCTCGACGCGTTGCCAGGCTGCCGGTCGGGGGGCGAAACAGGTTTGCGGCGAACAGATAACTATTGAAGCGGGCGGCGCGCAGGTCGAAACCGCCGCGAGCGCGATTGAGCCTCTGGTCGTGCCGGACGTGCCGGTCTTTTTGTGGTGGAAAGATATTCCGCACGAAGACGATAAGCTGTTCGGTCGTCTGGTCGAGTTGTCGGATCGCGTCGTCATAGATTCGCTCGTCTTCGATCACCCGCACGACGACATGCGGCGGCTGGCTCATCTGATCAACACGCGGCGGCAGTACATGCTCGTCAGCGACGTGAACTGGGGACGCCTCACCTCCTGGCGCAACCTGATCGCGGGCTTCTGGGACGTGGCCGACTACCGACCGCATCTGGACGCGATAGACAGCGTGCTCATCGAATATGATCCGCCCGATGTCGCCTCGTCCGAGAGCGCCGCGCAAGCCTTGCTCGTCGTCGGCTGGCTGGCGTCGCGTTTGAAATGGCAGCCGGCGGGCGAGTCGAGGCGCGAGGGCGCAAGCACGCACTGGACGATGAGCGCGGGCGAACGCACGCTGGGTGTCGAGTTGCGCGCTGCCGCAGACAGGCAAGGCTCGGACGGTCTCATCGCGAGCCTCACGCTCAAGTCGGCGGGCGGCGCGGAGTTTTACGTCGGCGTAAACGAGGAGTGGACAAAGCTGGAAACCTCGGCCAAGATCGATGACGTGCACACGGTCGGGCGCGTCGTCACATACGAAGCGAAATCCGAAGGCGAACGGCTCAGCCGCGAACTCGGCATGCTCTCGCGCGACGCGGTCTACGAACAGGCGGTCGCATCCATCGGGCAGTTGATGGAAGCCTTGCAGAAAAGTTAGTCGAAATTTGAAAGAGACTTTCTAATCACATGATACTGGCCGGAGACATCGGAGGGACGAAAACGAACGTCGCCCTCTTTGAAATCGAAGAGACGGGCAAGCCGCTCGCGCAGAGAAGTTTTCCGAGCGGCAAATATGATTCGCTCGACTCAATCGTCGCGGAGTTCATCGCCGAGCACAAGCCCGAGTTGACGCACGCCTGCTTCGGCATTGCCGGGCCGGTCAAAGACGGTCAGGTCAGGACGCCGAACCTCAAGTGGGTGGTTGACGGGCAGGCGCTCGCCCGCACGCTCGGTGTCGAGCACGTCGGGTTGATCAACGATCTGGAAGCGACGGCCTACGGCATCGAAGGGTTGGGCGAAGCGCAACTGCACACGCTCAACGAGGGCAAGGCCGAGGCGGGGGCGCACCGCGCGCTCATCGCCGCCGGAACCGGACTCGGCATGGCCGGTCTCTTCTACGACGGCAAACACTATCGCCCCATCGCTTCCGAGGGCGGCCACATAGATTTCGCCCCGCGCTCCGCGCTCGAATACGATCTCTTGAACTACATGCGCGAGCGCATCGGCGGGCGCGTCAGCTACGAGCGCGTGCTCTCGGGGCCGGGGCTGTTGAACATCTACAGTTTCCTGCGCGACCGGAAAGTCGCGGAAGAACCCGACTGGCTCGCCGAACAGATCAAGGCGGGCGACGGGTCTGCCGCCGTCTCGGTCGCGGGTCTCAGCGGCAAGTCGGAACTGGCCGCGCTCGCGCTCGATCACTTCGCGGACATTTATGGTGCGATGGCGGGCAACCTCGCGCTGCTTTTGAAGGCGACGGGCGGCCTCTACGTGGGCGGCGGCATCGCGCCGAAGCTCCTTGAGAAATTGAAGGACGGCACGTTTATGAAAGCGTTCGTGGACAAGGGGCGCATGTCCGCGCTCGTCTCGAACATCCCCGTGCGCGTCATACTCGACGACAAGACGGCGCTCTACGGCGCGGCGCGCTGCGCCGTCAAAGACGCTTAGCCCGACTTCCGGTAGAGACGTTTAGCTCGACTTCCGATTTTCCCGAACTCTTTTCAAGAACCCTATGCCAGCCGACGACCGCGCGACTCCGAACCTCCAAATCTTTGCCGACGCGTCAGAAGTGGCGCGCGCCGCCGCAGACCGTTTCGTCGAACTCGCACGCACGAGCGTCGAGACGCGAGGCCGTTTCGGCGTCGCCCTCGCGGGCGGTTCGACGCCGAAGCGCATCTACGAACTGCTCGCCGCCGACGATTTGCGCGAACAAATCAACTGGCCGGAAGTGCATATCTTTTTCGGCGACGAGAGATGCGTGCCGCCCGACGATGCCGACAGCAACTACCGCATGGCGAGCGAGGCTCTGTTGTCTCGCGTGCCTTTGCCCGAACAGAACATTCATCGCATGCGCGGCGAAGGCGACGCGGTCGCCAACGCGCGACTCTACGAAGACGAACTGCGCGGCTTCTTCGGCGACGTTGACTGGCCGCAGTTCGACCTCATCATGCTCGGCATGGGCGACGACGGCCACACCGCGTCGCTCTTTCCCGCGACGCACGCGCTCGACGTGCAATCGGCGTGGGTCACGGCCAACTGGGTCGAAAAGTTCGACACCTACCGCGTCACCCTGACCGCGCCCGCCATCAACCGCGCGCGCCACATCATGTTCATCGTCACGGGCGCGGGCAAGGCCGAGCGTTTGCAGGAAGTCCTTTACGGCGCGCGCGAACCGCACCGCCTCCCTTCGCAACTCATACAACCGCAGGAAGGCGCGCTCGCCTGGTTTCTGGACGAAGCCGCCGCCGCGAATCTAAAAGGAAAGGATGAAGGATGAAGTAAAAGCTGTCCGTAGTCAGTAGTCCGTTGTCAGTTGTTCAAGACTGTCTTTAGCAACTAGCCTGATAGCCACATGCAACGGACAACTGGCTACTGACAAGGAATGGGCTTCCGTCCATCGTTGCGCGTTACTACTTCGTCCTTTTTTATTATGAAGCCAAAACGCATCGCCATCGGCAGCGATCATGCCGGTTATGAGAGTAAGGAGGCGGCGAAGCGCGAGATCGCGGCGCTCGGCGTGGAGGTTGACGACAAGGGCACGGACAGCCTCGCGAGCGTGGACTATCCGGACTTCGGCGCTGCGGTCGGGCGCGCGGTGGCATCGGGCGAGGTGGAGCGCGGCGTCGTCATCTGCGGCTCAGGCATCGGCATCTCGATTGCGGCCAACAAAGTTCCGGGCGTGCGCGCCGCGCTTTGCTGGAACGAAGAGACCGCGCGGCTGGCGCGCCAGCACAATGACGCCAACGTGCTCTGCATAGGCGCGCGCTTCATCGAACCCGATTTGGCCGCGCGCATGATTCGCGCTTTTCTTGAGACGGAGTTTGACGGCGAGCGTCATCAAAAGCGCGTCGCGAAGTTGACGCAGTTGGACGAGGCGCGTTGAGGCGCGGGGCAGTTATCAGTTAGAGACTGTGTCGAGTTCGCGAGTATGAATCTCACGCTGGAGACGCGAAGATCAAAACAAAGGCGCAAAGTTAAAGCACATTTTTCTTTGCGCCTTACGTCAGGCTTGATTGCGCCTCCGGCGTGAAACTTTTTATTTAACTTCAATCAGTGACCCAACTTCCCATGGCGACCAAAGAACACGAACGTCTGAATGAGCAAACGACAGCGCACATTCCCCCCTGGCGCAAGTGGGGGCCGTACGTGTCCGAGCGCGCGTGGGGTACGGTGCGCGAGGACTACAGCGAGCACGGCACGGCGTGGGACTACTTCCCGCACGATCTCGCGCGCTCGAAGGCTTACCGTTGGGGCGAAGACGGGCTGGCGGGAATCTGTGATCGCTACCAACTGCTGACGTTCGCGCTCGCGCTCTGGAACGGCAAAGACCCGATCCTTAAAGAGCGTCTCTACGGGTTGGTCTCAAGCGAAGCCAATCACGGCGAGGACGTGAAAGAGTACTACTTCTATCTCGACTCGACGCCGACCCACTCGTACATGAAATATTTGTACAAGTACCCGCAACGCGAGTTTCCCTACAGCCAACTCATCGCGGAGAACCGCGCGCGCCGCAGCGGCCACAACGCCGAATACGAACTGCTGGACACGGGCGTCTTCGACGACGACCGCTACTTCGACGTGTTTGTCGAATACGCGAAGGCCGCGCCCGAAGACATCTGCGTCCGCATCGAAGTCTTCAATCGCGGGCCGGAGGAAGCGACGATTCACCTGCTCCCGCACCTCTGGTTTCGCAACATCTGGGCTTGGTGGCCTACGCCTTCAGCCGAGCCGACGATACGCGTCGGCGAGAGCGGCAAAGACTTCGTCACTCTCGTCGCCTCCGACGAAGAGACGTGCGGGCTGCCCGGCCTGCCCTTCAAATATTGTCTCGGCACGCGCTACCTCTACGCGGACGCGGGAGCGCGCCCGCTGTTCACGGATAACGAGACGAACTCGGAGCGCGTCTGGGGCGCGCACGTCAAGAGCCGCAAGCCCTACGTCAAGGACGGATTCCACCGCCACATCGTCAACGGCGAGCCGACCGTCAACCCCGAACAGACGGGGACGAAAGCGTGCCTGCATTACGAGTTGAACGTTCCGGCGGGAGGCTCGGTCGTCGTGAAGCTGCGTCTGACGGACGAGAAGTTGAAGAAGCCGCTCGCCGACGTGGACAAGATCATGGGCGCGCGTCGCAAGGAGGCCGACGAGTTTTACGAGTCGATTCATCCTGAGAAGGCGACGGAAGACGAGCGGCGCGTGCAGCGGCAGGCGTTCGCGGGAATGCTCTGGGGCAAACAGATTTACATCTACGACGTGCGCGCGTGGTTCGAGGGCGACAACCCGGCGTGGCCGCCGCCCGAATCGCGCCGCCACATACGCAACCATCGCTGGATGCACATCAAGAGCATGCGCGTGCTCTCCATGCCCGACAAGTGGGAATACCCCTGGTTCGCCGCGTGGGATTTGGCCTTCCACTGCGTGCCGCTCGCGCTCGTCGATCCGGAGTTTGCGAAGGAGCAACTGTGGCTGTTGCTCTTTGAACAGTTCCAACATCCGAACGGGCAGATTCCGGCCTACGAGTGGGAGTTCTCCGATCTCAACCCGCCCGTACACGCGTGGGCTGTGTGGCGCATCTACAACATGGATCGCGTCGCCAGCGGCAAGCCCGACCGCCTGTTCCTCGAAAAGTGTTTCCACAAGTTGCTGATCAACTTCGCGTGGTGGGTCAACAAGGTTGACAGCGAGGGCAACAACGTCTTCGAGGGCGGCTTCCTCGGACTCGACAACATCACCGTGCTCGACCGCAGCCACGAACTGCCGAACGGCGCGCAACTCGAACAAAGTGATGCGACCGGCTGGATGGGCATGTTCTGCCTCAACCTCATGCGCATCGCGCTCGAACTCGCCCGAGAGAACCCGGCTTACGAAGCGCTCGCGACGAAGTTCTTCCAACACTACGTCTACGTCGGCGCGGCGATGAAGAAGATGGGCAGCGTCGGCTACCAACTGTGGGACGAGGAAGACAAATTCTTCTACGACGTGCTGAGCTACCCGAACGGCGAGCACCACAAGTTTCGCGTGCGCTCGCTCGTCGGCCTCATCCCGCTCTACGCTATCGAGCGTCTGGAAGAGAACTGGATCAAACCCTTCACGCAATTCCACCGCGAGCTACACTGGTTCATCGAGAACCGGCAGGACATCGTGCAGAGTTGCGTGCAAATCGTGGAGCACGACGACCAGCGCGTCTTCGTGCTCGCCATCGTCAACGAGGACCAGATGCGCCACCTCCTTGAGCGCATCTGGGACCCGAACGAATTTCGCTCCGACTACGGCTTGCGCAGCCTGTCGAAATATCACGAGCAGCACCCGTTCCACTTCGGCGATGCGCAGGTGGGCTACGAGCCTGCGGAGTCGGTCGAGATGTTGAAGGGCGGCAATTCCAACTGGCGCGGCCCCGTCTGGTTTCCCACTTCCTTTATGATGATCGAGTCGTTGCGCAAGGTGGGCAAGGCTTACGGGTCGAAGTTCGAGATCGAGAGTCCGGTCGCGGGCGAGCCGAACGTGACGCTCAACGACATGGCGCGCGGCTTCGCCGACCGACTGATTCATCTCTTCACGCGCGACGGCCAGAACCGCCGCGCCGCGCACGGCTGGTACAGGAAGTTTCAGGAAGACCCGCACTGGCGCGACCACATACTCTTCTACGAATACTTTCACGGCGACACCGGCATGGGACTCGGCGCATCGCACCAGACGGGCTGGACGGGGCTGGTCGCATCGTTAATTGACGAATGGCGCAGGTGAAGCGAATTTTAAGCTAACGATGAAGCAGGAACGCGGAACGATGAATGGAAGGCTGTTCTTTGTCAGTAGTCCGTAGTCAGTTGTTCAAGACCGTCTTTAGCATATTGCGTGATAACCACTTAACAACTGACTACTGACAACGGACAACGGACAGCTTTTACTTCATCGTTCCGCGTTCCTACTTCATCGTTATTTCACTTACACGGTTGCCTGCGGCTCGGGCGCTTTAGCCCGCACGCCGGTCGGCTTCTTCGTGCTCTTCCTGACGGTGAACACTTCCGTGCTCTGATTCTTGCCTTTGACCTTCACGTCGCCGAGCGGTTCGGCTTCGTAATCTACGCCGAGCAGCGCGGCGGTCGCGTCGCTGATCAAAATCGGGACGCCCTTCTCCTTAGTCGTTGATTCGAGTCGTGCCGAGAGGTTCACCGTGTCGCCGATGATCGTGTATTCGAGACGGCCTTCCGCCCCGACCACACCGCACGTCGCCTCGCCCGTGTGAACGCCGACGCCGATGGCAATCTGCGGACGACCCGTGCCCTTCCAGTCTTCGTTGATGCGCTCGACCTCTTGCAGCATCTCAAGGCCGCAGGCCACCGCCGCGCGCGCTTCCAACTTCTGACCGCGATCAACCGGCGCGCCGAAGACGATCATCAGACCGTCGCCGATGAACTTGTTGATGTGGCCGCCGTAGGAACAGACGATGCGGTGCATGCGGCTGAAGTATTCGTTCAACCACGTCACGACCACCGCCGAATCCACAGACTCCGAAAGCGTCGTGAAGCCGCGTATGTCCGTGAAGATGAGCGTGACGATGCGGCGCTCGCCCGCGATAGAGAGATCGCCGCGCTGCTGCCAGAGCGTGTCGGCCACTTCGGGCGAGACGCACTTCGAGAAGATGTCCATGATGGCCGCGCGTTCGGCTTCGGTCGCGTCGCGTATGGAACGTTCGTGCGCGTAGCGCAACAGGAAGCCCGACGGCGCGAGCATGCCCAGTATACCGAGTTCCGCGCTCGCCAGCGGCAGAATCATGCCGTGCGTGTTGAAAGCCCACGACGCGATCATCAACACCGACGCCGCGACGACGATGGTGATTAAAAATCCCCAAAACGCGCGCAGCCAGAAGATTCCCGCCGCCACCAGAACGAGCGGCAAGAGCAGCATCAATAGTTGCTGGCGATACGTCGGGCGCACGAGATATTTACCGTTGAGTATCGTCGCCAGAATGTTGGCGTGCACTTCGATGCCCGGCATCAACTTCGGCACGGTCGGCAAGTTCTTGTCGAACATTTGCAGGACGGGGCGCACGAGTTGCTTGGGTAAATAATAAGGAGTCGTAAAGAGATCGGGCGCGTCGTTGTTGGTCGCGCCGATCAGCACGACCTTGTCTCGGAAGAAATCTTCGGGCAGCGGCGGGCGCTCGTCGCATTTAAGGTTCGGGGCGGAGGCGCTTTTGAAGTCTTCGCACAAAATATCTCTGGCCGAGACGCGCGTGAATCCGGGCGAGCGCCCGCGAAAATCCACCTGCAAGTTGAGATCGTTGCGCAAGGGGAGCACGCGCTCGCCGAGCGTGACCTTGTTCTGGCCGGGCGGCGCTTCGATCTCCTGTTCGGTGAAACCGCGCGCGATCTGCGTCGCAAAACTGAACTGCGAGTCCACCGTGCCGTCGTCCCGTTTAACGACGCGCGAGAGTTGAGCGATGCGCACGAAGCGGTCGCTCTCGTGCGGCAAATCGACGAAGCCGACAAGATAAGCGGCCTCGGCGAACATCGGCAAAGGGACGATGGCCGACGAGCCGCCCGCTTCGAGCTTCTGCGCGACCACGACGTTTCCGGCGTTCGATAGCGACTCGACCATTTTCTGGTCAGCCGCTTTGTCTTCCGCAGAGATGCCGCCCTCTTCGCTCAAGTAAAGGTCGAGCCCGATGGTGTTCGCGCCGCCCTCCGCAGCACGATCAATCAGACGCGCGTACCAGGTGCGCGGCCACTTTTGCAGACGCACGTTCGAGTCTCTGATCGAGTCTTCGTCAACTTCGATGATGACGATTGATTCTTTCTTCCCGCGCTCGCGCAAGTGCGGCTGGCGCACGTCGCGCAGTTGGAACAGCACGTCGAGCGCGGAGTCTTCCATGCCGGTCATGAAACCGTAAGGGCGCGTCGCGTAAGTGCCCGCGCGGTCTTCGACGGGCTTGAGCGCGAGCGCCAGCCCGCCCCAGATCACGAGCGTGAGTACGACTGTGAGCACCCAGTACCAGCGGCGCAGGAGATAGGGCGTGACGGAAAATTTTTTGAAAATTGGCATGGGGGTTTTTCTAGCAGTAGAAGTTATCGCGCGGGTCGGGAGACAAATTCAAAGTAACGGCGCGTGCCTTAGACTTACGCGCGCGATTGTAACGCCTGCCGGATCAAGGGTCAATGTTCTTCCCCGCAGCACGAAAAACGCGTCGGCGCGGCGGCATCGCCCTAATCTTGACTAAAAAGTAAGGTATCCGTATAATCACTCCCGGAACTTGATAATTGCTGATGTTGGAGCGGTTTACATGAAAGTCTCCGCACAGGAAGAATACGGGCTGCGTTGCCTCTTGCAACTCGCGCCGCTTGGCGAGGGCGAGTATTTGACGCTCACGCAAATCGCCGAGCGCGAGGGGATTTCGACGGCCAACGCGGGCAAGTTGCTCTGGATTTTGAACAAAGCCGGGCTGGTCACGTCGATTCGCGGCACGAAGGGCGGCTACCGTCTCGCGCGCGATGCCGCCGAGATACACCTCGACGAGATCATCAAGGTGCTCGACGAAGACGTGCTCGCGAGCCATTGCAACAGCTACACCGGAATACTCGACGCCTGCGTGCACACGGGTAACTGCGGCATACGCCCCGTCATCGTCGGCCTGCACGACGTTGTGCAAAAGGCCATGGCGAGCATCACGCTCGCGCAACTTTTGGGCACGGAGTCGAACGTGGAGACGACCTTGCACCAGATAAGTTCGCTGTCGCGCCAGACGACGCACGGGCGCGCGTGAGAGTTTGGACGAAATTTCGTCAAAAAGATTTTTAAGTTTTCATAGGGTGAAGAAGAGACAAAGATGAGTTCAATCGAATTACTGACCAACAAAGAATACAAGTACGGCTTCGTGACCGACATCGAATCGGACATGATCCCGCGCGGCTTGAGTGAAGACACGATCCGGCTTATTTCAGCGAAGAAGAACGAGCCGGAGTTCATGCTTGAGTTTCGCCTCAAAGCCTACCGCAACTGGTTGAAGATGGAGGAGCCGAAGCACTGGCCGAACATCTCTTACCCGTCGGTGGACTATCAGGACATCATTTATTACAGCGCGCCCAAGCAGAAGCCCACGTTGGCGAGCATGGACGAAGTTGACCCTGAGTTGATCAAGACGTTCGAGAAACTAGGCATTCCTCTGACCGAGCAGAAGCAACTGGCGAACGTGGCGGTTGACGCCGTGTTCGATTCGGTATCTGTTGCGACGACTTACAAAGAGAAGCTCAAGAAGCACGGCGTCATCTTCTGCTCGTTCTCCGAAGCGGTGCTGGAATATCCCGACATCATCAAGAAATATCTCGGCACGGTCGTGCCGACAAACGACAACTACTTCGCCGCCTTGAACAGCGCGGTCTTCACGGACGGTTCGTTCGTCTTCATCCCGAAGGGCGTGCGCTGCCCGATGGAGTTGTCCACCTATTTCCGCATCAACAACTCGGAGTCCGGCCAGTTCGAGCGCACGCTCATCATCGCCGAGGAGAATTCGCACGTCTCTTATCTCGAAGGCTGCACCGCGCCGAAGTTCGACAAGAACCAACTGCACGCGGCGGTCGTCGAACTCGTCGCTCTGGACGACGCGGAGATCAAATATTCGACCGTGCAGAACTGGTACGCGGGCGACGAAGAGGGCAAAGGCGGCATTTACAACTTCGTCACGAAGCGCGGCGCGTGTCGCGGTCGCAACTCGAAAATCTCCTGGACGCAGGTTGAGACCGGATCGGCCATCACGTGGAAATATCCTTCGTGCATCCTGCAAGGCGACAACTCCATCGGCGAGTTTTATTCCGTCGCGCTCACCAATCACGCGCAGCAGGCCGACACGGGCACGAAGATGATCCACATCGGCAAGAACACGCGCTCGAACATCGTCTCGAAGGGCATCTCGGCTGGCAGATCGAACAACAGCTATCGCGGCCTCGTCAAAGTGCTGGCCGGAGCCGAGGGCGCGCGCAACTACACGCAATGCGATTCGCTCCTAATCGGCGACAAGTGCGGCGCGAACACTTTCCCTTACATCGAGGTGTCGAACAACACCGCGAAGGTCGAGCACGAGGCGACCACTTCGCGCATCAGCGAGGAACAGTTGTTCTACCTGCGCCAGCGCGGCATCTCGCAGGAGGATGCGGTGTCGCTGATCATCAACGGTTTTTGCAAAGATGTGTTCCGCGAACTCCCCATGGAGTTTGCTGTCGAGGCGCAACGCCTGCTCGGAATGAAACTGGAAGGCAGCGTGGGTTAAAAGCAGAGGTTAGAGGTCAGAGGTTAGAGGTCAGTAAAAATCAGTTCTTGTTTTGTAACTGACCTCTAACCTCTAGCCTCTGACCTCTATATTTACGGAGTAAATATTGTGTTAGAGATTCGTGATCTACATGCGAGGGTTGAGGGCAAGGAAATTTTGCGGGGCGTGAGCCTGTCGGTGAAGCGCGGCGAGGTGCATGCCATCATGGGGCCGAACGGTTCGGGGAAGTCAACGCTGGCGAAAGTGCTGGCGGGGCATCCGTCTTACGAAGTGACCGGGGGCGAGGTTTTGTTCGACGGCAAGAATTTGTTGGAACTCGAACCTGATGAGCGCGCGCGCGAAGGCGTTTTTCTCGCGTTCCAGTATCCGGTGGAAATTCCGGGCGTGTCGAACGCGCAGTTTTTGCGTCTCGCCTACAACGAGAAGCGCAAGCACCTCAATGAAGAGGAACTCGATCCGCTTGAGTTCAAAGATTTGTTGAAGGAGCGCGCGAAGATCGTGGAGATGGACGCAGGGCTGATGTCGCGTTCGGTCAACGAAGGCTTTTCGGGCGGCGAGAAGAAGCGCAACGAGATTTTGCAGATGGCCGTGCTCGAACCGAAGCTCGCCGTGCTCGACGAGACCGATTCCGGACTCGACATAGACGCGCTGCGCATCGTCTCGGAAGGCGTCAACAAACTGCGCAACGCAGACAACGCCATCGTGCTCGTCACGCACTACCAACGCCTGCTCAACTACATCGTGCCGGACTTCGTACACGTGCTTTACAAAGGACGCATCGTGCGCTCCGGCGGCAAAGAGCTTGCGCTCGCGCTCGAAGAGAAGGGCTACGATTGGATCAAGGACGAAGCGGCGGACGGGCAACCGTTGGCGACGAGCGCGTGAGTTCGTCGACGCGGATTTCTAAGATGGATGAGTTTGAGAGTTTGAAGGGGATGATGGCACAAGCGACGAAAGAGAAGAGTTCATACAGGGATGCGTTTGAAGCGTCGCAGGCGGCAGGCGCGCAGACGCTTCCCGCGTGGGCGCTGCGTCTGCGCGAAATGGCGATGGATCGTTTCGAGCGCGTCGGCTTCCCGACGACGGACGTTGAAGATTGGAAGTATACGAACGTCGCGCCCATCGCGCGGGGCGCGTTTGCGCCCGTCGCGCCGGATGCGCAGAGCGAGTTGACGGCGAACGACGTGGAGGCTTTCATCGCGCCGGAAGCGGCGAGCCGTCTGGTCTTCGTCAACGGAGTTTACCGCGCGGAGTTTTCGTCAACCGAAGGACTGCCCGCGGGCGTCGTCGTCAAAGATTTAACTTCGGCCTTGAGCGGTGAGCACGAGTTCGACATGCGCTCGCACCTCGCGCGCCCCACCGAAACCGAAACGGACAGCTTCCATGCCTTAAATGGCGCGTTCCTCGGCAGCGGCGCGCTCATCTATTTGCCCAAAGGCGCGCAGGTCGCCGCGCCGATTCAACTCTTGTTTCTCTCCGCGCCCGCGCCGCATCCGGCGGCCATCTTCCCGCGCGTGCTCGTCGTCGCGGAGCGCGAGAGCGCGGCCACGATCATCGAGAGCTACGCGTCAATCGGAGAGACGCTTTCGTTCACGAATGCGGTGGTCGAAGTCTTCGTCGGCGAGCGTGCGCGCCTGACGCATTACAAAGTTCAACGGGAGAGCGAACGCGCTTTCCACATCGCCACGACGAACGCCGAACTCGGACGAAGCGGCACGTACGATCTGACAACCATCACGCTCGGCGCGCAACTGTCGCGGCACGGCATCACTGTGAAACTCTCGCACGAAGGCGCGGAGTGTTGGGTTGACGGTCTCTATCTCGTCGGCACGGGACAGCATGCGGACACGCATTCGCTCATAGATCATTCCAGCCCTCACTGCACCAGCCACCAACTTTACAAAGGCATCCTCGACGGCAAATCGCGCGCCGTCTTCAACGGCAAAGTCTTCGTACACAAAGACGCGCAGAAGACCGACGCGCAGCAGTCGAACAAAAATTTGCTGCTCTCGAACGAGGCGCGCGTTGACACCAAACCGCAGTTGGAGATTTACGCCGACGACGTGAAGTGCGCGCACGGGGCGACCGTCGGGCAACTCGAAGAAGAGGAATTGTTCTACCTCGTCAGTCGCGGTTTGCACGCGGACCTCGCGCGCAATTTGCTGACATACGGTTTTGCGGAAGAACTTGTTGAGAAGATCAAGATCGAGTCGATCAAGCGGCAGTTGGACGAGGCGATTCTGAACCGCCTGCACGCGCGGCTCGAAGTCTGAGGGATGAATTGATGAGTGCGACAGAGACGACTATGTTAAGTGAGTTGCAGGAAGGCGGGGCGGGGAACGCGGCGTCGGCGGCGTGGGATGTCGCGCGCGTGCGTGAAGATTTTCCCGTTCTCGCGCAAGAAGTGAACGGCAAGCCGCTCGTCTATCTGGACAACGCGGCCTCTTCACAGGTGCCGCAGGTCGTGATTGATCGCGGCAGCCGCTATTTGCGTGAGGAACATTCCAACATTCATCGCGGCGTGCATTATTTGAGCCAGCGCGCGACGACCGCCTACGAGGGCGCGCGCGAGAAGGTGCGCCGCTTCATCAACGCGCGTGAATCGCGCGAGTGCATCTTCGTGCGCGGTTGCACGGAGGGCATCAATCTCGTAATGCACGGTTACGGGCGCAAGTTCGTCTCCGAGGGCGACGAGATCATCGTCTCGGCGATGGAGCATCACGCGAACATCGTCCCGTGGCAGATGCTCTGCGAGGAGAAGGGCGCGCGGCTTCGCGTCATCCCGATGAACGACGCGGGCGAACTGTTGCTCGACGAGTATGAGGCGCTTCTGAACGAGCGCACGAAACTCGTCTGCGTGATGCACGTCTCGAACGCGCTCGGCACGATTAACCCCGTCAAAGAGATCATAGAGCGCGCGCACAAGCAGGGCGTGCCCGTCCTCGTTGATGGGGCGCAGGGCGCGCCGCATCTCCGTATTGACGTGCAGGATTTGGACGCGGACTTCTACATCATCTCCGGCCACAAGATGTTTGCGCCGACGGGCAGCGGCGTCGTCTATGGCAAGGCGGAGATGCTGGAGCGCATGAACCCTTTTCTCGGCGGCGGCGACATGATCCGCACCGTCACATTCGAGAAGACGACCTACGCCGGACTGCCGAACAAGTTTGAAGCGGGCACGCCCGCCATCGCCTCGCAGATCGGACTCGGCGCGGCGATAGATTATCTGAACTCGCTCGACCGCACCGCCGCACACGCCTACGAGCAGGAGTTGCTCGCCTACGCGACCGAAAAACTTTCGGCAGTCGAGGGCGTGCGCATCGTCGGCACGGCGCGCGAGAAGGCGGGCGCGCTCTCGTTCGTCATCGAAGACGTGCACCCGCACGACGTGGGGACGATTCTGGATCAAGAGGGCATCGCCATTCGCGCGGGTCATCATTGCGCGCAGCCCGTGATGAAACGTTTCAACATTCCGGCCACGGCGCGCGCCTCCTTCTCCTTCTATAACACGAAGGAAGAGGTTGACACGCTCGTCGGCGCGGTCGAGAAAGTGATCGAGGTGTTTAGTTAAAGTGTCGGAACTGAGCGAACTGTATCAACAGGTCATACTTGACCACAATAAGAAGCCGCGCAACTTCCGCAAGTTGGAGACGGCCAACCGCCACGCCGACGGCTTCAATCCGCTCTGCGGCGATCAACTCACGGTTTACATGCAACTCGAAGACGAGCGCGTCGCCGACGTGAGCTTTGAAGGTTCGGGCTGCGCCATCTCGAAAGCGTCCGCCAGCATGATGACGCAGAGCGTGAAGGGCAAGACGCGCGAGGAAGTCGAGACGCTTTTTAGTGAATTTCACCGGATGGTGACGGGCGAACTCGATGAAGAGGCGTCGGAGAATAATCTCGGGCGTTTGAAAATCTTCGCGGGCGTGCGCCAGTTTCCCGCGCGTGTGAAATGCGCGAGCCTTTCATGGCACACGCTCCACGCCGCGCTCACGGGCGAAGACGCCGCCGTGACGACGGAGAATCTCGGCCCCGATATTACCTCCGAACAAGTCTCCGCTTAAGGAAGACTTAAACTATTCAAGTGCATCCCGCTCATATTTAACGGAAAAGACGGCTGACGTGGCCGTCTTTTTCTTTTCGTCAATTGATGTTGGCAAAGGCTGTGTGATCCGTACATAATGTCTCACCGAAGGAGTCCGAACGCGTGAAGATCGCATCAATCGAATTGCGGGAAATTCGCCTGCCGCTCATACATTTTTTCGAGACCAGTTTTGGACGCACGACCGAACGCAGAATCCTGCTCGCGCGCCTGCTCGACGAAGAAGGGACGGAAGGCTGGGGCGAATGTACCGCCGGGGAAGGGCCTTTCTACAGCGAAGAATGGGCGGAGAGCGCGTGGAGCGTGATCAAACATTATCTCGCGCCGATGACGGTCGGGCGCGAAGTCGAACATGCGTCGGACGTGTCGCGTTTGATGAAAGCCGTGCGGGGCAACCGCATGGCGAAGGCCGCGATTGAGACCGCCGTGTGGGACATCGAAGCGCGCCGCGCTCGCCTCCCGCTCTGGAAGTTGCTCGGCGGCGTGCATGCGGAGATCGCGTGCGGCGTCTCCATCGGCATACAGGATTCACCCGAAGCGCTGCTTGAGAAGATCGCGCGCGAACTCGGCGCGGGCTACCAGCGGATCAAAATCAAGATCAAACCCGGCTGGGACATCTCCATTGTCGAACGCGTGCGCGCAGAGTTTCCCGATATAAGTTTGATGGTTGACGCGAACTCAGCCTACACGCTCGCCGACGCCCCGCTGTTTCAGGCGATGGACAAATTCGACTTGATGATGGCCGAACAACCGCTCGCCTACGACGACATGGTTGACCACGCGCGTTTGCAGGAGCGGATCGAGACACCCGTGTGTCTGGACGAGTCCATTCGTTCGAGCGAGGACGCGCGCAAGGCGTGTGAGATGGGCGCGTGTCGCATCGTCAACGTGAAACTGGGGCGCGTCGGCGGTCACGGCGAGGCGCAAGAGGTCGAGCGCGTGTGTCGCGAGCGAAACGTGCCCGTGTGGTGCGGCGGCATGTTGGAGTCCGGCATCGGGCGCGCGCATAACATCGCGATGGCGACGCTCGCGGGTTTCACCTTGCCCGGCGACGTTTCGGCGAGCGCGCGCTACTGGGAAGAAGAGATCATCGAGCCGCCCGTCACCGTCTCCGCACGCGGCACGATCACAGCGCCGACCGCCGACGGCATCGGGTTTGAAATTAAACGCAAGCGAATCGACGCCCTGACCGTGAGGAAAGAGACGTACATGGCCGATTGATTTGCGGATTAATTTAAGGTTTCGGATTTGAGTCGATAAGTTTAATAATAGGAATCGAGATGCCCCTTGAGTTGAAGCAGAGCGTGGCGGTCGCGCTCAGAGAATATTTTGAACGGCGCGAAGACGCGTTGGTGTCTTTCATGCGCGCGCTCGTCGAAGCGGAGTCACCTTCGGGCGACGTTGAGGGCAATCGCGCGGTCGTCTCGTTGCTCGCAGAGGCGGCGCGGGGGATTGAGCCGGACACGGAAGTCACTTTTGAATTTGATCCTCAATTCGGAATGCACTTGCGTATACGCGCCTTCGGCGAAGGCAGGAACGGCGCGCAGACGACCTTAATACTCGGCCATACGGACACGGTGCATTCGCGCGGCTCGATTGCTTCGCGACCGTGGCGCGAAGAGCAGGGGCGTCTTTACGGGCCGGGCATCTTCGACATGAAGGCCAACTGTGCGCTGGCGCTCGACGCGCTTCGCGCCTGCGCGACGCTCAAACTGCGACCGACTCGTCCGGTCGTTATACTCCTCACGTGCGACGAAGAGGTGGGCAGCCAGACGGGTCGCGCGCTCGTGGAAGCGGAGGCGCGGCGCGCGGCTCACGTGCTCGTGTTTGAACCCTCCGCGCCGGGCGGGCGCGCGAAGACCGCGCGCAAGGGAACGAGCAGTTACACGTTGCGCGCCGAAGGCGTGGCCGCGCACGCGGGGCTTGAGCCGGAAAAGGGCGCGAGCGCGATTCTGGAGATCGCAAGGCAGATCGAGCGGCTTCACACGTTGAACGACGCGGCGCGCGGCGTTACCGTGAACGCGGGAGTCGTTTCGGGCGGGACGCGCTCAAACGTCGTCGCCGCTGAAGCGGAGACGGAAGTTGACGTGCGTTTCAGCACGATGGGCGACGCGCTGCGAATGGAAGAGACGATCCTGAATTTGCGACCGTTCGACGAGCGCGTCAAATTGTTGATTGAGGGCGGCATCAATCGCCCGCCGCTCGAAAGGAGCGAGGCGGTCGTCGCGCTCTACGAGCACGCGCGACGGATCGCTTCCGGCTTCGACTTCGAGTTGGGCGAGGCGAGCGTCGGCGGCGCGTCGGACGGAAATTTCGCGGCGGCGGTCGGCGCGACAGTGCTCGACGGATTGGGCGTGGCGGGCGACGGGGCGCACGCGGCGCACGAACACATCCTGCGCGAAGACATCGCGCGGCGCGGCGCGTTTCTGGCCGGTCTGCTCGTCACACTTTAACCATGCGGATCGTTGAAGTCGCATCGCCCGAAGAGTTGGGAGAGGCGCGCGAGTTGATTCTGGAACTCGCGTCGAGCGTCGGCATCAACTTCAACTTTCAGAACTTCAACGAGGAAGTGGCACAGTTGCCCGGTCAGTATGCGCCTGCGGCGGCGGGCTGCCTGTTGCTGGCGAAGAAAGACCGGGAAGATTCGGCGACGGCTGTGGCGGCGGCAGGCTGCATCGCTTTGCGAAAGCTCGAAGAGGGCGTCTGTGAGATGAAGCGGCTTTACGTGAGGCCGCAGTTTCGCGGGCGACGTTTGGGGCGCAGGTTGGCCGAAGCGTCCATCGAACGCGCGCGCGAACTCGGCTACGGGCGCATGCGGCTCGACACGCTCCCGACGATGCGCGAAGCGATTGCACTCTACGCCTCGCTCGGGTTCGAGTTGATCGAGCCTTACCGCTACAATCCCATCAAAGGCACGGTTTTCATGGAGTTGGATTTGCACGTATAGTCGTTTGAAATTGAGAGGGTCAAGATTCATGTACGCACTTCGTCGCATCACGATCTTTTTTCTGCTTGCGTTCCTGCTCGCGGGCGCGTCGCCGTCCCGTTTGCCTCGCGTCGCGGTCGTCAATCCGGCAGTCGCGCGTGCGGCGTCGCGCGATCCTGTACGCGCGCGGCAGGGGATGGTCGCCTCGACCAGCAAGATCGCGTCCGAAGTGGGCGTGGACATTTTGAAGCGTGGCGGCAACGCCGTTGACGCGGCGATTGCGGTGGCCTTCGCGCTCGCGGTGACATATCCGGCGGCGGGAAATCTGGGCGGCGGCGGCTTCATGCTCATACGCCTCAGCGACGGGCGCACGACCGCGATTGACTACCGCGAGATGGCTCCGCAGGCGGCCACGCGCGACATCTATCTCGACTCGAAAGGAGATTTGATCAAAGGCGAAGGCTCCTCAACAATCGGCTATCGCGCGGCGGGCGTGCCGGGCACGGTCGCGGGGATGTCGCTCGCGCTCAAGAAGTACGGGTCGGGTCGTTTGACGTGGGCGCAGTTGGCGGAGCCTGCGCGTCGTCTCGCGGCAAACGGTTTTACGATCAGTCATCAGTTCGCGCGCGGTTTGCGCGGCAGTGAGGAACTGCTCGGTCGTTACGCCGACAGCAAGCGCATCTTCCTGAACAACGGTCGCTACTTCAAGGAAGGCGACACGCTCAGGCAGCCGGAACTCGCGGCGACGTTCGCGCGTCTGCAACGCGGCGGCGCGCGTGAGTTTTACGAGGGCGAGACGGCGCGGCTCATCGCGGAAGATATGCAACGCAACAAGGGCTTGATGACACTCGCGGACCTGCGCGGCTACGAGGCGAAAGAGCGTGTGCCTTTGCGCACGACTTATCGCGGCCACGAAGTCATCTCGATGCCGCCGCCGTCTTCGGGCGGCGCGGTGCTCATCGAGATGCTCAACATACTCGAAGGCTACGATCTGCGCGGCATGAACTGGGCTTCGTCGGAAAAGTATCACCTCGTGACGGAGGCGATGCGGCGCGCGTTCGCTGACCGCGCCGAGTACATGGGCGACGCGGATTTCGTCAAAGTTCCCATCGCAGGTCTAATCGATAAAAGTTACGCCGAGCGACAGCGCGCGAGCATCAACCTCGAACGCGCCTCGACGAGCGAGGAGATACGCGCCGGGCGACCCGCCGGATACGAGTCGGAAGAGACGACGCACTTCACCATCGTTGACGCACAGGGCAACGCCGTCTCGAACACTTACACCCTGAATCTCGGCTACGGCTCGGGCGTCACGGCGAAAGGCACGGGCGTTTTATTGAACAACGAGATGGACGACTTCGCCGCGAAGCCCGGCACGCCGAACGCCTTCGGCCTTATTCAAGGTGAACGCAACGCCGTCGCGCCGCGCAAGCGCCCTCTCTCCGCGATGACGCCGACCTTCGTTCTGCGCAAGGACGGCGCGCTCTGGTTCACCATCGGCACGCCGGGTGGCCCGACAATCATCAACACCGTTCTCCAGGCGATCATCAACATCGTCGATCACGACATGAACATACAGCAGGCGATTGACTCGCCGCGCATACATCATCAATGGCTGCCCGACGAGATCGTGCACGAACCCTACGGCCTCTCCGCAGACACGCAACGCGCGCTCTCTGC